>JBMOGJ010000156.1:0-5474 GCA_049318425.1 Phycisphaerales bacterium | reverse complement strand
CCCTTGATGATCATCACGAAGAAGTCGCGGCCCGAGTAGAGGTACTTGTTGCCGACCGGCGGCTTGAAGTGGGCGCTGTGCTCGCCGACCCAGCCGAGCAGGTTGAAGGCCGGCATCACCGAGCCGTCGGCCATGAAGCCGTTGGGCTCGCCGGGCGTGTCGGCGATCGACTGGAAGCGGGACACGACGCCGGGCTTGGAGGGGAGGCCGCTGCTGGTGCTGGTCGCGGGAGTCATGCGGCCATCGTACTGCGGGTGCCTTCCATTACCATCCGCCGATGGACCGCTCCGCCTCGGACGCTCGCTCGCTGCCCTTCGCCCGCTCGCTCGCGGGACGGCTGCTCCTGCTGGGCGTGCTGCCGGGCGCCACGGTGCTCGGCGGGATCATCGCCGGAGGCATGGTCCAGAAGTTCGAGCACCTCGAGCTCATGGCCGAGGGCGATCTCGAGCGCGAGGCGCTGGCGACCGCGGCCAGGATCGGCGCCTCCAACGAATCCGCGATCCGCTCCGCGCGCGCCCTGGCCGCGCAGCAGGAGGGCGGCCTCTTCGGCCAGCGGGCGCTCACGGTCGAGCTCCTCCGTGCGCAGCTCGCCGAGGACGACAACATCACCGCGGCGTACGTGATCTACGAGCCCGACGCCGACGGCAAGGACGCGGCCTCGCTCGCGACCGATCCCAAGGCGTGGATGGATGCGGGCGGGCGCTTCATCGCCTATCCGTTCCGCGACTGGGCGAGCGGCGACGCGATCGATGTCAAGCCCGCCATCGACTTCGAGACCAGCCTCTACTACGACGGCGTCCGCCGCGCCTTCGCCGAGGCGGGCAAGGCGACGACGATCGTCACCGAGCCGTATGTCTACGACGGCCAGCTCATCGTCGAGCAGTCGCACCCGATCGTGATCGACGGGAAGTTCCGCGGTGTCGGCGCGGTCGACCGCGCGCTGTCGAGCATCGAGACGCAGGTCCGCGACAGCGCCGTGGACGTGGGCGCCGCGATGTACCTGGTGTCGTCGCGCGGGCGGTTCATCGTCGCAACCGAGGACTCGGCGATCGGGCGGGTCGCCAGCGATTCCGCCGCCAACTCCGGCGCCAACTCTGGCACGGCCACCTCCACCGTTCCGTCCACCGGCACCGGCGGCTCCGCGCAGCTGCGCACGACCCTGGTCGCCGAATCGCGGCTCGCCGACATGCTCGAGCCGCTCCTCCGCGGCGCCGACGACGACGGGTTCGTGGGCGAATTCACCGATCCCCGCGACGGCAGCGTGGTGCTCGCCGCCTCGGTGCGCATCGAGAGTGGCGGCTGGACGCTCGTGTGCACCAAGCCGCGCGAGGCGGTGGTCGCGCCGATCCGCGCCGACGTGTGGATGAGCGCGCTCATCGCGTTCGGCGGGCTCGCGCTGTCGGTCGGGTTCGTCGGATGGATCGCGGTGAGCACCGGCCGCCGCATGCGCGCCGCCGCCATCGCGGCCGACGCGATCGCCGCGGGCGACCTCTCCTGCGAGGTGCAGGCGTGCCGGCTCGGCGACGAGGCGGGTGTCCTCCTCCGCAGCCTCGCGCGCATGAAGGGCAGCCTCAACGAACTGCTCGCCGGCGTGCGCTCGGCGGGCGTGACGCTCGACTCGAGCGCGCTCGAGCTCTCGGCCACCAGCCGCGAGCAGGAGACGGTCGCGCACCGCTTCGGCGAGTCGTCGGCGCAGATCGCGTCGGCCACCCGGCAGATCAGCGCGACCGGCGTCGAGCTCGCGCGCACCATGGCCGATGTCGACGGCGCCGTCGAGCGCACCGCCGCGCTCGCCGACGACGCGCGCGGCAACCTCGGGTCGGTCGACGCGACCATCCGCGAGCTCGCCGAGGCGACGGGCTCGATCGCCGCCAAGCTCTCGGCGATCAGCGAGCGCGCGTCGAGCATCAACGGCGTCGTCACCACCATCGCGAAGGTCGCCGACCAGACCAACCTCCTCTCGGTGAACGCCGCGATCGAGGCCGAGAAGGCCGGCGAGCAGGGGCGCGGCTTCCTGGTGGTCGCGCGCGAGATCCGCCGCCTCGCCGACCAGACCGCCGGCGCCACCGTCGACATCGAGTCGATGGTGCGCGAGATGCAGTCGGCCGTCGGCGCGGGCGTGATGGAGATGGACCGCTTCTCCGAGAAGGTCCGCCGCGGCGTCGACGAGGTCGTCGCCTCCAGCCGCCAGATGGCGGAGATCATCGCGCAGGTCGAGTCGAACGCAGAGCGCATCCGCACGGTCTCGGTCGGCATGGACAGCCAGTCGCAGGGCGCGCAGACGATCTCCGAATCGATGGGCTCACTCGCGACCGCCGCGCGGCGCGCCGTCGACAGCGCCGAGGAGTTCGGTCGCACCGCGGCCGAGCTGCAGCGCGCGGGGCAGGCGCTCCGCCAGAGCGTCGGGGCGTTCCGGTTGCAGTGACGGGTGGATGCGTGCGCGGGCGCGCGCTGATGCCCTGATGCGCGCGCGTCGTCGCGCGGGCGCACCGTCACGCCCTCGCACCCTCGCGGCTCACGCCACCGGCAGCTGCCGCGCGCGCCCGCATTCGGGGCACTGCGCCGCGCCCGCGGGCTGCCCGCGCAGGTCGTACGCACACGCGGGGCAGCGGTCGTCGCGGAAGTGGAGCACGACCGCCAGTCCGCAGCCCGCGCAGGAGTGCTCGCCCGTGCCGATCCGCGCGCGCGCGGCGCAGCGGGGGCAGGTCCAGTCGATCGACTCGATCGGGTCGGCCACGACGGCGCGCCCGCGGTGGAGCCGCATCATCACCGCGGCCGCCACGAGCGAGCACATCGTGACCACCGCCAGCGCCGACATGAGCTCGATCACGCCGCTCGTGCGGATGATGGTGTCGTGATCCAGCGCCGCCAGCGCGGCGACCGACGTCGCCAGCACGCCGAGCATCAGCGCCGCGCCCGCCGCGAGGTGGCGCAGGAAGCGCGCGAGCCCGCTCACGCGGGACAGTCCGAGCGCACACCAGATCGCGCACGGCAGCGCGAGGCCCGCGCACCCGATCGCGAGCGGCCAGACGCCGGCCGCACCAGGCGTCCCCGTCTGCCGCGCGAGCTGCTCCAGCGTGACGGCGAGCGTCGCGCACGCCGACCACCCCAGCGCGGCCAGGATGCCCACTGCGCCGATCGCGCGGTCGATCGCCGTGGCCGCCGGCGGAGGCGTGAAGCGCTCGCTCGACGGACCGCGCCGTCCCACCGCCGACGCCGCGGCCGCGAGCGCGCCACCCACGCCGGAGAGGCCGATCAGGATCGGCATACCCATGCCCATGCCGCCCGAGCCGAGCAGCACCGCCGCCACCACGCTGGCGGTCACCGCGGCCGCCGCACCGAGGAAGGCGAGTCGCTCGGCGAGCGCGCACGAGCGGTCCGCGCGGCGCCGGCTCCGCAGCCCGGGGTACGCGACGCCGAGCGCCGGCACTCCGACCACGAGCCAGAGCAGGACGAGCTCGTCCGACCCGCCCGCGAGCACCAGGTCGACATCCCACACCGCGAGCGTGCCCAGCGCGAACGCCACCAGCACGAAGCCGAGCACGGTGCGCTGCAGCAGGTCGAGGGGCGCGCCCGATTCGCGCGGGGCGTGGGGCAGCATCAGTCCGCACGCCACCGCCGCGAACACCGTGGTCAGCAGCAGCCGCTCGGCGATGTCGCCGGCCGCGTAGATCGACGCGATCGCGAGCACCGCGGAGAGCCCGAGCGCGACCAGCATCGACCGGAGGAAGAGTTGCTTCGTCATCGTGATCCCCGCCTGCGGGCTACGGCTTCTTCGGCGCCTCGCCCTCGCAGCAGCCGCGCTCGTGGCTGTGCTCATGGTTGCGCTCCGCCTCCTCGATCGCGCGGCAGAGCACGTCGACCGAGCCGCGCTTCTCGAGGAACTCCGCGAACCGCTTGAGCGCCACCGGGTTGGCGAGCGTCGACGCGAGCGGCGTGAAGAAGTGGATCGCCGCCGCGCCGAGCGAGTTCAGCGGCCGCGACATCTCCAGGAACGCGAGCGCCGGGCCCGACATGCGGCGCCGCGCGATCTCGGTCGCGAGCGTCTCGAGCAGCGCGCGGTCCTCTGGAGACGGCTCGCACGGCGTCCCGTCATCGAGGGCGAAGGCATGGCGGAGAAACGCTCGCATGTCGGAAGGCTACCCGACACTACACTCAGTTCCATGCAGCTCCCCGCCGTGAACGCCCTGATGCTCGTCGCCGCCGCCGTCGCACTCGCCGGCGCGTCCGCTCCGCCGGCAGGAACGGCCACGCCGCCCGCAGGTGCGCCCGCGCTGCCCGCAGGGACGATCACGCCGCCACCCGCAGCGCCGAAATCCGATGCCACCACCGACCCCGCGTCGGGCACCGCGGGCATGGTGTGGATCCCCGGCGGCACCTTCGTCATGGGCTCGACCGACGCCCTCGCGCGCGCCGACGAATCGCCGCAGCACCGCGTGCAGGTCCGCGGCTTCTGGATCGACGCCACCGAGGTCACCAACGCGCAGTTCCGCGCCTTCGCCGACGCGACGGGCTACAAGACCATCGCCGAGCGCCCGGTCGACTGGGAGGAGCTCAAGAAGCAGGTCCCCGAAGGCACGCCCAAGCCGGCCGACGAGATGCTGCAGCCCGGTTCGCTCGTCTTCACGCCGCCCGCGCCCGACCAGCCCGCCGACGACTACTTCAACTGGTGGACCTGGACGACCGGCGCGAACTGGCGTCATCCGCAGGGCCCCACGAGCTCGATCGAGGGCAAGGACGACCACCCCGTCGTGCACATCGCCTACGACGACGCGCTCGCCTACTGCCGCTGGTCGGGCAAGCGGCTGCCCACCGAGGCCGAATGGGAGTTCGCCGCGCGCGGCGGGCTCGACGGCAAGGTCAACGTGTGGGGCGACGAGCCCGTCGATCCAGGCGCCGGCAAGCCGTGGCGCTGCAACATCTGGCAGGGCGAGTTCCCGCGCCGCAACCTCGCGTTCGACGGGGCGGTGCGGTCGTCGCCCGCGCGCCGCTACCCGCCCAACGGATACGGCCTGTACGACATGGCGGGCAATGTCTGGGAGTGGTGCGCCGACCTCTACGACGCCCGCGCCTACGCCGAGCGCGTGCGGGGGCTCGAGCCCGGCGCCGCGGTGGTCGATCCGAAGGGCCCCGCGAGGAGCCGCGATCCGCGCAACGCGCACGCGCCCGAGTCGCGCGTCCACCGCGGTGGATCGTTCCTCTGCAACGACAGCTACTGCGCCAGCTACCGCCCGAGCGCGCGCATGGCCGCGCCGCCCGACACCGCGCTCGAGCACCTCGGGTTCCGCTGCGTGAAGGATGCGCCCGCGCCGCGAGCCGAACCCGCGCCGCGCCCCGCATCCGCGCCGCGCACGGAGCCCGCACCCGCGCCGCGCCCCGCGCGCGACTGACCGACCCGCTAGGCTGCGCGCCATGAGTGCGCCCGTCCCCTCATCGAAGCCCGCCATCGACATCTCGAAGCTGCGCTACATCCT
>JBMOGJ010000155.1:0-5535 GCA_049318425.1 Phycisphaerales bacterium | reverse complement strand
AGCAGCGCTTTCGTAAAGCGCAGGTCGTGGGTTCAAATCCCATGGGTGGCTTTCGAGTCCGGCGGACTCCGCGGCGAGAGGATCGCGCGGACCGCCGTTCGGCACCGAAGGCCCGCGGAACGCTCTGGCGAGCGTCACACTCCGCGAAACAGGAACGCACGAAACAAGAAAGCCCCCGCGCGTGAGCGCGGGGGCTTTGTCGTTCTGGACCTCGCGAGCACTGGCTCGCCGGAAGCCCTGCGGTTCGCGGCGCACCGCGAAGGCAGGCGCGGCGCGCCTCACTTCACGATGAGCTTGACGGCCTCGGCGGTGCCGGCGTCGAGCGCGCCGTAGAGGCGGGCGGCCGCGTCGGCGGTGGCGCCCTCGCTCGAGCCGATCAGCTCGCGCAGCGCGCCGACCTGACGCTCGTCGGCCTTCGAGCCCGACATGCGGACCGACTGGGCGGCGAAGTCGCACAGGGCGACCTGCTCCTCGCCGGTCGCGCCGAGCGCGGCGTCGATGAGCGCGCGCTGGGCGGCGGCGGAGCCGGTGAGCGAGAGCACATCGGCGACCATCAGGCGGAGACCGCCCTGCTTCACCGAGAGCGCGCGCAGGAGCGCGGGCTCGGCGTCGGCGATCGAGAGCACCTTGCTGCCGCTGGTGGCGACGCTGCGGAGCGCCATGGCGGCCGCGGCGGCGTACTCGAGCGACTCGGCCTCATCCATCGCGCTGCCGCTGAGCGCGCTGATCGCGCCGGCCACGGTCGCACGGAAAGTGTCGTTCGACGAACCCTCGGCCCACACCATGACGCCGCGGTCGGCGGCGTAGGCGCGGCGGACCGCACCCTCGTCGGCGGCGGGAGCGACGGCCACGATCGGGCTCGCCGCGGTCAGGCCGCTGGCGCGCACGCGCGCGACGGCGCCGGCGAGTTCCTCGCCCGAGCCGCGGATGACGACGATGTCGACGCCCTCGGCCTTGACGACGTCGTTCTCGAGATCCTCGAAGCGTCCGCCCGAGGCGACGGCGGCGAAGCCGGCCTGCTCGAGCTGCTCGGTGATCGCGCGGCGGTCATCGTTGCTTCCGCCGAGGACGGCGGCGCGGGTCTTGCCGGAATCGCTCACCGCGGCGGCGAGGGTCGGCACGACGCGGAAGTCGCCGGCGAAGCTCGAGGTCGGGTTGCTCGCGGCGAGCGCGAGGGCGGCGTCGATGCGCACGCGGCGGTCGCTGTAGCCGATCGCCTCGAGCATCGGGGTGCGGCCGCCGGTCGAGACCAGCGCGGCGCCGCCGGCGGTCTGGGCGAGGACGGCGATGGCGTCGCGCACGAGCGCGGTGTCCTTCGCGTCGATCGCCATGCCGAGGACCTCGGAGCAGGTCGACGGACCGCTCGCGGTCGCGAAGAACTGCGGGCTATAGCGGCCGGCCTGGAAGTCGGAGCCGAGCGTGTTCTCGCGGCGCAGGTCGGCGGCGACGAAGATCGCGAGGGCCGAGGTGTTCGCGGCGTCGGCGGCGAGCGCGCGGCGGGCGAGGCCCATCGCCATCACGTCGCAGTAGACGCTGGTCGCGACCTGCTCGGCGGTGAGGCTGCCGAAGCCCGACGCGTCGTCGTGGCTCCAGATGTTGTTGACCGAATCATCGGCGTACGGCAGGAGCGACGACTCGCGGTCGAAGTACTTGCGGGCGAGCGCGGTGTACTGCGCGGTCACGTCGCGGGTGGTGCCGCCGAGCATCGAGAAGGCGGCATCGCAGGCGGCCTTCACCTCGACGGTGGTCGAGGGACGGGCGCCGAGGTCGACGATGAACGGGATCGCGGTCGGCCAGCCGATCTCGGCGAGGACGCCGACGACCTTGCGCTGCGAGACCGGGTCGAGCGAGTTGAGCGCGAGACCGAGCGGCGCGACGGCGTGGCGCTTGATCGCGATGAGGTTCTTGGTGGCGGCGAGCTCCGACGCCGGATCCTTCGCGTCGACGAGGACCTTGAGGAGCTGGGGCACGGCGTACTCGCCGGCGGCCGCGAGGCGCTCCTCGCCGAGACGCTGCTCGCGCAGGGTCTTCGACAGCATGCCGATCGCCTCGGCGATGCGCTGCGGGTTGCGGGCCAGCGCGCGGCGGCCGGTCTCGACGCGGTTCTCGATGCGGGTCGCGAGGTCGCTCACGCCGCCCATGGCGCGGCTGCGCGACACGGCGCGCGCGAGGCGGTCCGCCATCTCGCCGCCGTCGACGACCTCGGCGAGGTCGGCGTCGGACACCGAGGCGCCGAGCACGGCCTCACCCGCGGCCTGCGCGAGGTCGGCCTTGCCGATGAGCACGTAGTGGACGAAGTCCTGGAAGGCCTTCGACACGCCCGTCATGTCCTTGCTGTTCTCGGAGGCGGTGCCGCCGTCCTGCGCGAGCGCGGTGGGCGCGGCCGAGAGGAGGGCCGTCGCGACGAGCATCGCGGACAGCGGGAGACGGACGCAGTGGACGAAGGACGCTTGCAGGGACATCGAGATCTCCAAATGGATCAGACGGCGGATCGGATGCGCGGAGGGCAGCCCGGACGGACGGCCACCCGCGAGTCGGGCAATGTATCGGTTTTATGCGGAACCCGTCAACCTCTGAACGCCTTATACTCGGCCCCGCCTAGGCGCTCGAAGAGGATCTTCGGCGCTCCCCCGCGCATTGCTGCGGGAGAGCGAGGGAAGGCGGTGAAATTCCGCCGCGGTCGCGCCGCCGTGACAGGTGGGGAGTTGGGTCCGATGCTCGCGAGCCATCCGGCACGCCGGTGTCCAAGACCCTGATCCCGCGAAAGATGGCCTGCGTCGCGCACCCGTTGTGGGTGCATGCGCGCGGGCAGCCACTGGTCGCCTCGGCGGCTGGGAAGGCGTCGATCGCGCCGCGAGTACGCGGACCCTGAAGTCGGAAGACCTGCCTAGGCACCATCGGCATCCGTCGGATGCCGCGGCGCGCTCCCGGATTGGAGCGCATGTTGGCCCCGGGCGCGAGCTCCCGGAGGAGTCAGGTCCGATGCGCACGACGCGCGTGCTGTTGATGTCATCCCCACTGCTGCTGGCCGCGCTGGCTTCGACGCGCGCGGCGGGCGAGAGTCCATTCGCGTCCGAGGTCGTCTCGTACGCCGCCGGCACCGGCGCAGCGCTCGGCTTCACCAATCCGCTGGTGGCGCTCGGTTCCCCCGAGCGCTTCAGCGGCGAGGGACTCATTCCCGGCGCGGTGACGCCGTTCCAGCCCGCGTTCCGTCCCAACGAACTGGTGTCGCTCGGCGTGGGCGGATCGCTCGTGCTGCGCTTCGACCACGAGGTCGTCGACGATCCGCGCAATCCGTTCGGCATCGACCTGCTCGTGTTCGGGAACGCGTTCTTCACCGACAGCTCGTTCGGCAAGGGCGTCGTCGCGGGACTCGCCGCCGAGGGCGGCTCGATCTGGGTGAGCGCCGACGGCGTGCAGTGGATGCTGGCGCGCGGCCTCGATGCCGACGGGCTCTTCCCCACGCTCGGCTGGCTCGATGCGGCGCCGTACGCGACGACCGCGGGCGCGGTGCCGAGCGACTTCCTGCGTCCGGTCGATCCGAGCCTCGGGGTCGGCGACCTCATCGGCCTCGGGTACGACGGACTGCTCGACGCCTACGACGGCTCGGGCGGAGGCACCGGCATCGACCTCGCGCCGCTCGGCCTGCGCGCGATCCGCTTCGTGCGCATCGACGGTCCGGCGTCGGCGGGCATGTCGCCCGAGATCGACGCGGTCGCCGACGTCGCGCCGCTCCCGCCGGATCCGGATCTCGACGGCGACGGTCTCGTCGGCCCGAGCGACCTCGCGCGGCTGCTCGCGGCCTGGGGCACGGTCGATCCGATCGCGGACCTCGACGGCAGCGGGACCGTCGGCTCCGCCGACCTCGCGGTGATCCTTTCGAGCTGGAGCGGGGCATGAGGCTTGCCTGTCCCATTTCGAGTCCCGTCTCGCGCGCGAGGCTTGCCTGTCCCGGTTCCGGGCGCCGCGCGTTCACCGTCGTCGAGACGCTCGCGGTCATCGGCGCCATCGCGGTGCTCCTCGCGATCACCGTGCCGACGATGTCGAGCATGCGCGCCTCGGCGCGCTCGGGCAAGTGCCAGTCGAACCTGCGGCAGCTCGGGGTGGCCGCCACCAGCTACGCGCTGCAGAACCGCGACCGCTACCCCGCGGCGATCCTCTACGAGCTGACCTCGGTCGGACTCGTGACCAAGGCGTGGGACTTCGAGCAGCGCCCGGACGGCACGGTCCGGCCGGGCGCGATCTGGGAGTTCGTCTCGGGCTCGGCCGAGGTGCAGCAGTGCCCCGAGTTCGAGGGCGCGTCGACATTCGGCGGCGACCCCTACACGGGCTACAACTACAACACGACCTACATCGGGGCCGAGGGCCGCTTTCCCGAGCTCGGTGCCGATGGCCGCTGGCGCGACGGCTGGAAGGTCGCGCGGCACGGCCTCGCGTCGGGCCAGCACCGCCGCACGACGACGACCGCGCTCTTCGGAGACGGCGGTTGGCGCGGCGGCGCGAACAAGTTCATGCGCGCGCCGTCGAACGCCGTGGAGAACGACCTGCAGACGGTGTACGCGGGCGCACAGGCGTTCCGCCACGGCGGCTGCACCCATGTGTGCTACCTCGACGGCCACGTGGCTGGGGGATGCGCCTGCCATGAAGGTTCCCTGGCCACCCCCGAACTCCTGCACGGCGTGACGGGTTTTCCGCAGAACGGCTTTCTTGCCGACGGGGATTCACCTTACGATCCGCGCTGAATGGCACGGGACATCGTCATCGACCGTTGCGTGTGCTACGACCGGACCTTCGCGGAGCTGAAGTCCGCGATCGGTGGAGACGCCGTCGACCTGGCCGAGATCACCAAGCGCTTCGGCTGCGGGAGCTGCTGCGGCGTGTGCCGTCCGTACATCGAGCGCATGCTCGAGACGGGTGAGACCGTGTTCCACCAGATCATCCTGCCGCGGGACGCGCACCTGCGGACGTGAGTCGCGCCGTGTCCGTCGCCAGCGGCTCCGCCGCGTGTGTCACGTGCGCCCGAATCGCCGCTCGAGCTCGCTCCGCGGGATGCGGATCGACGTCGGTCGCCCGTGCGGGCACGCGGTGGCGCGCTCAACCGAATCTCGCATGCGGAGGAGGTCGCGGATCTCCGCGTCGCCGAGCGCATCGCCCGCCTTGACCGCGGCCTTGCAGCTCATCATGTCGACGACCTCGTGCAGCGCCGCCTCGAGCGAGAGGAGCGATCCGTGCTCGACGGCCTTCGCGAGCAGGTCGCCGACGAAGGCGCCGGCGTCGGCGTTGCGGGTGTGGAGCAGCGTGGGCACGCCGTCGATCGCGACCGAGCGCGGGCCGAAGGGACGCGCGGAGATGCCGAGGCGGACGAGCAGCGGCTCGATCTCGGCGAGGATCTCGACCTCGCGCGCGCTGCGCTCGAGCACGATCGGCACGAGCAGCCGCTGCGACTCGAGTGCGCCGCGGCCGATCCGCTCCATGAACATCGCGAACATCGCGCGCTCGTGCAGCGCGTGCTGGTCGACGATCACGACGCCGTCG
>JBMOGJ010000154.1:0-5621 GCA_049318425.1 Phycisphaerales bacterium | reverse complement strand
TGGTGGTGAAGTCGCCGAAGGTGAGGACCCCCACTTCGACCATGAAATCGATGAACTTCCGCTGGTAGTCGTGCATCAGCGCGATCCTAGCGGAGACGCGCCGAGTGCGCGCACCGCGCCGTGCAGCGCGTGCACCTCGGACACGATCGCGTGCGCGCCCGCGGCCTCGAGCTCGGCGCGGTCGCCGGCGCCCCAGAGGACACCGACGGTCGCGGTGCCGCAGGCGCGGCCGGCCAGGACATCGTGCTCGCGGTCGCCGATCATCACCGTCGCGTGGGGCCGCGCGCGGGTCGCGGCGAGCGCCCGGCGGAGCGTGACCTCCTTCGGCTCGATCGCATGCTCGTCCTCGGGCGCGAACAGCACGCCGACGTGCGCGCGCAGGCCGATCTCGTCGATCAGCCGCCCGGCGACGACACCGAGCTTCGAGGTCACGATCGCGATCGGCGCGTCGTTCCGAAGCTGAGCGAGCGCCTCGGGGATTCCCGCGAAGATCTCGGTCTCGATGGCCGACATCGCGCGGTATCGCTCGCGGTAGCGTGCGACGAGTTCGACCGCCAGCGCGGGATCACGACCCTCCTCCGCCACGATGCGGTCGAACGTCGCGCGCAGCGGCGGACCGATGAACGAGCGCGTCACCTCGGGCGCGCGCGGCGCGAGGCCGACCGACGCGAGCGCATGGTCGAACGTGTTCGTGATCGCGCGCGTCGAGTCGACGAGACAGCCATCGAGATCGAGAAAGATGGCGTCGAGCGCGGTCATCAGTTCTTCGAAGCATCCGTCGCAGGCGCCGTCGCCGCAGCCACCGCCTCGGCACCGCCCACGATGGGCAGTTCGAGCGAGGTCCCCGCGAGGTCCACGGTGAGCTTGGTGCCCGCCTCGGGCCAGAGCGTGAAGTCGCGGTCGCTGCTGAAGATCATGAGCGCGAGCCGCTCGCCCGCGGGAATGACCTGGTCGTCCGACTCGAGTTCGAAGGTCAGGTCGTAGAAGCGGCCGGGCTCGAGCGGCGACTGCCGGTCGATCGCCGCATGGTTGCGCGGATCGGCCCAGCCGCGCGTGACGATGTCGCCGCTCACGTTGCGGCCGCCGTTCCACGGCAGCGACACCAGCCAGACGGAGAGGTTCGCCGCCGGCTTGTCGCAGGACAGCCGGATCGTGAGCTTGGGCGTGCCCGAGATGTGGAGCGGTGCGGCGAGCGTGGGCAGCGCATAGAGCAGGCGATGCTCGGACTTCGCGGCCTTCGCGAGCGCGGCGCCCGTCTTCTCGACGTTGTCAACGAGCGTCTCCTTCGCGGTGTCGGGCGACGCGTCGGCGACCAGCGCGCCGACCGCGAGCCCGCCCGCGCGCGGGCGCAGCACGACGGGCGTCGCGTCGGGATTCGGCCAGTCCGCGTAGGTCGTCGGCTCCGAGCGCTTGTCGCCCTCGCGCACGATCATGAACGGCGCGTCGGCCTCGACGCCGTTCTCGACGCCGCACAGCCAGCGCGTGAACCAGCGGTTCATCGCCTCGAACGGCGGATCGCCGCCGTGGCCGCCCTGATGGAGGTAGAGCTTCGAGGGCACGCCCCGCTTCTTGAGCTCCCGGTAGACATGCGTGCTGTGCGACGGCATGACGTTCCAGTCGTTGAGCCCGTGCGCGAGGAAGGTCGGCACCTTCACGCGGTCGAGCTGGTGCCAGTAGTCGCGCGCCTTCCAGAAGTCGTTCCAGTCGCCGGTGCGGCGGTCGATGCCCGCGAGAAGCTCGCCCTCGAGGATGTTCTCGTTCGACCAATCGCGCTTGGCGGGGTCGCCGCTGTGGATGAACTGGTAGAGCACATCCATGTCCTCGCCCATGTAGCCGCCGGGATGGCGGACCAGGCCGTTCGCGCGGTAGTAGCGGTAGTACGAGGTGTTCGGCGCGACGGGGATGATCGCCGCGAGGCCCTCGACGCCGGTCGTCGCCGCCGCGAGGCAGAGCGTGCCGTTGTACGACGTGCCGGTCATGCCGACCTTGCCGGTCGACCAGCCCGCGGTGACCTCGTCGCCGCCGTCGCGCGCGGTGTAGCCCTTCGCCCGGCCATTGAGCCAGTCGATGACGGCCTTCGGCGCGAGCGCCTCGTTGGCGCCGCCGCAGGTGGGCGATCCGTCCGAGAGGCCCGTGCCCGGCGACTCGGAGTGCACGACCGCGAAGCCGCGCGGGACCCACTCGGCGATCAGGCTGTCGCTGATCCGCTTCCGGTTCGGGTTGAAGCCAAGCGCGGGCGGCGGATCGTGCGGCTTCGGCGTCTCGTCGAGCTCGTGCTTCGGATCCCAGACGTAGCTCGGCGATTCCTTGGCGATCTCGGCGTAGTACGGGCTCGTCTCGTAGATGACCGCGACCTTGAGGCCGTCGTTGGTCTGCGCGGGGCGCGTGACGTCGACGTGCATGCGGTCGCGCTTGCCGTCGCCGTCCGAGTCGAACTCGGCCTCGACCCAGAGCGACTCGCGGATCCACTGCTTCGCATCGGCGAAGGCCTCGACGACCTGCGCCTGGCCGTCGACGAAGCGCGGGGTGTCGGTCGCGGGCGCGCCGGCGACGGCGGCCGCGGTCGCGGCGAGCGCGACGGCGAGCGATGCGCGCAGCACCGCTCCACACAGGCGGCCAGAGAGGACGAGGTTCGGCGATCGGTTCATGTGCTCGGGTTCCTGGCGCGATCGGCGCGGCCGACGCGGCGTCGCATCGTACGGCGCGCGGGCGCGACGCGGGTCGGCCGCCGCAGTATCCTGCCCGACCCGCGTCTCCGCGCCCCGTGCTGTCGGCGGCGCGCACCGAGCCGCTCCCGGAGATTCCGCCATGTTCGCATCCGTCTGGCCTGCCCTTCCCGCCGCGTTCCGCAACGAGCTCATCCTGCAGTGCGTCAAGCACCTGAAGGCGTCGCCGAACGAGTACGAGGCGTTCGCCCGCGTGGTCGCGGAGGCGATCAAGGCCCGCCCGCAGTCGGTGCAGTCGCAATGGCGCATGGCCGACACCTTCGGCACGAACCGCGCGCTGGCGCTCGATCCGCGGCGCGGCGCGCCGTTCTTCGCGATCACCTACATGGGCGTGCGCAAGGCGGAGCTGACCGCGCTCTACAGCGCGCTCGGCGTCGAGCACAAGGACCTCGAGGTCGCCGAGAGTTCGGCGGTCACCAATCCTCCGACCGCGGCGCAGTTCGCGGCGGTGCTCGCGAAGGGGCTCGACGGCGTGTCGATGGACAGCGTGCGCTGCATGGTCGCGATCATCGCCGACGCCGGCATCGACGCGTGGCAGGCGCCCGCGCGCGAGGCGCTGTCGCAGCACCTCGCCGCGAAGGCGTGAGCCGCGCGGTCAGCCCCAGTCGGCGAGGAGCAACGCGAGGTCCGGGCTGCCGACGACGCCGTCGCCGTCGAGGTCGTGGGTTGCCGAGCTTTCGCCCCACGCGCCGAGCAGCGCGGCCAAGTCCGCGCTGTCGACCTCGCCGTCGAGCGTGAAGTCCGCGCGCGAGCGGATGACGCGCACGCGCTCGGCGCCCATGTTCGCGTTCAACTGATCGATGTAGAACGGGACGAACGAGTCGCCCGACCATCCGAAGCCGAACGGCCACGAGTCCTCTGGGTCGGGTACGCCATTGGTGTCGTTGGTGGTGAAGTGGATGCCGACGAGCGCGAGCCTGCCGCCGACGAGGACGAAGCTCGGGCCGCCGCTGTCGCCGCCGATGAGATGGCAGTCGGTCGGGCCCGTGCCCGTGCCTTCGGCCGCGTGGAACCAGAAGCGCATCGTGCGCGTGCGGCCGATCTCGAAGTCGTCGACGATCGCGCCGATGCGGCTGGTGCCGACGCGGTTCGGGTAGCCGTAGGCGTACATGAACATGTCGGTGTACGCGCCGTCGGTGCCGAACGAGAGGACCGGATAGGTGGCGATGTGGTGCTTCGGGCTGAGCGGCGCGGTCAGGCGGCCGAGCCAGAGGTCGGAGGACTGGCCGCCGTAGTTCGTGTCGTAGGCGAAGCCGTCGACGGTGTAGGCATGGCTGCGGCCGGCGAGCGAGTTGCCCTCGTAGAAGGTGATGGTGTCGCCCGCGTTCGGGTGGTAGTGGTTCGCGCTCACGAAGTGCGTGGGCGAGATCATCGTGACCCACGCGCCGTTCGAGCTGCGGCCGACGCCCGACCAGTCGAACGGCTCGCCGATGAACGCGCGGTCGGGGCCCGCGTGGAATCGGTCGCTGCGGGCGGTGATCGCGTGGTCGCCCGCGATCCCCTGCAGGAACATGTCGGCGCCGGCGAACGACGCGACGGCAACCACGGCGACGGCTGCGGCGAGGATGACGGAAGGCTTCCGCATGAGACGGAAGTATGGATCACGGCGGACTCGGTGGGAATTCGAATCCGACGAAGTTCTCGGAGATGTCCGGACGCGGAGGACCGCGAACTGCGGGATACCCTGCAGCGCTCGACCGTCCGTGCGGGATTCCGCTGCATACTCTGGAGGCCTCGGACCATGATGCGACCCGACCACGCCGTTGCCGCCAGCCTCGCCTGCGTCGCCCTGACAGGCGCTGCGCTCGCCGTGCCGCCGAGCAACTACCGCGTCGACGTGATCGGCGAGGGCATGAACGGCTTCGACATGAACGAGTCCGGCACCATCGTCGGTCGCCAGCTCGACGCGCTGCAGATCGGCCGTGCCTTCATCGCGCGGCGCGGCCAGCCGTCCGAACTGCTCCCACTGCCGAAGCAGTGGCGCAGTTCCGACGCCTACGCGATCAGCGCCAACGGCATCATCGTGGGCGCGGTGAGCATCCAGAACATCGCGTCGGTCGGCTCGCGTGCCGCGGCGTGGTTCCCGACCCACGATGGGTACCGCTTCGAACTGCTGCAGCCGCTCGCGGGCGACACCTTCAGCGCGGCGTTCGGCGTGAACAGCGGCGGCGACATCGTCGGCGGATCGGGCGGACTCGGGCTCGGCCTCTACCCCCGCGCGGCGACCTTCTCGCTGAAGGGCGCGACGCAGCTCCACGGCATCGGCACGCCCGCCGACATCAACGAGGACCGCGTCATCGTCGCGTCGAACCTGCTGCTCGACCTCGACACCATGGCGATCGAGACCATCCCGCTGCCGCCCGGCAACTGGCAGGGCTTCGTCGCGGTCGACATCTCCAACGCGGGCAACGTCTGCGGATACGTCTCCGGCTTCAGCGGATGCAGCACGTTTCCCGTGAGGCACCTGCCCGGGGTGGGCTGGCAGTTCGTCGGCGGCTGCGCGACCACGACCTCGGCGTCGTCGGTGAACGACCTCGGCGACGCGACCGCGTACGTCGCGAACACCGCGGTGTGGATCAGCTTCGCCGGCGAGGATCCCGTCTCGCCGTCCGCGCTCATCGCGCCGTCCGAAGGCGCGTGGTCGATCAACGGCCTCGGCACGATCACCAACCGGCGCGAGCTGGTCGCGAGCGGACGGCTGACCGGCGACCCCGTGTCCAAGTTGCTCCGACTGCGGCCGTATCTCGCGGAGGACCTGAACGACGACGGCGCGGTCGGCGCGCAGGACCTCGCGATCCTCCTCGATGCGTGGGGCACCTTCGGCGGGCCGCCCGACATCGACGGCGACGGCGTGGTCGGCGCGACCGACATCGCGCGGCTGCTCGCGGCGTGGAC
>JBMOGJ010000153.1:0-5665 GCA_049318425.1 Phycisphaerales bacterium | reverse complement strand
CTCGACCTCGGCGACGGCGGCACGCCGACCCGCTTCATGATCGCGTTCGCGGCCGCGCAGCCCGGCGGGGTCTACCTCATCGACGGCAGCGCGCGCATGCGCGAGCGGCCGGTGGCGGAGGGCGTCGCGATGCTGCGCGCGCTCGGGGCGCGCATCGACTACGCGGAGGCGGAGGGACGGCTGCCGGTGCGCGTCCACGGAGGCTTCCTGCGCGGCGGCGCGATCGAGGTTGGACGGACGGCGTCGAGCCAGTTCGTGAGCGCGCTCCTGCTCGTCGCGCCGCGGCTCGCCGAGGGGATCGACCTCAGATTCACCGAGGAGCCGACGAGCGCGTCCTACATCCAGCTGTCGCTTGCGGCGCTCGCCGCGGTGGGCGTGAACGCCGAGGTCGCCTACGGACCCGTGCGGCTCGGTGCGGCGTCGATCGGCGGCGGGCTCGCGCGCATCCGCATCGCGCCGCAGCGGATCCGCGGCACGCCAGCCGGAGCCTTCGTCGACATCGAGCCCGACGCGTCGAGCGCGGTCTACCCGGCGGCGGCGGCGGTGCTCACCGGTGGGTCGGTCGTGCTCGAGGCGCTCCCGCGGCGGAGCGCGCAGCCGGACGCGTTCTTCATCGAGGACCTCGCGCTGCGCGGCGCGCGGGTGGAGGCGATCGGCGAGGGGGGTGGCGATGACGGCGACGACGGCGCCGGGACCGCGCCAGGCTCGGCCGCCCCGCGCGCGACCCGAGTCTCCGCCGGCGCCACGCTCCGCGGGTTCGACAGCGACTACGCGCGCGCGCCCGACGCGGCGGTGATGGCGATGGTGCTCGCGGCCTGCGGCGACCGGCCGAGCCTCTTCACCGGGCTCGGCACGCTCAGGGTCAAGGAGTCCGACCGCATCGCGGCGGTCGCGGCCGGCCTGCGCGCGCTCGGCGGAACCGTCGAGTGCGGCGAGGATTGGGCGCGGATCCACCCGCTGCCGACGCGCCTGGTGCCCGCCGCGATCGACACGGTCAACGACCACCGCATCGCGATGGCGTTCGCCGTTCTTGGACTCGCGCGGGCCGGCGTGTCGATCAGGAACCCCGCGTGCGTCGCCAAGAGCTGGCCGGGATTCTGGTTGGCGCTCGAGGCGCTTTCCCGCGAGAATCCGACCCGATGAAGAACGCCCTCTTCTGGCACTTTGCGAAGCGCATGCTGCGCCGCCGCGCGCTCGCGGTGGGGACCATCGTGTTCGCCGTGATCTCGGCGGGCGGCCTCGCGGCCGGCCTCGTCGCGATCGGTCCGGTGCTCGGGCTGATCCTGAACGACGACCCGACCTCGAACCTGCGGACGGTGGTCGAGTCGTACCTCTCCGAGCACACCCTGGTGGCGCAGTTCGTGCCCGCGGCGCTCGTCGCGATGCTGCCGACCGACCGGCTGGCGGGCGTGGCGCTCATCCTCGGCTCGCTGTGCGTGCTCACCGTCTTCGGCGCGGTCGCGAACTTCATGCACGGCTACTGCTCGCTCACGCTGTCGATGGTGACGGTCGCCGAGATCCGGCTCGAGGCGTTCCGCCACGCGCTGCGGCTGCCGCTCGGCACGGTGCTGCGCCGCGGTCCGACCGAGATCGTCTCGCGCATCACCCGCGACTCTGCGGAGCTCGAGCGCGGCTTCAGCGCGCTCACCTCGAAGGCGCTCGCGCAGGTGACCAAGGGCATCGCCGCGTTCGGCGCGGCCGTCTGGTTCGACTGGCGGCTCACCTTCGCGGCCGTGTTCGCGGCGCCGGTGATCGGCTTCGTCCTCCGCAAGTTCGGCAAGCGCATCGTCCGTAGCAGCCGCAACACGCTGATCGCCTACGAGGAGCTCCTCCGCACCTCGAACGAATCGATGCAGGGCCTGCGCGGCGTGAAGACCGCGACCGCCGAGCGCGAGGCGCGCAAGCGCTTCGGCCGCGCGAACCGCCGCGTCGTGCGCGAGGACCGCCGCGCCCGCGTGGCGCGCGCGATCTCGACGCCGCTCGTCGAGTCGCTGGCCGTCTTCATGATCGCGGGGCTCGCGCTGCTCGCGGCGCACGAGATCATCGCGGGGCGCATGCAGTTCGACCGCTTCGTGATCACCCTCGGCGCGCTCGCGGTCGCGGGCGGCAGCTTCCGGCCGCTCACCGGGCTCCTCAACGACATCCAGGCGTCGGGCGCGCCCGCCGAGCGGCTCCAGGAGATCCTCGCGATCCCCGCCGAGGGCATGCGCGAGCGCGACCTGCCCGCGCTGCCGCGGCACGCGCGCTCGATCGAGTTCGACGCGGTGCGGTTCCGCTACGAGGGCGCCGAGCGCGACGCGGTGCGCGGCGTGAGCCTCGGCGTCCGGCACGGCGAGTTCATCGCGGTCGTCGGTCCGAACGGCTGCGGCAAGACCACGCTCGCGAGCCTGCTCACCCGGCTCTTCGATCCGACCGAGGGCTCGGTGCGCATCGACGGGACCGACATCCAGGGCGTGAGCCTCGTGTCGCTCCGCCGCCAGATCGGCGTGGTGCCGCAGGATCCGCTCCTCGTGCGCGGAAGCATCCGCGAGAACCTGCTCCTCGGCCTCGAGCCGATGGACGCGGGGCAGGCGGCGCCGCTCATGGCGCGCGCGCTCCGGCTCGCCCACGCGGAGAGGTTCGTGGCCGCGCTGCCCAAGGGGATCGACAGCGAGCTCGGCGAGGGCGGCAGCGGCCTCTCGGGCGGACAGCGCCAGCGGCTCGCGATCGCGCGCGCGCTGATGCGCGACCCGGCGGTGCTCATCCTCGACGAGGCGACCAGCCAGATCGACGCCGAGAGCGAGGCGCAGATCTCGGCCGCGATCGACGAGTTCCGCAGCGGGCGCACGCTCATCGCGATCGCGCACCGGCTCTCGACCGTGCGCAGCGCCGACCGCATCGTGGTCATGGACGACGGCGCGGTGAGCGATGTCGGCACGCACGACGAGCTGCTCGGCCGCTGCGACCTCTACCGCCGCCTGGTCTCGACGCAGCTGGTGGCGTAGCCGCGCGGCTTCCTGCTACAGTGCGGTCCGAGGTCGCCGCTCCCGTGGGATTCGCCGCATTTCTCCGCAACGCCATCGGTGCCGCGCCGCAGTCGGATCTCGACGCGGCGCGCTCGGCCATGCAGGTCGCGGCCGACGCCCGCGCCGCCGCCGACGAGATGAAGGCGCTCGTCGCCGAGGTGCGCGGCGGGCATGTGCGCTCGGTCGAGGACCTGCGCGCCGAGCTCGTCCGGCTCTCGCAGCGGGTCGAGGCCATGCCCGAGATGCGCGCGCAGCTCGAGACCTTCGTCCACTCCCTCGGGCGCACCATGACCGGCGCCGCCGAGCGGCTCGACGATGTCGACGACCGCATCGAGCGCCTCGAGCAGCAGGCGCGCACGCAGACCGAGATCATCGCGCTCACCCGCACCGAGCTCGACCGGCAGGGGCGCGTCATCGCCGGCCTCGACGGGCAGATGAAGTCGCTCGAGGACGCCGTCACCCGCCTCGTGTCGGTCGCCGACCGCTCGGCCGCGCTCATGCGCGAGGTCGATGAACGCCGGACCCGCGCCGACCGGTCCGACCGCACCAACCGGATCATCATCGCGGTGCTGATCCTCGTGCTCGTGGTCGCGCTCATCCGATGAGCGGGCTGCCGCCGTCGATCGGTGAGGAGCTGCGCGCCGAGCTCGAGAAGCCCGCGAAGAAGAAGGGCGTCGGTCCGCTGCAGCGGATGATCGGGCTCCTGCTCTCGGTGGTGCTGATCTGGGCGGTCTTCCGCCTCGGCGGTGGCGGCGATGGGCCGGCGTTCCTGCTGCCGAACGCGCCCGCGCCGCGGGTCGCGTCGACGAGTCCGGCGATCACCGAGACGCTGCTCGAGCTCGGGCTCGGGGCGCATGTCGTCGGGCGCAGCGGCTACTGCCGCGGGCTGCCGGCGGATGTGCCGGTGATCGGCGACCTGCGGAGCTTCGACGCCGAGCGGCTCGCGCTCGCCAAGCCGGAGGTGCTGTTCGTGCAGCCGCCGCTCGCGGGGGTCGATCCGGCGCTGCGGGAGTTCTGCGCGCGGCGGTCGATCACGCTCGCCGAGCAGCGGATCGACTCGCTCGCCGAGATCTCGCAGTTGCTGCAGCGGATCGAGCAGGTGTTTGCGGAAGTGGATGGTGGTGGCGCGGATGGCGACGCCGGCGGCGGTTCGCGGCTTGGTGAGGAGGCGCGTGCGCGGATTCGGGAGGCGCGGGCGTTCCTCGATGGGGGGGATGGCTTGCCTGTCCAAGTTGCGCCTGGCGCCGATGGCTTGCCTGTCCCAGTGGACGCTGCGCGGGTGCTGGTGGTGGTGTCGGTGGATCCGGTGCTGGCGGTCGGGCGGGGGAACTACCTGCATGAGCTGCTCGTGCGCGCGGGCTGCGACAACGCCGTCGAGGCCGAGGGCTGGGTCGAGCTGTCGGCGGAGGCGGTGGTCGCGCTGCGGCCGACGCGGATCGTCGCGATCGGCGAGACGCCGGTCGGCGCGCTCGAGGTGCAGGGCTTCCTCGAGGTGCTGCCGTGGGCGGGCGCCCATCCGCCGATCGCGGCGGGGGCGCTGCCCGAGATGCTCATTCCGAGCCTGCGCATGGTCGCGAAGCGCGGGGAGTTCGCGCGGCTGCTGCGCGGTGAAGGTGCGGGCGTCCCGTGAGCGCGCCGTTGAAGCCGGATGTGGATTCGGGGCGTGGCTTGCCTGTCCAATCATCCGGCATCGCGGTGCTGGCGCTCGCGATCGTCGTGTGTGCGCTCGCGCGGATCGCGGTCGGGCCGGTGGCCGATGACGGCGCGATGCGCCTCGCGCTCTCGGTGCCGACCGGCGAGGTGCTCGCGCTGCGCGTGGGCGCGGTCGGCTCCGCGGCGCTCCTCGGCGCGGCGCTCGGTCTGTCGGGGCTCGCGCTGCAGACGCTCCTCCGCAATCCGCTCGCGTCGCCCTTCGTGCTCGGCGTGTCGAGCGGCGCCGGGTTCGGCGTCGCGCTGGTGCTCGCCGCGGGCTACCTCCTCGCGGTTCCCGCGGTGAGTTTCGGCGGCGAGGTCGCGGGTGCGGTGGTCGGTGCGCTGGCGACGCTCGCGCTCGTGAGCTGGCTCGGGCGCGGTCGCGCGGCCGGCGGCGGACATGGCGGCGCTGAGGCAGGCGATCCGACCACGCTCGTCCTTTCCGGCGTGATCGTCGGCTCGATCTTCAGCGCGGGCACGATGCTCGTCGAGCAGCTCGTTCCATACGGGCTGCGCGGCGACCTCCTCTCGTGGATGGCGGGGCGGCTGCCGGAGATCCCGTCGCGCGCGGCGTTCTGGACACTCGCGGCCGCGGTCGCGGGTGGCGCGCTCGCGCTTGCGTCGCAGGCGCGTGCGCTCGATGTCGCGGCGCTCTCCGACGACGAGGCCGCGTCGACCGGCGTCGATCTCCGCGCGCTGCGGCGGAGGTTGTTCCAGGTCGGCGGCGTGTTGGCAGCGGTCGCGGTCGCGTATGCGGGGCCGATCGGATTCGTCGGGCTGATCGGGCCGCACCTCGCGCGGCGGCTCGTGGGCGCGTCGCATGCGCGGCTCGTTCCGGCGGCGGCGCTCGCGGGCGCGGCGATCCTGGTCGCCGCCGATGCCGCGCGGCAGGTGATCGATCTCGGCACGGGCCGGCTTCCGGTGGGCGTCGTCACGGCGCTCGCGGGTGGTCCGGTCTTCCTCTGGCT
>JBMOGJ010000152.1:0-5735 GCA_049318425.1 Phycisphaerales bacterium | reverse complement strand
GCTTGGCGCCACGGCGTGCGCGCTCGGCCTCGCGGCGGGGGCGCGTGCGGATGTGGTCGACTTCGAGGACCTCGCCTTGAGCGCGACAGATCCGAATCAAGTCGTGCAGTTCTGGGAGCCTGTCTCGTTGAATTACCGTGGCTTTTCATGGTCGTTCTGGGCCTTCGCCTTCCGTCGCAATGGGTCGAGCAACGGCTATACAGCGGGGGTCTCCTCTGGCCAGCAAGGTGTCGCCACGGCTGGTGCCCAGTCGATCACGATCTCTCGGCCGAGCCGCTGGACCTTCGTCGGCGCGCGGATGACCGCGGCATGGAACACGCCAGACAGCTTTCGCATCACCGCCTCGCGGGCGGGTGCGGTGGTGTACGACCAGACGCGCGCGCTTGCGGGCCCCGCATCTCCCGCGACGCTCTCGTTTAACTTCACCGATATCGATTCGGTCACCATCACGCCTCTGGGCAACCATGTCGTGATCGATGATCTCGAGTGGAACAACTATGCCGACTGCAACGGCAACGGCATCGCCGACGCGACCGACATCGCCAACCACACGGCGTCGGACTGCAACGGCAACGGCAAGCTCGATTCGTGCGACATCGCGTCGGGTGCGGAACTCGACCTGAACGCGGATGGCTTCCCCGATTCGTGCCAGTCGGAGATCGTGTCGTGGGGCGACAACTTCTACGGGCAGCGGAACACCCCGTCCGGCATCGGGTTCGTCTCTGCGATCGACGGTGGTGGGGCTCACACGGTGGCGCTTCGGGGAAATGGGACGGTCGTCTGTTGGGGCAACAATTCGCTCGGGCAGTGCTCGCCGCCGGCGGGCCTCGCGAATGTCGTCGCGATTTCGGTCGGCGGCGATCACAATGTTGCACTCAAGTCGGACGGCACGATCGTCTGCTGGGGCTTCGATGAACATGGCGCGGCGAATCCGCCCGCCGGCCTATCGGGGGTGGTGGCGATCGCGGCCTCCGACGATCACGTACTCGCGCTGAAGTCAAACGGCCAGGTCGTTGGTTGGGGATCGAATCGCGACGAGGAGCAAACTGGCAATACGGTTGGGCAGGCAACCGTGCCAGCGGACCTCGTGTCGGCCACGGCCATTGGTGCGGGGTATCAGCACAGCCTCGCGGTTCGGCCGGATGGCACGGTTCGCTGTTTCGGTTGGAACTACGATGAGCAATGTCAGCCACCTGCGGGACTGGGTGGCGTCACGCGTGTTGCGGGTGGATACGGGCATTCACTCGCGCTGAAGTCCGACGGCACAGTCGTCGCATGGGGTTCGAACTACAACGGAGAGCGCGATGTCCCAGCCGGATTGAACTCTGTCACGGCGATCGCGGCACAGGACGGCCACAACATCGCGCTGAAGGCCGACGGAACGGTCGTCTCCTGGGGATACAACTTCTTCGGCCAGGCGGCAGTTCCGGCCGGCCTTGACCGCGTCCGTTGCATCGGCGCAGGCGGTGCTCACTCCCTCGCCGTCCGCCAACTCTCACCCGCTTCCACCATCGTGCTGGTCTCCTCGACCCCCACGACCTGCGGTCTCTCCAACGGCGTCATCAATGTCACCGTCGCCAACGCCCCGATCCTCTCGTGGACCGGCCCGAGCGGCTTCACCTCGACTGCCGAGGATCTCACGAACCTCGCCGCCGGCATCTACACGCTCACCGCGCGCGGTCCCGGCGGCAGCTCGACGCTGACCGTCACCGTCGGTTCGGCAGCCGACACGACGGCTCCGTCGATCACGAGCTACACGGCCAGCGCGAGCGCGGCGGCGAACGCCGCGTGCACCGCGACCGTGCCGAACCTCACCTCGAGCGTGGCCGCGACCGACAACTGCACGATCGCATCGATCACGCAGACTCCGCTCGCGGGCGCGAGCGTCGGCCTCGGCGCCACCACGGTCACGATCACGGTGACCGATGCCGCCGGCAACTCCACGACGCGCACCGCGACCTTCACCGTAACGGGAAGCCCGGCGACGTACTACGCCGACGCCGACAGCGACGGCTACGGCTACGGAGCGAGCACCGTTTCGTGCGCTCCGATCGCCGGCAGCGTCACCAACAACACCGACTGCAACGACGCGAACTCCGCGATCCACCCCGGCGCCGCAGAAGCCTGCAACGGCATCGACGACGACTGCGCCGGCGGCGCCGACAACGGCCTCGCGTTCACCAACTACTACGCCGACGCCGACCACGACGGCTTCGGCACCGGCTCGCCGGTCACCGCCTGCTCGCAGCCCGCGAACTCGGCGACCGTCGCCGGCGACCAGTGCGACAACGACCCACTCAAGCAGGCGCCCGGCACCTGCGGCTGCGGCAGCCCCGACACCGACGCGAACGGGAACGGCATCGCCGACTGCGCCGATGTGTACCTCGTGCTCACCCCGAGCGCGACGAGCGTCTCGTCGGGCGGGCAGTTCCGCGTGCGCGTCTCGGCGAGCGCGTCGCTCGCCGCGATGGCGGGCCTGCAGCTCGCGATGCGCTACGACCACACGCACATCCGCCTCGACGCGGTCGAGCCGGTCTCGGGCGGACCGTTCGCGGCCGAGCTCGCCGAGCAGATCGACAACGCCGCCGGCACGTTGCGCTACGCGCTCGGCGTCGCCGACGGCGCCAGCGGCCTGACCTCGGCGGCGGACCTCTGCGACCTCCAGTTCACGGTGCTGCCGGCTGGCTCGCTCTGCGGCTCGAGCGTGCTGGTGACCTTCGGAAACGTGGGTCCGTTCACCACGCGCTTCACCAGGATGACCGGTGGCGCGCAGGTGCCGCTCGTCGCGAACCTCCCGCCCATCAACCTCGACAGCGTCGCCCCGGTGATCTCAGGCGTGCCTTCGAGCGTGTCGGTCGCTGCCGACGCGGGCTCCACCTACGGCGCGTACGTCGCGGCCCCGACGGTCACGGCGACCGACGACTGCGACGGCACGGTCGCGGTGGATGGTCCGTCGTGGCCTGCGGACGGGATGTTCCCGATCGGGACGACGACCCTCACCTGGTCTGCGACCGACTCGGCGGGCAACACCTCGAGCGAGACCCGCACGATCACCGTCGGCGACTACCAGCTGCTCGACGCGTCGATCGCGTTCCAGGGCACGCTGTCGGGCACGTCGACGAGGTCGGTGCGCATCAAGGCCGGAGCGGCGACGCAGATCCTCACGGTGAACCTCACCGGCAGCAGCGGCACGCTCACGGGCGTGCAGGTGCCGGTGGCCGCGTCGTACGCCTGCATCGAGGCGAAGGACACGGTGCACACGCTCACTCGGACGGCCGCGCCGTCGATCGCCGGCACTCGGTACTCGGCGTCGTTCCTGCTCGTGCAGGGCGACTCGAACGACGACGACCTGGTCGACATCGTGGACTTCGGCTCGTTCGTCGCGGACCGCGGCGCCGGCAAGGCGAAGGACGCGCGCTCGAACTTCAACGCCGACACGCTGGTGAACAACGCCGACTTCACCTACATCACGCTGAACTTCTTCGGCGTGGGCGAGTCGTGCACGGGCGCGCTCGACGGCGCGCAGCCGCGCGACCGGATCCACGTGAAGGAGCTCCGCCGCATGGGCCTCGGCGACCTCGCGGCCGCCGACCTCAACGGCGACGGCTGGGTCGATGCGCGGGACATGCAGATGTACATGCAGGGCGGCGGGGGATCCGCACCCCGGCCGCAGGCCGCCGACGCGCCGCCTGCGGCGGGCGGTGGCGGCTGGTGACAGCGCCACTGCCGTCGTCCGATCGGAACTTGTGAAGCAAAGGTCCAGCGCGCCCACGCGCGCACCCCTCATTCGAAACGAAGCACACGACGCCCGCCCCGCGGGTCTACAGGAGATAGAGCGATGAAGTCCATGAAGATCCGACCCCGCATGATCTCGAGCATCCTCTCGGCGACGGCGGCGGTCGCGACCGCCTCCGCGGCATCGGCAGGCACGATCTGGATCGCGGTCAGCTCCGCGATCAACGTTGACCCGGGTGATTGCGGCTACGAGCCCCGCCAGATCGTGACAGCGTACACGCCGCCGGTTGCAACAGCGGTCGCATACCTCACTGACATCAGTGCGGTGTCGATCGCCGCGCGTCTCAGCGCAGGCGATGTGGTAGTCATTCCAGATCAGGAGACCGGTTCGATCCTAGGGGTGTGGGGAGCAAACACCGCGCTTGTGCGCCAAGCGGTGGAAGCGGGTGGGCAGCTGCTCGTGTTCGGTGACCAACTTGCCAACGACACCTCGTTGCTGAATGTGCTGATCTCAGGCACGACAACCGGTCCGCTGATCGATCGATCGTCGGCCGCTGGGCCGTTCACCAAGAGCGCCTCGGCGCCATCGGCCTTCGCGGCGACCGCCGCGAGCCTGATCTGGCAGAATGGAACCTACTCCATCGAGGGTTGGAATCCCGCCGACATGATCTACTCTTCTGGCGCGACAGCGGCGGTGGCGTGCCGTGCGGTGGGTTTCGGCCGCGTCGGCTTCATCGCGTACGACTTCTACTGTCCGCAGCCAACGGCGCAGGCGGCCGACTGGCGCGTGGTCGCGCGGGCAATGGCTTCCTACCTGGATGCTCGGGACTGCAACGGCAACGGCATCGCCGACGCGGCCGACATCGCCAACCACACGGCGTCGGACTGCAACGGCAACGGCGTGCTCGATTCGTGCGACATCGCGTCGGGCGCGGAAGTCGACCTGAACGCGGATGGCTTCCCCGATTCGTGCCAGTCGGCGATCGTGTCGTGGGGCGACAACACCAACGGGCAGCGGAACACGCCGTCCGGCGTCGGGTTCGTCTCGGCGATCGACGGTGGTTGGTATCACACAGTGGCGCTTCGCGGAAACGGCACGGTCGCCTGTTGGGGTTCCAACAGTTTCGGGCAGTGCACTCCGCCGGTTGGGCTCAGCAGCGTGCTCGCCATTTCTGCGGGGCAAGCACATACCGTGGCATTGAAGTCAGACGGCACCGTCGTTGCTTGGGGCGCTATCTACAACGAGAACGGCGTCTACGGCGCGCTGCCCACTCCGCCCGCAGGTCTATCGGGGGTCGTTGCGATCGCGTCGGGTAGCGATCACTTGCTCGCGTTGAAGTCAAACGGACAGCTCGTTGGCTGGGGCTCGAACGTCGATTGGGACGACACCGGAGCCACGATTGGCCAGGCAACCGTGCCGGCGGATCTCGTCTCGGCCACGGCCATCGGTGCCGGGCATATGCACAGTCTCGCGGTCCGACCGGATGGGACGGTGCGCAGCTTCGGTTGGAACAGCCAGGGGCAAAGCCAGCCACCTGCGGGATTGAGCAGCGTCGTACGAGTAGCGGGTGGATATGAACACTCACTCGCGCTGAAGTCTGACGGCACCGTCGTCGCATGGGGTTCGAACTTCGCCGGAGAGCGCGACGTCCCGGTCGGGTTGAACGCCGTCACGGCGATCGCAGCAGGGGGCTACCAAAATGTCGCGCTCAAGTCCGATGGAACGGTTGTCTCTTGGGGAGCGAATTTCCTCGGCCAAGCGACAGTTCCGGCCGGTCTGGGCCGCGTGCGTTGCATCGGCGCAGGCTTTAGTCACTCCCTCGCCGTTCGGCAGCTCTCACCCG
Source organism: Phycisphaerales bacterium (assembly GCA_049318425.1). Classification (GTDB taxonomy): domain Bacteria; phylum Planctomycetota; class Phycisphaerae; order Phycisphaerales; family SM1A02; genus QWPT01. The sequence continues at coordinate 156 of JBMOGJ010000152.1, read as the reverse complement.
CATCTGCCATCGTCCTGGTCTCCTCGACCCCTACGACCTGCGGCCTCGCGACCGGCGCCATCGACGTCACCGTCACCGACGCCCTGATCCTCTCGTGGACCGGCCCGAGCGGCTTCACCTCGACTGCCGAAGACCTCACCGGCCTCGCCGCCGGCA
>JBMOGJ010000151.1:0-5739 GCA_049318425.1 Phycisphaerales bacterium | reverse complement strand
TCGCGGCGCGGTGCAGCATCGCGCGCACATCGGCGGAGTCGGGGTCCTTGCTGCGCTTGCGATCGCGGTTGGCGCGAATGGCGCGGTCATCGCGGCCTGGAACCTGAACGGGGTCGATCCGCTGCAGAACACGGTCTTTGGCGCGACGACCGGCGCGGGCACGCTCGACTTCAGCGGGCTCGGCGCCAGCGCCTCGACGCTGCAGGGCACCGTGCTGGGCGCGCAGAAGGGCGAACTGGCGGGCGAGGCGCTCGCCGTCGTGGGCACGCTCGGCAACGGCACCTCGATGCGGCTCGACTTCGAGACCTTCGGGTACCGCGACCTCACGCTCAGCTTCGCCACCCGCCGCTCCGCGACCGGCGCGTCGGCGAACCGCATCGAGTACTGGAGCGGCTTCACCTGGCTCACCGCGGCGGAGTTCACCTCGAACGCGACCACCTGGGAGGTGGTGACGGTCAAGCTCGCCACCGCGGACTTCCTGGAGAAGGGCTACGCCTCGCTGCGCTTCGTGCTCGACGGCGCGACGAGCGGCAGCGGCAGCCTGCGCTTCGACAACATCAGCGTGAGCGGCTCCGCCGTCCCCGCGCCGGGCGCGCTGGCGCTGCTCGGCCTCGCGGGCTGCGCGGCCCGCCGGCGTCCGCGCTGACGCGGGACGGGACTCCAGGGGGCGGGTCTGACGGGAACGGGTCTCCTCCGACAGTGGTCCGCCCGCGGGTTGTGCGCGGGCGGGCCCTGTTCCGTGGTTCCACGCGCGGGGATCAGCCGAGTCCGAGCCAGTCCTTGAACAGGAACTCGAGCCGCTGCGCGAGCAGCGTGATGCGGCCCATCACGGTGAGGCCGAACGCGGAGCCGAAGGTGATCATCAGGAACCAGACGCCGAGGCGCGCCGACTTGCCGACCGCGCCCTTGTGCTCGAGCGAGAAGAAGAAGTAGGTGAGCACCGACAGCACGCCCACGACGCCGGTGATGGCGCCGACCGTGCCCCAGAAGTCGAGCGCGCCCACCGTGGCCGCGACCGCGGCAGCGCCGTCCGCGCCGGCGGGCGCCGCGGGCTTCATGACCACGAGCGGACGGATGGTCGCGGACGCCTGCGCGAGCAGATCGGCCTCGATCGACGCCACGAGGCGGATGCCCGCCGTGGTGCCGATGATGAACGCGAGCGGCCAGACCGAGATCCACCCGCCCTTCGGCGCGAGGCGCCAGAGCAGCATGAGTCCGAGCAGGAGCGGCACGAAGGCGAGCGCCATGTCGAGTCCCGGGGTCTCGGACACCGGCAGCGATGGGATGGCGACCTCGCGCACCAGCCCCGGCGCGAGCTTGCCGAAGAGGTTCGGCACCAGCGTCGTCCAGAAGCCGTTGACCATCCAGTACGCGGCCGACACGCCGATCAGGATGCTCTCGCACACCTTGTAGAACGGGTTGTCCTTGTAGAGGAAGGTGAGGATGCCGATGGTCAGCAGCGCCGCGCACCAGACGCCGATCGACTTCGAGAGCGCGACCGTGGCCTGCGCGGCGTCACCACCCGAGGCCTGCGCGGCCATCGCGGTGCCGAACACCGAGAGCGACGCGCCGAGGACGGCGAGCGAGATCCAGAGGAAGCGGTGGTTCGGCCGAGCGCCGTTCCCAGTACCGTTCACCGTGCCGTTCACCGTGCACCTCCGCGCGAGCGACCCGCGATCATGGCGACATTGCCGAGGATGATGAGCCCGATCATGAGCAGGTGCGCCACCAGCTGCGGGCCCATGCGCACGCGGCCCTGTCCGAGCCGCTCGGCGAGCAGCTCGGGCTTGTCGGCCGAGGGGTACTTCGCGGTGACGAGCATCTCGTACTCCGCGGCGCCCTTCACGGCGACGAGGAGTCCCTCCATCTGCGCCGGGTAGTACGGCAGCAGCTGGCTCACCTGGACGCCGGTCGAGCCCGACACGAGCGTGAACGCCTCGGGCGCGGCGCTGTTGGCGTACTGCACCCACTCCTTCGCGCCGGGGTAGCCGGCCGAGATGCTGGCGATCAGCTGGAAGGCGGCGAGGTCCTGCACGCCGGCGACCAGCGGCAGGCTCGAGAGCGCGGCGCCGGCGGCGTCGGTGCTGTACTGCTGCGGGAGGTTGGTGGCCATCAGCTTCACGACCGCCTCGTTGCCGGCCTTGTAGCCGAGCTGCACGTAGTCGGTGCCGTAGGCGTAGTTCGGGTGGAACTCGAGCAGGACATCGGCGATGGTCGCGTCGGCCATCTGCTTGCCGAGCGGCCAGAGCGCCATGAAGACGATCCTGTGACCGCGCGCGGCGCAGTGGTGGACCATCGCGTTCGCCATCGGCTGGAGCTCGCCGGCGCTGGCCGGGTCGTAGTCGAACGCGAGCAGCACGCGCGAGCCCTCGGGGATCGACTCGATCGCGTCGAAGGTCGCCCGCGCCATCGGGCCCGGGACCTCGGGGAACCGCAGCTTGAGCAGGATCGGCACCGCGATCGAGAGGCCCATCGCGAGGAAGATCCAGCGGCGGTCGATGCCGCCGATCCGGGCGAGGAACGATCCTCCCCCGCCGCCACCCTGCCTGTCATGCGTGTTGGTGTCCATGTGGGTGGCTCCGTTCAGCTGCGGGAGAGGTAGCTCTTGTCGATGCCGAGGATGAGTCGCAGGCTCGTCGCGACCACGCCGAGCGCGATGCCGATGGTGATCGCGCGCATGCCCGCGGTCTGGATGTGCTCGGTGATGGCGACCTTCATCCAGTCGAGCCGCAGGAAGGCGAACATGCTGTCCTCGGGGATCCAGCCGGTCAGGAACATGCCGGCGGCGGTCTGCGCGAGGAGGATCACGAACGCCGTGCCGAGCAGCAGGATCGACTCGGTGTTCTTGGCGCGGAAGGCGCGGAAGGCCGCGCTCGCGACGTAGAAGGCGAGCATCGCGAACATGGTCGCGGTGAGCGGCGAGAAGACGTACTCGTAGGTCCAGCCGAACGGCGAGTCCGACGTGTCGTAGCTGCCGGCGAAGTGGACGCTGGGATGCTCCGGGTTCGGCACCGCGCCGACCTTCAGCAGCCCGAAGCCGAGCATGAGGAAGAACGAGACGAGCGTGATGCCCGCGTACGCCCAGCCGGGGCGGCGCGAGGAGATCTTCTCGAGGTTCACCGCGAGGAGGTTGCCCGCGCCGAGCACGAAGGCGACCGCCGCGAGGATGTTGAACCACTCGAGCACGGTCTCGCCCCAGCTCGTCGTCATCGGCGAGAAGTAGGCGAGCATGAGGATCAGGCCCGACAGGCTGAGGATGGCGATGGGGACGGTGCGCTGCAGCATGGGTCAGCCTCCGAGATGGGCCTTGAACGAGGCGGCGGCGCCGGCGAGCGAGGGGATGAACACGGCGGCGGTCGCGAGCGCGCAGCCGATCAGGATGGCCGCGGCGATGAAGAGCTTGCCGAAGTCCTGGCCCTTGACCGAGCCGAGCTGGTCGCGCTCGCCGGAGAGGTAGGCGCTGGCGGCGAAGAACTCCTCGCCGATGAGCGTGTAGTCGCAGGCCGCGACGAAGAACGGCAGCTGCGACGGCTCGGCGGTGCCGGCGATCTGGATGGCGCCGATCGAGTTGCCGTTCTCGGCGAAGAGGAGGCTCTCGGCGTAGAAGGCGCCCATGTAGAAGCACGCGGCGGGCTTCTCGCGCACCATCTTGCCGGTGACGGCGGCGACGTAGCCGAACTGCTCGTCGGTGATGTAGTAGATGTTCGACTCGTTGTAGGTCTCGGGTCGGCCGGCGGTGAAGTGCGCGGCCTGCACCGTCTCGCGGGCGGCCGCCATGACGATCGAGCGCGAGGTCGGGACCTCGAGGCGCGCGTCGTACTCGGCGGCGGTCTTGGCGACGCGGCCGAGGACGGTCACGCCGGCGACGGTCTGGATGTCGGTCATGTCCTGGATGCCGGGGACGAAGAGGACCGAGCGGCCCATCTCGGTGGCGCGTCCGATCGCCTCGTCGACGGCGTCGAGCGCGGCGAGGCGGCGGATGCGGAGCGGGCGGCCGCTGCGCGCGAGCAGGATGCCCGCGATCACCGAGCCGCAGATGATCACGAGCGCGACGAGCAGCGGGAGGCGGCTGGTGTTGATCCAGCCGACCGCGGACTCCGTGCTGCCGGAGGCGCCGGTGGATGCGACGGCCGTTGCGGCGGCCGCGCCGGTCGTGGCGGCGAGCTCCCCCGCCCACGCGAGGGTGGCGAGTGAGAACGGTGCCATGGCCGCCGCCGTCGCCGCGATCGCGGCGAGCGACGCCGCGGCCGGGCGTCGGGGGCGGTGGGTGCGGGATCGATCCATCATCGTGGAGTGCTCCGTCGTGGCTGGTTCACCGGCGGGACCGGCGCTGGGCGCGGCCGCGGGTTCTCGATCGGGTCCTGCGGGGGCGGGTGGCCCGCGGGGGCGGATGGCCTGCGGTTGTCGGCGTCGCGCGCCGCCGCAGGCCCGTCACTGGTCGTTCACGTCTCGATCAACTCGATGTTCGCGCGCGGCACGGTCACGCGGCGGCCGTCGGCGAGCGCGACCTCGAGGACGCGCGCCTTGGAGCCCGAGCCGAGCACCGCGGGCTCGCTCGGGAGCGCCGCGACGCTGCCGATCAGGCCGAAGTAGGGATCGCGGATGAGCCGCACCTGCGTGCCGAGCTCGAGGGCGCCCTCCTCGGGACGCGCGCCCTGCGCGGGCTCGGGGTCGCCTGCGGCGCGGGTGACGACGATCTCGGGGCGCATCACGCCCGCGCGGATCTGCGTCGCGCCGTTCACGCTCGCCTCGCGGCCGGCGAAGCCCTTGAGCAGCGCGTGCGTGCGGTCGGCCATGGCGATGTCGCCGAAGCCCTCGGTGATCACGATCGTGAGGCCGATGCGCTCGGTGCCGGTGATGGCGACGCCGAGGTCGTAGCCGAGGATCGCCTTGAGGTCGGCGTCGTCGATGCCGCCCGCGACGAGCGCGGCGACGCCGGCGTCCTGCGCCGCCTTGACCGCGGCGGCGGTGATGCGCGCGCCGCCGAGGACGACGCAGCCCTTCATGTCGGCCTTGATCCGGTCGGCGTCGAGCGTCTCGCCGGGCGCGGCGCAGGCGACGCGGATCGGTCCGACCGTCTCGCCACCGACGCCGAAGATGCCCTGCACGAACACCGCGTCGGCCTCGACCACGGCGCCTTCGCCGGCGAGGACCTCGGTCACGCGGCCGTCGACGTACGCGCGCACCTCGACCGCGAGCGGCGCGCCGCGCAGGATGACCTGTCCGGTGGTCGCGCTGATCGACTCGACGGTGCCGGCCGCGGGTGCGGCGAGCTCCTTCTTGCCGAAGCCGAAGATGCCCTTGGAGCGCGCGATCGGCTGGCCCGCCGCGACGGCGTCACCGGGCTTGACCAGCATGAGCGACGGCACGTCGCCGGCGGGCACCGAGAGCTGCGACGCGGCAGCGACCGGCGTCACCTCGCCCTCGATGAAGGTGCGCGCGATCACGTCGCGGGCCTTCACGGCGTCGCCGGCCTTGACCAGCACGTCGCCGTGCACGGGCAGCAGCCGCCGCGCGCGGTAGCGCGTGCGCGCCGACACCTTGAGTCCGGGCGTGTAGGCCTTGGCCATGGTTCAGCGAGTCTCCCAAATCTTCGCCCACCGCGCCACCGCGGCCTTGCGATCGGCCGCGCTCTCGGGCAGCGTGAGCGGACGACCGCGCGCGTCGAACAGGATGCCGACCGAGCCGCCCTTCACGCGGCGCGCGACCGGCTTGCCGGGGCCAGCGCCGAGGTCGAAC
>JBMOGJ010000150.1:0-5779 GCA_049318425.1 Phycisphaerales bacterium | reverse complement strand
CCCGCGGGCTGGTTCGCGACCAACACCGCGCGCCTCGAGGCGGGCACGCCGTACTTCCGCATCGACTTCGGGCCCACGAACCTGCCGCATGAATCGGGCGTGCTCGAGTCGCGCGTGTCGTTCACGAAGGGCTGCTATCCGGGACAGGAGGTCGTCGCGCGCATGCAGAACCTCGGCAAGCCGAAGCAGAGGCTCGTCGGTCTGCGGGTCGAGGCCGACCTGCTGCCGGTGTCGGACGCGCAGGTGTTCGCGTTCGCCGAGGGCGCGTCGCTCGGCGACCAGGTGGGCGTGGTGACCTCGAGCGGGATCGCGCCGATGCTCGGCGCGGTGCCGGTCGCCTTCGCGATGATCTCCTCGAGTGTGTACGCCGAGGGAACCAAGGTGCTCGTGAACGCCGAAGGCGAGCAGGCGCCCGCGGTGGTGTCGCCGCTGGCGTTCCTGCCGAGCGCGGAGCGCGAGCAGGCGGGATCGACGCCGCCGGCGGAGGGCGCGCGATGAATCCCTCGACGACCGAGGGCGTGTTCGACGTGCGCGGGACGGAGCTCGTCCTCTTCATCGCCGGCGGGATCGTGACCGTGGTGGTGCTCGCGGTGGCGGTGTGGCTCTACCGCGCGTCGGTGCGCGAACACCGCGCGCAGCTCGATGCCGAGCGGCGCGAGCGCGAGGCGAAGGATGCCGCTGGCGCGCCGGGTCCGGCGAAGGATGGTGCGGCGTGACCGCTGCGTTCGTCGAGCTGTGCGAGGTCGGTCCGCGCGACGGCCTGCAGAACGAGAAGCGCCTGGTGTCGGTCGACGACAAGCTGCGCTACATCGGTCTCCTCGCGCGCGCTGGTTTCCGCGAGATCGAGGCGACGAGCTTCGTGAGCCCGAAGTGGGTGCCGCAGCTCGCCGATGCCGAGGAGGTGCTCCCGCGCGCGATCGCCGCGCACCCGGGCACGCTCTTCTCGGTGCTCGTCCCGAACGAGAAGGGCCTCGAGCGCGCGCTCGCGTGCGGCGCGCGCAAGGTGAGCGTGTTCACGGCCGCGAGCGAGGGCTTCGCGCGCAGGAACATCAACGCGACCATCGCCGAGTCGATCGAGCGGTTCCGTCCGGTGGTCGCGCGTGCGCACGCGGCCGGCGTCGCGGTGCGCGGATACGTGAGCTGCGCGGTGGCGTGTCCGTTCGACGGGCCGGTCGCGCCCGAGGCGGTGCGCGAGACCTGTGCGCGGCTCGCGGAGGTCGGTGTCGATGAGCTCGACCTCGGCGACACCATCGGCGTGGCGCATCCCGACGAGATCGAGCGCATGCTCGCGGCATGCGCGCGGGAGCGGCCGATGGCGGAGCTCGTCCTCCACCTGCACGACACCCACGGACGCGCGCTCGCCTGCGCGGAGCGCGCGCTCACGCTCGGCGTGCGGCGGTTCGACGGCTCGACGGGCGGCATCGGCGGCTGCCCCTACGCGCCGGGCGCGACGGGCAACGTGGCGACGGAGAAGCTCGCCGAGCTCTGTGCGTCGAGAGGGTTCGTGACCGGCGTCGACCGAGCTCAGCTCGGCGAGGCGGCGCGGTTCATCGCGGGCGTGCTCGCGGCCGCGGCGCCGGTGGGCTGAGCGCGCGCGGACTGCGGCGCCGCGTCGTGCCGGTGCAGACCGTCGGCATGATGGGCGATCGGCCACGCGGCCTTCGCGTTCGTCGACAGCGCGTAGAAGCCGCCGCGGCTCGCGATGCCGTGCACGCGCACGGTCGATCCCTCGATCACCACGGCGTGCGGGCGCCCGGGGAACCCGTACGAGCCGGTGTTCACGATGCGGCGGCCCGACTCGGTGCGCACGAAGGCGCGGTGGCTGTGGCCGACGATCACGGTGCCCGCCTGCGGTGCGTGCCGCGCGGCCCAGTCGGCGGCGAAGCGCGGGTAGCGCGCCCAGTAGGAGAGCACGGTCGCCACCCGCGCGGGGTGAAGCAGCATGCTGCCGAGCGTCGACACATGGGAGCCCTCGCCCATGGCGCGCCACTCGGAGATCGAGGCCTCGCGCGCCGCCTGGAAGCGGGCGGCGTCCTCGGGGAGGTCCTTCGGCGCTGCGGAGAGCGCTGCGGCGAACGTGGTGCGCATCGTGCTCGCGCAGGGCGACCACGGTGCGACGGCGGGATGGAACGCATCGCCGTGCGTGATGTAGACCGCGCCCTCGGCGAGGCTGATGGCGCGGACATCGCTCACGAACGGGTCGTGGTTGCCCGCGATGAGGTCGAGCTTGATGCCGCGCGTGAGGCAGATGTCCTTGAAGCGCATCAGCTCGAACTCGGCGTCGGCCTGGAAGGCGGCGTGGTGCAGCTCGGCGATGTCGCCGTTGACGATGACGCGGTCGAAGTCCTCGAGCAGCGACTCGAAGGCGTCTGCGCGGCCAGCACCACCGGGCCTGCCGAGATGCAGGTCACTGAGGACGAGGGTGCGTGGAACGCGTGCGGGGCTCATGCCTGTCTTGCATCAGAGCGGGGGGACGCTCCGCTGGATACTCGCCCTGTCATCGGCGGTTCGGCGCCGTTGCATCAGGGCAACAGTTCGGGGGCTATTGGACGCTGCCCCCGTGAGAGGGACCGTGAGAGGGACCGTGCGAGGGGCCGTGCGGGGGAGCATGCGGGGCGCCATGCCCCTCGCCATGCGACCCCGGATGCACGCCGGGGCCGAAGGTGATGCGGTTCTTGCCTGCGCGCTTCGAGTCGAGGCAGAAGCCGTCGGCCGCGCGGTAGAGCGCGAGCGGATCGAGTCCGTGCCACGGGAACGAGGCGAAGCCGGTGGAGACCGAGACCGTGCCGGGACCGTCGAGTCCGATATGGGTCAGGCTCAGTTCCGCGACGGCGCGCTGGAAGCGGTTGGCGATCGCGGTGGCCGACTCGCGGTCGAGCGTGCCGCCGCGCCGCGGGCCCTCGGGGTCGCAGAAGAGCACCGCGAACTCGTCGCCGCCGATGCGGAAGATGTGGTCGCCGCGGCGGATGCAGATGCGCAGCAGCTCGACGATCTCCTTGAGCACCTCGTCGCCGGTGTCGTGGCCATACTCGTCGTTGTAGCGCTTGAAGTCGTCGATGTCGAAGAGCACCAGCCCGAAGAAGCGCCAGTCGCGCTGGGCGGCCTGGATGGTGTCGGCGAGCAGCTTGTCGAACGCGCGGCGGTTGCCGGCGCCGGTGAGCTCGTCGGTCCACGCGAGGCGGCGGAGCTCGTGGTGCTGCTCGTCGAGGTCGAGCCAGGCGGAGAGCCAGTCGGCCCAGGCGCGCAGGTGCGATTCGTCGATGGTGCGGGAGATCAGCGCGCCGTAGGGGCGGGCCGTCGCTGCGCCGGAGGGCGGATGGCGCAGCACCTCGACCTGCCGGAGTCCGCGGCGGTCGAGCTCGACGGCGGCCTCCTCGCCGGGCCGCGGCTCGGCGACGAAGCGCACGTCGGCGCTGCCGAGGTGGTGGCGCAGGACGCGCATCGCCGCGCCCTGCACGTCGTGTCCGTCCATGACGGCGCGGACGAGGTCCAGGTCGCTCGGCGGCGCGTCGGGCGGATGGTTGCCCGATCGCCGCGGCGTGCTCGGCATCTGGAACGGGACGAGCGGCGCCCCGCGGGTGGCGGCGCGGGTGGGCTGCTCGCGCGTCGTCGCGGGGGTTGGTGTGGTGAACGGGGTGCGGTCATGGCCTCGGTCGAGGCCGCGATCGAGCGTGCGGTCGATGGGCTTGTCGTGAGGCTTCTCGAGAGGCTTGTCGTGTGCGCGCTCCTGCGCACGCTCGTGAGGCCGCTCCTGAGACCGCTCCTGAAACCGCTCGTGAGGCCGTTCCACGACCTGCTCGGTGCCGCGATCGACCGCGCGATCGGAGACGCGGTCGCCGACGCGGTCGACGTCGCGCGCCTGCAGCCGCTCGTGCGCGCGCTCGACGATCTCCTCGACGACGTTCTTCGGCGCGGGGACGGCGGGCGCGGTTGGCGCGGGCGCCGTGTGCTCGGTGGCGCCGACATCGTCGAGGATGCGCGCGAGCTCGTCGTCGCGGACAGGCAGGCGGATCGAGTCCTCGAAACCCTCGCTGATGCTCTCGGCGGTGAGGTCGTCCTGCGCGGTGCGCACCGCGAGGACGAGCGGCAGCGCGGGGTCCACGCGCATGAACGCGTCGACGACCGCCGCTGCGTCGAACTGCTCGCAATCGGGCGAGATGAAGGCGGCGGCGATCGGCTCGGCGGCCGGCGCGCGGCGGCACTCGTCGACGGCGTCGTAGAGCGTCGCGACCTCGATGACGTGCGCGACCTTGCGGCGCGCGTGGGCGGCGAGATCGCGCATCGCCTCGCCATGGCCGACGACCAGGACGCGCGCGCGGCGGGCACGCTGGGCGGTGCGCGACTCGTGGTTGCGCTCCGTGCTGCGCTCGGAGTTGCGCTCATGGCCGTGCCCATGCGCCCGGTCCTTCATGCGGTCGTGCGTCCGGTCGTCGCTCATCGGCGGCCTCCCGTGGGAGGAGCGCCGTCGTCGCCGTCGTCCCAGCCCAGGAGCATGTCGAGCTCTTCGGCGGTGAGCGAGGTGGCGCGAGTGGCACCGCGGAGGCTGTTGTCCCCAGCGTGGTCGTTGGGTTCGGGCTCGTCGGGCTCGGGATCGATGTCGATGCCGTCGTGCAGGTCGCCGGTGTCGCCCATGCCGCCGTGGCCGGCGTGGTTCGCGCCGCGCGGCGGTGCGCCATTCGGCTTGGGCTCGGTCATCGGACCCATCCGCGGCGCGGCAAAGCCCGGGTGGGTGGGAACGCCGTCGGTACTGCCGTGCGCGCCGTCGTGTCGAGTCGAGGGCTGTCCATCGCGCTCGTCGTCGGACGCGGGCTCGACGATGCGGAGTCGCGGGGCGCCGCGTCGCGCGGGGATGCGGTCGTGACTGCGTTCGGGGCCGGCGTCGTTGCCGCCGCCGACGCCCCAGCCACCGGACTTGGCCGTGGGACGATCGGAGGTCCCGGCCTCGGCCGCGGAGGCACGCTGAACCTGCACCGCGAGGTCACCCGCGACGACCCAGATCGCGACCTGCGGCAGGCGGACGCGCACCGACTGGAAGAGGGTCGCCAGTTGCTCGATGCGCTCATCGTCGGCCACGAACAGCGCGGTGTGCTCCTCGTGCCGTCGATCGCCGTGCTCGAGGCGCACCAGCTCCGCCATCGCCACCACCGGATGCCCGATAAGTTCGCAGGGGACCTCCGAATCGCGAATCGCGTCGAGCAGCGCGGGCGAGGCATCGCCTTCGGCCGAGATGAGCACCACGGCGCGGGTGTGTTGACGGAGCGCGTCGACTGGCTTCGGCGCGGGCAGGGGCACGGTCACCAAACTCCTCGGTCTGAATCTAGCACCGCTTTCTTGCAGATCCTCTCGGACCTGTGAAGACACGGCGAATTGGTACCCACGCGGGTCGAACGGTCGCGAAGTCTTGGCGGCGGGCGGGGGATGTGCTATCTTCCGCGACCCGTCGCCCACCGATCGTGGTGGGCACACCCTTCTCCCGAACCTCGGGCGAGGGCATCCAGGACCCACAGGTGCGGTCGTTCGCGGCCGGCACCGACAGACTCAGGATCGCATCCATGTCCCAGTTCCAGACTCAGGCTCCCGCGTTCCGCCTCAAGGAAGGCGTTGGTGGCCGTCTCTTCGTCGACTACCGCGCGACCGACGACCTCCGTCGCCTCATGACTCCGAACGGCAAGATCTACTCGCGCAAGCGCACCGGTCTGTCGGCCCAGCACCAGCTGCAGGTCGCACAGGGCATCAAGCGCGCGCGCTTCATGGCGCTGCTGCCGTACACGTCGGCGAC
>JBMOGJ010000149.1:0-5862 GCA_049318425.1 Phycisphaerales bacterium | reverse complement strand
GCCATCGCCATGTTGGCGTAGAAGTAGCGGCCGGGGTTGGCCTGGTTCGCGCCGATGCCCCCGACCTCGGCCGCGAGGTGCAGCACGACATCGGGCCGCGTCGCGTGGTACAGGCGCGCCGCGTCGGCCTCGTGGGTCAGGTCGTAGTCGCGCCGCCTCGGCACGATCACATCCGCGACCCCCCGGGCCCGCAGCCGCTCCACCACCGCGCGGCCAAGAAACCCCGCTCCGCCCGTTACGACAACACGGGCGCCGACGAGTGAGGATCGGGCGTCTTGGAGGGACATGGAGAACGAATCTTCTATCGGCCGCGCCGACCGTGCCGATGAGCAAAAACCGATGGCGAACCCGTCCTCATCACCGAAGATCGCGCTCATCACCGGCATCACCGGCCAGGACGGGAGCTACCTCGCGGAGCTCCTCCTCGCCAAGGGTTATGACGTCCACGGCATCATCCGCCGCTCGTCGAGCTTCAACACCGGGCGCCTCGACCACCTCTACCGCGACCCCCACGACCCCGCGGCGCGCCTGCGGCTGCACTACGGCGACCTCGCCGACGCGAACTGCCTCTCCCGGCTCATCCAGGAAGTCAAACCGACCGAGGTCTACAACCTCGCCGCGCAGAGCCATGTCCGCGTCTCCTTCGACCAGCCGGTGTTCACCGCCGATGTCGACGCCACCGGCGTCCTGAAGCTGCTCGAGGCGGTGCGGAACTTCCAGGAGGCGAGCGGCCGCGAGGTGCGCTTCTACCAGGCCTCGTCGAGCGAGATGTTCGGCAAGGTCCAGGAGGTCCCGCAGCGCGAATCGACCCCCTTCTGGCCGCGGTCGCCCTACGGCTGCGCCAAGGTCTTCGGCCACTGGATCACCGTGAACTACCGCGAGAGCTACGGCATGCACGCCTCCTGCGGCATCCTGTTCAACCACGAGAGCCCGCGGCGCGGCGAGACCTTCGTCACCCGCAAGATCACGCGCGCGGTCGGCCGGATCAAGCTCGGCCTCCAGTCCAAGCTCTATCTCGGCAACATCGACGCGCTCCGCGACTGGGGCTTCGCCGGCGACTACGTCGAGGCGATGTGGCTCATGCTCCAGCAGCCCAAGGGCGACGACTTCGTGATCGCCACCGAGCGGATGATCTCGGTCCGGCAGTTCTGCGAGCTCACCTTCGGCCACCTGGGGCTCGATTACCGCGACTTCGTCGAGATCGACCCCCGCTACTTCCGCCCCGCCGAGGTCGAGCAGCTGCTCGGCGACGCGACCAAGGCGCGGACGGTCCTCGGCTGGAAGCCGCGCACCAGCGTCGAGGAACTGGCCCGCATGATGGTCGAGCACGACCTCGAGCTGGCCCGCCGCGAGCGCACGCTGCGCGACGCCGGGCACGACGTGCACGCGTGATGCACGCGTGACGTCCATGCAGGGCGCCTTCGTTCCCGTCTCCCCCGGCACCGTCGATGGTCCTCCGTCCAGAGGAGGCTGCCGTGACGAGGTATCCAGTCCTCAAGTCTTCGCTCGGTCGGGCCGTCAGGACACGTGACGCACGTGCTCTCCTGATCGATCGGACCCCGCCTCGTCGGCGAGCTCGTACTCATCGCCCTCGTCGAGATCGTCGTAGTCCCCGGAAGCCTCCGCGAACTCCGCATCCCGGTCGACCGGCATGAACATCCTGGCCGCGAGCCGACTGAACAACCACGCTCCAACGATCGCCGCCAGCAGATTGAAGGCGAAGAGTCCGATCTCGCCGCGCGGCATGCCCAGTCCCTGTCCGAGCGCGCTTCCAAACACCGCCACGGTCATCGGATCGCGGACTGACGCGGCCGTCCGCACGTCCATGTACTTGAACGCCGCAGCGAGAATGAGTGTGTAGATCGGCAGGGAGAGGAAGACGATGTCGTTGCAGAGGTGGCCCACAAGACCGGGTCCCCAACTGAATTCGTCGGCGACGCGCGTCACGCCGGCGACGTCGGGCGCGGTGTAACCCAGACCTTCGTACTTTCCCGGCCAGAAATCGCGGGGGATCGGCAGTGTGACGAAGTACGCGAGCGAATGGAGCGGGTCGTACGCGGAGTCCTTGAGCCGCGCATCGTAGAGGTACATGCTGATTCCACCCGCGAACTGACCGCTCACGGCATCGAAGAAGCGTGCCTGCACGTTCTCCCACTCGATCTGAAGGAGGCGTTCGACCTGCTGACCCAGCGACCGGTCGACACTCTGGCCGCCGACACGCGACGCCGAGAAGACGAGCACCGCGAGCGAGAGTCCCACGACCGCGACCGTCAGTCTCGGGAAGAGCCGCGAAACCGGCATGTAGCGCCACTTCTCGAAGTAGAGCGCCCAGACGATCGAGAAGAACAGGCCGATGATCTCGCGCCGGCCGAACGCTCCGACGAGGAGCGTCGCGGAGCTCGCGACGAGTGTCAGGCCGAGGACAGCCGCGATCGCGAAGTTGAAGACGGATCGCGCCCATGCGGTCGCGATCAGCGCGATGCCCGCGCACAGGCATCCCGCCGAGAACTGGGGAAGGAGCACTGCGACATAGGGGATCCCCATGCCGGCGAAGCGGAGCGTGATTCCGATCAACGTCACCACGATGCCGGCCCAGAGCAATCGTGATTGCGAGCAGGTGCGGATCCGGGTCCGCGCCAAGGCGAAGCGATCGATGAATCCCAGTGATCGATACAGCCAGAGAAAGAGCGCCACGAAGACCGTCAGGATGGTGCAGAACACCAGGCCAGGCAGCGTGTAGTCCTCAAGCTCCGCTCCACGCTCGGTCTCCTCCATGAGCAGGGTCACCGCCCCAGAGCTGCTCTGGAACAGGATGATCCCCATCAGGAAGAAGTTGCGCGTCGACAACAGCGGACAGCGGTCGCGGGCCGCATCGACGCGCATGATCACGATCAGGGCGATCGAAAACAGGACAAGGTAGATGCCGAGGATCGTCGTCAAGGTCTTGGTTCCGGCTCCCGACGGACACAAGCCCGTGCACGTCGTGTCTGTCTATCGGCATCCCCCGCGAGCGCGTTGCAGCAAAGTTGATGCTCCCACGCGCACCGCCTCGATGGCGGGAAACCCATCGCCCGAGGCCGGTTCCCTCCGCGTTGCACCCCGCGTCTTGGCGTATAACCTGCGCGCGGCGCCTCCGTCTCAGCCATCAGCAACGATCGAGACCGGTGGGCCGCGACCCGAACGTTCCAAAAGTGAAGGCGGTTCGACGGCTTGCCGATCTCGCTCACTCGATTCGTCCCGAGGTTCGATGGATCCATGACGCCCCCTCCTCGCCGCAAACATCACCATGACGGCGTGGTTGTCCAGCACCGCGGCCTTCGCCTAGAAACGGAAGTTCGATGATCAGTCAGGACTTTATCGAGCGCATCTATCCTGAGATCCGCTTCGGTGGCTTTTCCCGGGCCGATGGGTCGATCCCATTCTTCGCGCGCGCCCACGCACTCGCGGAGAACGCAAAGGTCGTGCTGGAGATCGGGTGCGGTCGCGGCAAGGCCCATGAGGATCCCGCCAGCTACCGCAGGAAGCTGCACGACTTCCGCGCGCCTGGCCGGAAGGTGATCGGCATCGATGTCGATCCAGTCGCTTCGACCAATCCTTGGATCGACGAGTTCCGACGCATCGGCAGCGACTTCAAGTGGCCGGTTGAGGATGCGAGCGTGGATTTCGCGCTCAGCGACTACGTGCTCGAGCACGTCGGGGATCCAGAGGCCTACTTCGCGGAGCTCCGGAGAGTGCTCAAGCCAGGAGGCGTCTTCATCGCGCGCACTCCGTCGAAGCACTCCTACATCGCCGTCGCAGCCCGGATCGTCCCGAACTCTCTGCATGCGCGGGTCCTGGGCAAGGCCCAGATCGGCCGCAAGGAGGAGGATGTGTTTCCGACGGTCTACCGCGCGAATTCGAAGCGCCAGCTGAAGCGGCTCCTCCGCGGCGCGGAGCTTGAGGGAACCGTCTATTCGCTGGAGTGCGAGCCCTGGTACATGACGTTCTCCCGAGTCAGCTTCGGCGTCATGAGCGTGGTGCACCGGTACCTTCCCGGCTTCCTGCACTCGACCCTGATCGTGCTCGCCCGCAAGCCCGCGTGACGCGGTGCTCCGATTGCGACCGTTTGGGTCATACGGCGGTCGCCGGTTTCCGTCGGCGGAACCGATCGACGATCGACTTGAAGTCCGCGCGCGTCTCCTGGCGCATCCAGACCGTCCCGCCGATCGCGATGAGCGCAGCCATCGGTCCGATTGCACCAAGCGTGAGTGCATCGGCGATCCATGGCTCCATGGTCGACCGCAGCAGCCACCATGCGAGTACCGTCAGCGCGGCCATCGGCGCGGCGAAGAGCCAGGGCGCGAAGAACACGCCGAGTACGGTGCGGAACGCAAGCTTCGTCGGGCGACCCGCGATCCAAAGCCCGATCGGGCAGAACAACGACCACATGGCGGCACTTGCCACGCTCAGCGCGAGCGCCTGCCGTGCATCGGTGCCCACCGGGAGTCCGAGCATTCCGATGAACTGACCGACGGCTTCATGTCCGAACTGGATCGCAAGGACGAAGACGACCGCCGACACCGTGAGTTGCGAGAACTGCCACGCGAAGTACGCCCGGAAGCGCGCTTGCGCCTTCAACAGCGCGATCGAGGGCGCACCGACGAAGACGAAGGCCTGCGACACGCTCAGGACCGCGAAGACGGCGATCGACCCGGTCCACTTCTCCTCGAAGAGCAGCTGGAAGAGCGGCATCGCCAGCGCAGCTTGCATCAGGGAGAGCGGCACCGAGACGCTGGACAGGAGGCGCGTCGCCCGGAGGAACGCCGAGGCCTGTCGTGCAGGGTCCTGCCGGATGTGCGCGAAGATGGGCTGGAGGACGGAGCCGAGTTGCGAGGCGATGACCGTGTTCGTCTGGATCGCGAGCAGCGCGGCGAATCCGTAGAGTCCGATCTCGGTCTCGCTCGCGAAGAAGCCGAGTACCAGCACCTCGAGGATGGCGAGGACGCTGTTGAGATACTGTCCAGCGCATGCGACCAGGAACCGACGGCCGAGTGGCTTCAGGAGCCCGGGATCGACCGGACCCAGCACGGCCGGCCCGGCCGCGCGCCGATAGACGAATGCGCGAATCCAGATCATCGCGATCGGCGGGAAGAGCAGCGAGGACGGCCCCATGCCGAAGTACGCCATCGCGAGCCCCATGAGCGTCGCGAAGAGGATCACGGCGCCATCGATGAGCGCGATCTTCCTGTACTGGAGGGCGATTCGCAGCCGAGAATTGGGGATCACGAACGCCGCATCGGCGAGCGGACGCTGCATCACCACGACCATCAGCAGGAACGCGAGCCCTGGCTTGTCGGCGAAGGTCTCGATCGGCTTCGCTGCGAGGATGAGCCCGAGCGCGAGGACAATTCCCGCGCCCCATGCAAGGGCGCGCGCCGTACCGGCGTTGCGTCCGAACTGCGAAGGATGCGACAGCAGGACATCGCCCATCACGAAGGGTGCGATGATGAAGGCGAACGAGCCCACGCTGATCGCGAGATTGGCCAGGCCGAAGTCGGCGGGCTCCAGCAACTTGGCCAGGACCAGCATCGCGAATACGGTCACGACCTTGTTCGCGAGCGTCTGCAGCGTGGTCCATGCGGAACCCGACGCGGCGGCGGCCGCATAGCTTTGCCTTCCGCCGGGCGCGTCGGTCGACGCGGTCATCGCATCAGGCGCGGACGAGCCGCGCCCCCATGTCCTTCTCGTAGCTGCGGAGCGCGTCGCGGGTGTCGACCACCAGCTTGGCGTGCTTCGCGATCAGCGAGTAGTCCACCTTGGAGTGCGCGGTCGAGATGAGCACGCAGTCGTAGGACGCGATCGTCGCCGCGTCGTACGCGACCG
>JBMOGJ010000148.1:0-5874 GCA_049318425.1 Phycisphaerales bacterium | reverse complement strand
AGCGCCAGCGCGAGATCTACGAGATCGTGCTCGAGGCGCAGCTCGCGGCGATCGCGGCGACCAAGGCGGGCACCACCTTCGCGGCGATCGACAAGGCCGCGCGCGATGTGATCACGAAGGCGGGCTACGGCGACGCGTTCTTCCACGGCTGCGGTCATCACCTCGGGCTCGAGGTGCACGACATCACGCCGGAAGGCCCGATCCCCGAGAACGCGATCATCACCATCGAGCCGGGCATCTATCTCCCGGGCGAGAACTTCGGCGTGCGCATCGAGGACGACATCCTCGTGACCAAGAAGGCCGGCGGCGTGAACATGACCGCGGCCATCCCGAAGACGGTCGACGCGATCGAGCGCGCGATGCGCTGAACAGGTTCTTGACCAGCGCTGAACGCCTCGGCGACGACGCATGCGCACCATGCCTCGATGCACGGACGCACCACGCCTTCGCACACCACCCCGCTGGGCACCGCGGCACCGCCGCTCGGGCGCACACTCCTGCTGACCGGGTCGATCGGCTCCGGTCACACGCGCGCCGCCGAGGCGGTCGCCGAGGCGATGCTCCGCAGCGGCGGCGCCGATTCGGCGCTGGTGGTCGATGTGCTCGCGCACGCGAACGCGCCGTTCCGCGCGCTGTACCGCGACGCGTACCTCTCGCTGATCGAGCGCGCGCCGGGCGCGATCGGCTGGCTCTACCGCACGAGCGACACCACCGAAGGCGGCGCGGCGCGGCGGACCGTGCAGCGCTGGGCGCTCGGCAGCCTGCGGGCGATGCTCGCGCGCGAGCGGCCCGACACCATCGTGTGCACGCACTTCCTCGCGGCGGAGCTCGTCTCGGGCATGGTCGAGCGCGGCGAGTGGAGCGGCACCTTCGCGGTGGTGGTGACCGACCTCGACGCGCACGCGATGTGGGCGGTCTGCCCGCGCGCGGACCTCTGGTTCGTGGCGCTGCCCGAGACGGTGGAGATCCTGGTGGGCAAGGGCGTTCCGCGCGACCGCATCGCGGTGACGGGCATCCCGATCGCGGGCGCGTTCAGCGCGCGCCTGCCGCCCCGCGCGGAGCTGCGCGCGCGCTTCGGCCTGCCGACCACGGGTCCGATGCTGCTGGTGTCGGGCGGCGGGGTCGGCGTGTCGCTGCTCTCGTCGACGCTCGGGCAGCTGCTCGCGATGCCGGTCGACTGCGGCGTGGCGCTGGTCTGCGGCAAGAACGCGCGCCTGCGGCGCGACGCGGAGGCGGTGGTCGCGTCGGCCGGGCCGGGACGCGTGCGCTGCACGGTGCTCGGCTTCACCGACCGCATGCATGAGCTCATGCACGCCGCCGACCTCGCGGTCGGGAAGCCGGGCGGACTGACCTCGAGCGAGGCGCTCGCGTGCGGACTCCCGATGGCGATCGTGCATCCCGTGCCCGGGCAGGAGGAGCGCAACAGCGACCACCTGCTCGAGTGGGGCGTGGCGATCCGGCTCAACTCGCCCGAGACCTTCGGCTGGCGCATCGCGACGCTGCTCGCCGACGGCGCGCGGCTCGACCGCATGCGGCAGGCCGCGCGGGCGCGCGCGCGACCGTTCGCGGCCGACGCGATCGTGGACGAGCTCCGCCGCCTGCGCGGCGCGCCGGTGTCGGCGCCCGCGCCGGCCCCGCAGCAGGTCGCCCACTTCACGCCCCGGCTCGCGCGCACCGACGACGCGCCGTCACTCGAGCATGGCGGGGAAGAACTCGTGCAGCGTGAGCAGCACCAGTGACCACGCGACCGGCGAGGCGCTGACCACGATCGCCGTGACCGCGAGGAAGCGCCCCGCGCTGCGCCGCAGCCGCGCGAGGATCTCGCACACCACGATCACCCACATCATGAGCGCGAACTTGAACGCGACCGCGCCCTGCATGCCCCACTCGTCGATCACGAGCGCGGCGAGCGGGTTCACCTCGATGCCGCCGCGGTCGAGGATCTTCCAGGTGAGCATGATGTCGAGGCTCGACACGAAGATGATCCACACGTACGCGTTCTGGAAGTGCATCTCGGGCGCGTGCGCGAACCCGAGCGGATCGGGCGTGAACGCCGCGCCGCACTCGGGGCAATGCGCGGGGCGCCTCACCTCGTGGCCGCCGACGGCGTAGCCGCACCCGGGGCAGCGCCCGTAGCGCGCGCGGCGGCGGCGGCGGAACTCGATCGGCCCGGCGATGGCGCACCACGACACCGTCGCCCAGAAGAGCACGTCGAGCAGGATGCCGACCGCGAGCGGCCGCAGCGGCACCAGGATGTGCATGCCGTGCACCATGCCGATGTGCGCGTTCCAGTGGAACTCGGGCATGCCTTCGTATCCGCCCGCGAATTCGCCGGTGGGCGTGCTGGAGAGCGCGCCCGCGGGAGCGGAACCAGCGCGCGGCGCGCGGTACCAGGCCTCGCTCGCGAAGGCGCGGAACGGCCAGCCGGCGAGACCGGTGTCGATGCGTCCCCACGACGCGCGCTGCTCGGTCGGCGGTGTGCGCACGACGCTCACGGGCGCGCGGCGCGCGCGGCCGTTCGAGTCCTCGAGCGGCCCCTCGGGCCAGCGGGTGCGCGCGGAGCCGGGGGCGTCCTCGCGGGCTTGACCGCGATCTTCCTCGCGGGCCTGACCGCGATCGTCCCCGCGGGCCTGACCGCGATCCCCCTCGCGCGGCAGCGCGATGTACCAATCCGAGAACGCGCTGCGTCGGACCTCGAGCGTGGGTCCTGCGCCGGAGACCGCATCGTCGGTGCCATCGCCGCCACGCGATCCATCCGCCGCCGGCCGCCACATGCCGAGCGGCGCGTTCGCAGGTCCGATCCCGCGCGCCGCCAGCAGCAGCGGCAGCCCCCACGACATGAACAGCGTGATCGCCACCCCGCTCAGGAGGAACGGCCAGGCCTTCGCGAACCATCGCGCGAGGCGCGGACGCCAGGGTTCGGCGTGGCGCGGATGCATGGGGGCACTATCGCAGGCGCCGCCCGGAGTGCAACCGCCGGGTTCGCGTGCGGGGACGCGAGCGGGCACCCGTGCACGCACGCACGTACGCACGCACGCACACACACCTGGGCGCCGACGCCCATGCGCGGACGCCTCAAAAAACCCACGGCCCGCGTCTGTCACGCGGGCCGTGGGCGCTGCAATCGGATGCCCTGTCCGTTCCAAGGCGTCCGTGATGAGTCTGGCGATGCAGAGAGAGTGCGCTCAGGCGATCAGCGGCGACGTCCGCGACCGGCGAGGCCGGCGAGGCCGAGGAGCGCCAGCGCGCCCGGCGCAGGCACGGCGAGCGCGGTGCCGATCGACGCGGTGTCGCCCGACGCGCTGACGGTGCTCTGGGTGCCGATGATGCCCACGGTGCTCACGACCGCGTTGTAGGCGGAGTCGAGCACGCCCGAGGCGGTCCAGCCGTAGAAGAAGCTCGAGCCGCTGGTGGCAACGCCGAAGCTGAGCTGGCTGAGGATGGTCGAGGTGGTGTCGAAGAGGCACGCGCCGTCGCCGCCCGAGGAGAAGCCGAGGCCCGAGCCCGAGTAGTAGCCGACCTGCACGCCCGAGAGGCCGCCCCAGAAGGTGCGGAACGCGCTGATGCCCGCGCCGCCGGCGGACTCGATGAAGATCACGCTCTCACCCGCGCCGATGGTGCTGACGCCGGTGAGCGCCGCCGACACCGCAACGCTGAACGACCCGTCGTCGATGCGCCAACCCGTCAGGTCGACGGCGGACGCGCCGTAGTTGGTGACCTCGATCCAGTCGGGCGTGGGCAGGCCGCCGCCGTTCGACGAGCTCATCACCTCGGTGATGCGGATGTTGGCGGATGCGGACGAAACGATGGCCGCGCCAAGGGCGCCGGCAAACAGGAGGGACTTCATCAAACACCTCTGAGCTTGGTATGGAGGGAAGGAAACGGGACACACGGCCTGGACGCCGCGGTGGCGAGGGAAGCCACGGTGCGAACGTTACGGGCGGTGTGTTTCCAATCGGTTCAGACGGCGCTCAGTTTCAAGGGCGGGCGGCAGTGGCGATCGGGGCGAGATGTGCAAGCAGCACCTCGGCCACGCGGCCCCAGCCGTTGCACCGCGCGTGCGCAAGGCAGGACGTGCGAGGCACATGCAGCGCGCGGGCGGCGGCGCGAGCGAGGTCCTCGTCGAGCGCGCCGTTGACGCCCTCGCGCACCACATCGATCGGTCCCGTCACGGGATACGCCGCGATCGGCACGCCGCAGGCGTTCGCCTCGAGCATCACGACGCCGAAGGTGTCGGTGCGGCTCGGGAAGACGAACACATCGGCCGCCGCGTAGTGGGCGGCGAGCTCCTCGCCGAAGCGGTAGCCCGCGAAGCGCACCTCGGGATGGCTCCGCTCGAGCCGCGCGCGCTCGGGGCCGTCGCCGACGACCACCTTCGACCCCGGCAGCGGCGCGGTCACGAACGCGTCGATGTTCTTCTCGCGCGCCACCCGGCCGGCGTAGAGGTGCACCGGCCGCGGCAGCTCGGCGAAGAGCGAGGTCGCGCGCGGCCGGAACAGCTCGGTGTCGACGCCGCGGCACCAGGTCTGCGCGCGCGCGATGCCGTGGGCGCGCAGCTGCTCGGTCACCTGCTGGGTCGGCGCGAGGGTCGCGCGCGCGCCGCCGTGGAACCACTTCATGAAGCGCCAGGTCACCGCCGGCGGCAGCGCGAAGTAGCGCTTCATGTACTCGGGGAACTGCGTGTGGTAGCTCGTCGTGTACGGGATGCCGCGCGACTCGCAGCGGCGGCGCGCCTCGAACCCGATCGGCCCCTCGGTCGCGATGTGGACCGCGTCGAACGGACGCTCCATCGCCGCACCGACGATCCGCCACGGCGCGAGCGACAGGCGGATCTCGTGGTAGCGCGGCGCCGCGACCGTGCGCCCGAGCCCGGGGTGGAGCACCTCCACCGCGTGTCCCATCGCCTCGAGCTCGCGGATCGTCTGCTGCCAGGTCCGCACCACCCCGTTCACCTGCGGCGACCACGCGTCGGTCGCGAGCAGGATCCTCACTGGGCGATCCTCATCTGCACCGCGACGTGGTTGAAGGCGATCGCGGGCTCGAGCCAGGGATCGGCCTCCTCGGAATCGTCGCCCGAGCCCTCGCGCGCCGCCCGCGCCGCGTCGCGCGCGGCGAGGAACGCCAGCCCGTCGATGAGCTCGATGCGGCCGTCCGCGTGCTCGGCGAGCGCCGTGCAGCTCTCGACCCAGTCGCCGCAGTTGAGGTACTCGATGCCGTCGATCGCGCGCTGCTCGGCCTTGTGGATGTGCCCGCAGACGACGCCGTGGAACCCGCCGCGGCGCGCCTCGGTCACCAGCGCGGTCTCGAAGTTCGAGATGAAGTTGCAGGCGCTCTTCACCCGCGCCTTGATCGCCTGCGACAGCGAGTCGTAGGGCAGGCCGACGAGCGACCGCGCGCGGTTGTACCAGCGGTTCACGCGCAGCAGCATCTCGTAGCCGACCGCGCCGGCCACCGACAGCAGCCGCGAGTGGCGCACGACGAGGTCGAACTTGTCGCCGTGGGTGACGAGCAGGCGCCGCCCGTCCGCGGTCTCGTGCACCGCGTCCATCGCGATGCGGATCCCGCCGAAGACCAGGCCGCAGAACTGCCGCGACGCCTCGTCGTGGTTCCCCGGCACATAGGTGATGCGCGTGCCCTTGTGCGACATCTTGAGCAGGCGCCGCAGCACGGTGTTGTGCGAGTCGGGCCAGTACCAGCGCTGCTTGAGGCGCCACATGTCGATGATGTCGCCGACGAGGTAGATCTCCTCGCACTCGACATGCTTGAGGAAACGAGCAAGCTGCTCGGCCTGCGCGCCGTTCGAGCCGAGGTGGCTGTCGCTGATGAAGAGTGTCCTGTAGCGCGCCTTCATGCGTCGAACCTCCTATGCCGCCG
>JBMOGJ010000147.1:0-5911 GCA_049318425.1 Phycisphaerales bacterium | reverse complement strand
GCGTCGAACGCGGGCGCGTATCGCACCCAGGCATGCTCGTGCAGCACGATCCAGCAGCGGGCGCGGATGACGTGCGTGCCCTCCGGCAGGGCGCCGAGGTCGGCGCGGAAGACGAGTTTGTCCTCGGGGAGCGTTGGGAGTTGGCCGTTCTCGCGCCAGAACTTCGCCGTGTCGTGCAGGAAGAGCGACCAGTCGGCGTGGGCCGACCATGGGCCACCGTCGACGGACGCTCCGCCAAACACGAGGCGGGGCGTCATCTGCCTGGGCAGGATCAACTCTCCGAACGAGGTGTGCACCGAGGCGGTCACGCGGCCGTCGGCGTGGTCGACCTCGAGCGTCGCCTGCACGACCGCGCGCGCGGCCGATTCGAGCATGGCGTCGGTGAGCTTGCCGGCGGTGCGTGCCTTCTCGAGGAACTCGAAGTCGAAGAGCGGGCGCGAGCGGCCGGGCTCGGCGCAGGCGATGAGCAGCTTCGCCTCGGCGTCGACCTCCGCCTGGGTCATGGCCGCGGGGTTGAGGTTCTGCCAGTGCGAGTTGGGCGGCCGGATGTTGGTCCAGTAGGCGTTGCGCAGCCGCGCGGGCAGGACGCTGATCAGCCTGTCCTGGAACATCACGAGTGCGAACGCGAGCAGGAGCGGGATCACGATGAAGAACCGCTTCTCGTGCGACTGCTCGTCGCGGCGCACCGCCGCGGGCTTGGTGAGGTCGGCGCCGCACTCGGGGCAGAGCGTCGGCTGCGCGCTGGTGCAGAGCTGTCCGCATGCGGAGCAGCGGAGCCGACCGGTGCGCACGAGCGGACCGACGAACACGAGGAACGGGCCGATGAGCAGGTACGGCCAGCAGCCTGAGAGGGCGCTGAGCGTGATGTCGCGCGGCAGGAGCCAGAGCGCGAGGGCGAGCGCGATCGCGCCGAGGGCGAACTTGGTGCCGATCCAGGGGAGGGATGCGCGGAGGCGTCCGAGCGGCGTGGCATCGGCGTCGTTCGCGGCGATCTTCGAGGCGAGGTAGACCCGCTGGATCGAGCCGAGGAGCGTCCAGGTGGCGGGGCGTCTTCGCGCCGTACGGCGCAGTTCCGCGAGCGCGCGAAAGGAGTCGGCCTGCGCCATGGTCG
The DNA here is from genome assembly GCA_049318425.1 of Phycisphaerales bacterium. Classification (GTDB taxonomy): domain Bacteria; phylum Planctomycetota; class Phycisphaerae; order Phycisphaerales; family SM1A02; genus QWPT01. The sequence continues at coordinate 4,800 of JBMOGJ010000147.1, read as the reverse complement.
GCAGCGACTCCCAGTAGGCGATGAGCTTCGGCTGGTCTTCGCGCGTGAAGCCGTGGCGCGGGCAGGGCTGCCCGTCGACGCGCACCTTGCACCACGGGCAGACGCAGCCGTGCGAATCCCAGACGATCGGCCGGATCGCTTCCCAGCGGCGTCGCGCGATGCGCCCCCAGGCGTCGAGCGCGAGCATGAGCATGATGAAGCCGATGCCGATCCCTCGGAAGGACCAGGTGATCCCGCTCGGCGGCGGCGAGTTCCTGAGCGATCCCAGGATGGTCGGCATCAACATCAAGCCGATGCCGCAGAGGACGCCGGCGACGGTGCCGACGAGGTTCATCACCCTGGAAGCGCCGCGAACGGTTCCGCAGCCATCCCACTCGGCCTTGGTGATCGACCAGGGCCGTAAGCGCGTGTCGTTCGATGCCATGCGCCGCAGTCTACACAAGCGGTGCCAGGCACCGGAGGGCCGGAGGGGTCAGCGGGCGATGGCCTCGGCGCGGGTCTCGCGCAGCACCGTCACCTTGATCTCGCCGGGGAAGGTCATCTCGGCCTCGACGCGCTTCGCGATCGCCTCGGCGATCTGGAACGCGGTCGTGTCGTCCGCCTTCTTCGCGTTGAGGATCACGCGGATCTCGCGGCCCGCCTGGATGGCGTGCGCCTCGTCGACGTGCGGCTGCTCGCGCGCGATCGCCTCGAGCTGCTCGAGGCGCTTGATGTACATCTCCATCGACTCGCGGCGCGCGCCGGGGCGGGCGCCGGAGATCGCGTCGGCCGCCATGATGATCGGCGTGTACGCGGTGGTCGACGGGATGTCGCCGTGGTGGCCGCCGCAGGCGTTGAGGACGGCCTCGCTCTTCTCGCCGTACTTCTTGAGGAACTCCATGCCGATGGCGGGGTGGCCACCCTCCATCTCGTGGTCCATCGCCTTGCCGATGTCGTGCAGGAGTCCGGCGCGCCGCGCGATCGAGCCGTTGAGCCCGAGCTGGTCGGCGATCATCTGCGAGAGGAACGCGACCTCGATCGAGTGGCGCAGCACGTTCTGGCCGTAGCTGGTGCGGAAGTGCATCTTGCCGAGCGCCTCGATGACCTTCGGGTGCAGTCCGCGCACGTCGGCCTCGACCACCGCCTCGTTGCCGGTCTTGACGATCTTCTCCTCGATGTCGCGCTTGGTCTGCTCGACGAGCTCCTCGATGCGGGTCGGGTGGATGCGGCCGTCGGCGACGAGCCGCTGCAGCGCCTCGGCGGCGATCGCCTGGCGCACGCGGTCGAAGCACGAGACGCTGATCACGCCCGGCGTGTCGTCGACGAGGATGTCGGCGCCGGTCGCCTTCTCGATGGCGCGGATGTTGCGGCCCTCGCGGCCGATGATGCGGCCCTTCATGTCCTCGCTCGTGATCTTGATGGAGCGGACGGTCGACTCGCCCACGTTCTCGGCGGCGTAGCGCTGGATCGCCATGAGCGTGATCTCGCGGGCCTTGCCCTTGGCGTCGCGCTCGGCCTCGTCGAGGATCCTCTGGCGGAGGGCCGAGCCGTCGTGCTCGCTCTCCTGGCGGACCTCGGCGAGGTAGAGCTCGCGCGCCTCCTCGCGGGAGAGGCCGGAGACCTTCGAGAGGGCGCCGCGCAGCTCGGTGCGGGTGCGCTCGTTCTCGGCGGCGACCTTGTCGAGCGCCTCCTCTTTGCGGCCGAGGTCGGCCTCGCGGGAGTCGATCTTCTGCTCGCGCTGGCCGATCTGCTCGAGCTTGCGGTCGAGGGTCTCCTCGCGCTTGGCGGCGCGGGCGAGGCTCTCGTCGAGCTTGGCCTGGGTGGCCTTGGACTCCTGGTCGAGGGCGGTGCGCTTCTCGTTGGCGCGCTTCTCGGCGGCGAGCTCGATCTCGCGGGCCTTCATCTCGGCCTCGCTGCGGGCGGCGTCGGCGGCGAGCTCGCCCTGCGCCTTGGCGTCGGCGAGCATGCGGTCGGCCTCGGCGCGGGCGCTCTTGATGCCGCGGCCGGAGGCGAAGTTCAGGATGACGATGCCGACGACGGCGCCGACGATGAGGGCGATGCCCGCGGCGACCACGATGGCGACGATGTTGGTTTCGCTCGCGGCGGCGGACTGGAGAAGAATGGACACGCAGGACTCCTGACGAGGGCGCGACGCCCCATGAACCCGGGGCCGAACGCCCCAAGTGAACTACCCGCCGGGTGCCTCATGCACCGGACAGCCGCGGACCGTCGTGATCGTCCAGAAGGAGAAGGTGTCGCTTCAGCTCTTGATGGCACCGCGTCCCGGCGGACCGTCGTTCACGACCGCGTGCGAGGCACCGTGCGCTGCACGATGCTCCGCCGCATGGCCATGCCGGGGAAGATGTTGGGAGAGAAGAAAGGTCACGGTTCTCACGGGGGGATGCCGGACGCAGACAGCGCGCGCACCGGCCTTGGTCTGGATCGATCTATCCCGACCGCGGATCCGAAGACACGCGGTCGAGGGTGTGCACGCACCTGCGACGCGGGGTCGAGGGTGCATGCGCACCTGCAAACGGTCGCGAACGGCATGGCCTGTTCGACGAGCCGGGAAAGTGCGGGCGGCCGAATTGCCTGCGATCCGTCCGCCCGTCCCGGCCGCCGGCGAACCGGCGGGTGGACGAACGGGGGTGCGTGGGCGCCGCCCGGTCCGCCTCCGCGGACTCACGGAGTTTCGGGGGCTTGGCCGCAACTGTCAAGGTAGGATTCGCGCCGCGTATGCCTCCCGCCCTGACCTGGCTCTCGAACCTGCTGCCGACCAATCCGATCGCGGTCCGCATCGTCGCGGGCGGGTCGAAGCGGTCCCGGCACCTGCTGCTCCGGTCGGGCTACCTGGCGGTGATGATCGCCATCCTGCTGATCGGGCTCCTCGGCGGCGACAGCACGGTCAAGCAGCTGGCCACCCGCGGGGCGGGGGCGTTCTCGGTCGTCGCCTTCGGGCAGGTCGGGCTGATCTGCATCCTGACGCCCATCTTCATGGCGGGCGCGATCGTCCAGGAGGCGAGCCCGCGGACCTGGGACATCCTGCTGACCACCCCGCTCGGGAACCTGCAGATCGTCCTCGGCAACCTGTTCGGGCGGCTGTTCTTCATCCTGGCGCTGCTGTTCTCGACGCTGCCGCTGTTCGTGCTCACGCAGTTCTTCGGCGGCGTGCCGGGCGGGGCGATCTTCACCAGCTACGCGGTGGCGGCGGCGAGCGCGCTGATCGTGGCGACCACGGCGGTGACCCTCTCGGTCACCCGCAGCGCCGGCAAGCGCGCGGTGTTCGTGTTCTACGCGGCGGTGATCATGTACCTGTTCGCCACCTACGCGGCGGACCTCTACGCGCGGACCAAGGTGCCGATCGGCGTCGGCTCGGGCGCGACGCACACGACGATCTTCACGCCGACCAACCCGTTCCTCGCGCTGGAGAGCGCGCTCAAGTCGACGAGCTACACGCCGTACGCCGAGAGCGAGGTGCCTCTAACCATGCTCTCGCCGCTGTACACGGCGCCGGCGACGAGCTTCTGCGTGGGCTGCGTGGCGCTGAGCCTGGCGATGATCGTGTGGTCGACGCTGCGGCTGCGCGTGATCGGCACCCGCGGGCCGAGGGTGTCGTGGTGGCGGGCGCTGCTCGGCACCGGCCCGAGCGCCGGCGGCACGCGCGAGTCGCGCGCCGTGGGCTCGAACCCGATCGCGTGGCGGGAGCAGATGCTGCGCACCCAGTCGGTGGGCGGCATGTTCGGGCGCTGGGCGTTCCTCGCGCTGGGCGCGTGCGTGGGGCTCGTCCTCTGCGGCCTGCACCACCAGGGCACGGTGAGCTCGCGCGACATGCAGCTGGCGCTGCTCGGCGTCGTCGGGGCCGAGGTGGCGGTGGTGCTGCTGACCGCCGTGAGCCTGAGCGCGACCGCGGTCAGCCGCGAGCGCGAGGACGGCACGCTCGACATCCTGCTCACCACCCCGATCCAGCCCGGGCCGTACCTCGCGGGCAAGCTGCGCGGCATCGTGCAGTTCCTCGCGCCGATGCTGCTGGTGCCGTTCGTGACGCTCGGCGCGGTGGCGGTCTACACGATGGCCGGCGGATTCGGCGCGGCGCAGGGCGTCGAGGTGCGCGCGTCGGTCGGCACCGGCACCGGCAACCTGGTGCTGCCGATGATGCTGCCCGAGGGCGCGCTGCTGGTGCTGCTCGACCTCGTCGCCGCGACCAGCTTCGCGATCATGGTCGGGCTGCAGTGGTCGTTGCGCACCAAGGGCACCATTGGCTCGGTCATGGCGGCGATCGGCGTGATCGGCGTGATCGGGCTCGTGCTCGGCGTGTGCGCCGCGGCGCTGGGGAGCTCGATTCCCTACGTCGGCGCGGCGGCGGCGGCGGCGAGCCCGCTGAACATGCTGTTCGCCACGGTCGCGCCCGAGAGCTGGATCGCCGAGAGCCTGAGCGACGTCGGCGCGGCGCGCACCAGCCTCGCGATCGGCACCATCGTTGCCTGCATCGCGTTCGGCGCCGCCTGCGCGGCCATGCACGCCGCCATGAAGAAGAGCTTCATGATGACGGTGCGCCGGCTCGCGGGAACGAACTGAGCGGTGGGGGTGCGCGCGCCCGCGCATGCCCGCACGGGCGCACACCCGCACGACTCGCCGTGCATCCGGCGCGGGGACATTCCCCCGACCGCGCGCGCCGGATTTCTGCGAAAGTGCGGAACAGTCGGAGACGGCCCGCGCGTCCTGCGCATCGTCCGTTTCCCGCATCACGCCGCAGGAGGAACCATGCTCGCCATCTCGATCATCGCCGCCGCACTCGCCGCCGAACCGACCGTTGCGGACAAG
>JBMOGJ010000146.1:0-5927 GCA_049318425.1 Phycisphaerales bacterium | reverse complement strand
TCGTCGACGATCTCCGGGTCGGCGTCGAGCCGGACCACGTCGAAGCGCCCGCGGATATCGAATCCCAGCGGATCGACGCCCACCAGCCGCGGATCCTCGATCTCGACCTCGGCCACGCGCAGGCACGCCTGCTTGAGGAGCCCGCGCATCTCGGCGTTCACCTTGCGGCAGATGCGCGGCTCGGCCTCGGCGAGCGCGTTCGGCTCCATGAGCGCGAGCCCGTCGAACATGCGCCCGTCGAACTTGGCCGCGTCGATCGAGATGCGCGCCCAGCGCACGTCCTCGGGCTCGCCGTGATAGATGCGCCAGCGGTCGCACAGCGCCGCGTGCTCGCCCGAGTCCTGGATCTCCTCGAGCGTGACCTGCAGCTGCATGGCCGCGTCGTCCTCCGCGGGAAGGAAGATCACGACATCGAGCGCGCGCAGCATCGCGACCATGACCGGTGCGACCAGCGCTCCATCGGGCGCCACCACGACCTTGATCGGGATGAACTCCTCGTCGAACCCGATGGTGCCAGTGAGGTTCGCGCGCAGGAACGCGCGGGCGCCGGTGATGATCTCCGCTTCGGACATGGCGCGATCGTAACGCGACGGCGCCGGTCGCGATCCGACAAACCCACCCCTCCGCAGCGCTGTGTGAGCGCGGCAGGAGGGGTGGGCGGAGCGGCCCGGAGCGAAGCATCAGCCGCCGTTGCAGTCGCAGGCGAGCCCCATCCCTCCGCCCGTGCTCGCGAGGCGCAGCAGGCAGGTGGTGCCGTCGTCGCAGGGGCCGAGGCAGCGCACCCGACGGCCATCGGGTCGCGTGGAGTCCTCCGTCATGATGATGACGCAGGCTCCCCCGGATGGTGCGGTGAACTCGACGACCTGACCGGCGTCGTTGAACACCAGTCCGCCGAGCATGACCTCGCCCTCGGGCATCGTGACTCCTTCGGCGGGGACGATCGAGAGCATCAATCCGTCGATCTGAAGCGCGGTGTCGAGCGAGAGCCCGTACACCAGGCCGCGCTCGCTGAACCACTGGTTGACCTCGGCGAAGCCCGACGGAACCGCCTTGATCCGCGCCTCCGACCCGGACAGGAACTCGATCGACTGCTCCGGCGCGGTGGACGCCTTCCGCAGCGCCCACGTGGCCGCGGCGGAGATCCCCGCGGCGCAGAGTGCCATTCCCGCCGTTCCAAGCACCGTGGACCGGTTCCATCGGCGCGTGCCTGTCCGTGCGCCGCCGTCCTTCGCCCTCCGACCTGACTCGTTGTGGATCATGGGTGATCCTCCTTCGCACAGGAGGTGACCGATCCCCTGCGGCTGCGACCGCCATCGAGCGATTTTCGAGAAGAAGTGGTCCGCGCCGTCCGTCGCGCTCAGCCGCGAGAGGCGGCGAGACCCTGGAGCGCGCGGTAGTACAGCCGCTGCGCCGCCACGGTGCTCATGCCGAGCTCCTCGGCGATGGTCGGCCATGCAGCACCGCGCAACCGGAGCCCAAGCAGCGTCAGCGCGCGGGCATCGACGCGGGCGAGCGTGCGCTCGATGTCGTGTTCGCCGCCGCCTTCGCGGGGCGCCTCCGGCGCGGCATCTCGCTCGCGCGCCTGCTCGGATGCCGCGTCGAGCTGCAGACGCTGCCTCCGCGCGACCCGGCAGCTCTCGCGCACCGCATTGCGCGACACCGCGGTCGCCAGCGCGATCAGGCGTGCGTCGGGTATCCCGCCAACCACCCGGCCAGCCGCGAGCATTGCGTCCGTCCGCCGAACCGTCGTGGAGAAGATGTCGTCCGCGAGCTGCGGCGCGAGTCCGCGCTGGCCGAGCTGCCGGCGGATGCGCGACACCAGGACGGACCGCTGCGCGAGCATCCGCGCCGCCACCTCCGCCCGCTCATCCGGGCTCGGCGCACCATCGGTCGTGTCGCGGTCCATCACAGGCGGCGTCCTCGCGTGGCAGGGGGTGTCGACGGTCGGAACTGACCGGTGGAGGCTCACTGCGACAGCGATTCCGCGGATTCTGCGTTGAGAAACACGACGGCGCCGGTCCCGTCGAACACGATGCCGTCCGTGGTCACGGAACCTTCGAGCCCGAGCGACCCGAGTTCGGGAAGCAGCAGATCGAGGCTGACGATCCGTCCATCGGCGTCGAGCTCCGCGCCGAGCAGCCGGCCGGTCTCCCGGAGCGAACCGAGCATGCGTCCGCTGTCGGCGAATCGCCGGTCGGGAAGCGCGGGCGGATCGATCATGGCGATGGCGGCCGCCCCGAGCACGGCACCGGCGACGGTCGCCGAGACCGCCGCCCGCCTGCGGCGGAGCATTCCCCGCACCGGGCGCCGCGACCGCAGCGCGAGCGCGACGCGCAGCGGGAGCCGCGCGGCCAACCCGTCGATCACGGCGCGCGCCATCGTCGCGCAGCGTCGGCGATCCTGCTCCATGGCGGCGGAATCGCCGCGCACCGCGCATCCGAAGTCGATGAAGAACGCGGTGCCGTCCCGCCGGATGCGGATGTGATCGCGCTTGAGGTCGCCGTGGGCGAAGCCGCGTTCGTGCAGCAGCCTGAGCGCATCCAGTGCCGCGAGGAAGTCCTCCGCGTCCCGAGGCGGGCGCGAATCCTCGAAGCGCATGATCAGGTGCGCCGCCTCGCCCGGAGGCGCGTGCAGCGCGACCGGCCTCGGTGCGAGGCCCGCGGGGACGTCGAGGAGCGCCCGCATCTCGCGCAGCGCGTGGCGCCGTGCATCACCGCCGATCTCGTCGTCGAAGCGCTTGATGACGACCTCGACCGGCGCCCCCGGCAGGGAGAGCAACTCATCGCGCGCGCGGAAGGCCGTCGCCGTCGCTCCTGCCCCAAGCGGCGCGAGCACCGTCCAGCGGCCGAAGGCGAGCGAGTCGGGCGCCAGATCGCATCCCTGCGTCGCGCCGAGCCCGCGTCCCAGCGCGCAGGCCAGGATCGCATCCGCGAACGCGGGAGACTCCTCGGCGAGGCGCTGTGCAGCCGCCAGCAGGTCGCTCTCGCCGCACTGCACGGCATGGTCGAGCGCGGCGTCGATCGCGCATTCGATCTCTTCGAGCGTGGCGTGGATTGCGTCGAGCCGTGCCAGTCGATGCGGCATCGGCGCATCTTGCACGGACATGCCGTGAAACGCAAGATTCACGCGTTCGATTCGACGAATTGGTGACGCATGCATCGGCGTGGCGGCGGGGGCAAGCGTGCGCCCCGCCAACGGCCTGGTCGGGCGCGTCGATCCGCGGCCTCGGCACCGACGCGATTCACCGCCGCTTCCGCTGCGGCACCAGCATCTTCTCGTCGCAACCCGCGATCGCGCGCCGCATCCCGCCGTTGACATGCAGACGTGCGGCTAGTCGGTGCGGCTTCGTGGCGGCGCACTTGCGGCAGCCTCCGCAAGCGCACGCAGCGCGCGGTAGAACCGCCGATGGGCGCCCGCCGGGGTCATCCCGATGGTCGCCGCGATCGCGCTCCACGAAAGCCCATCGAGCCGCAGCACGATGACGGCGAGGTTCTCGTCCGACAATCTCTCGCGGAGGATTCCCTCGATCTCGCCTGATTCAACCCGCGCTCCAGCGTCCGAGGCTTCGCTGCGCGCACGTGCGAGCTCGGCGGCGCTCGCGCGGGCGCGCTCCACGCGCGCCGCGGTGCGGCTGGACTCGAGGATGGCACGATACGAAATCGTCGATGCGAGCGCCATCAGTGCCGAGTCCGGCAGCCCGGCGAGCAGTGCGTCCGCCCTGACCAACGCGTCGCTCCGTCGGAGCGTCGTGGCGAAGACGTCATCCGCGTCGCGCACGCTCGCAGCGGCGGTTCCCAGTCGATGTCGAATGAACGCGAGTAGCCTCGACTGATTGGCGAGGAGCCTCGCTGCGACCGACGCGCGTGCGACCTCGACCCCGGGAGGTGCTTCGGCACCTTCCGAGGTCGAGGGCGGTGACGAGTCGGCTTTGTCCTTCGGCTGCCCCATGTGTTCGAGCATACCCGTTGATGCACGAAATGGACGCCGGCCGGGGCGATGCTCCCAGCCGGCGGATCCCGGCCGCGCGCTCAGTGCACGCAGCCGCAGGACATCTCCAGGGTTGCGATGTCGATCAAAAGGGTGCACGGCAAGTTGTGCGGGCCACAGGTGCCGGTGCAGGTCACGTACCAGTACCGCGGATTGGTCGCGTCCTGAACCCAGACCATCGTGCAGCCAGGCGCGTTTGCCGCCGCGTACTCCACATGCACCACCTGGCCCTCGTCGTTGAAGCGAATGCGCTCCGAGGCGAACTCGCCGGCGGGCAGCTGCATGCCCGCTGCGGCCTCGAGCTCGATGCGGAAATGCGTCACTTCGTGCTCGGCGTTGAACCGGAAGCCATTGGTCCGTCCACGGTCCGACAACCACTTCACCGCTTCCAGCGTCTCGGTTGCAGCCGTGAAGTCGCCGTACTCCGTCACGATCACGGCGCGATCCTCGCCATGGAACCGCACGACGGGCGCCGCGACCGCAATAGCCCCGAGCAGCACCGCGGCCGCTCCACCTGCCCAGCCCAACATGGTCCTTCGCTTGTCCTTCATCTGAGGCATGTATGCCTCCTTTCACGGAGAAAGGACAATCCAGGACTCATCGTGACATGGGATTCCCGTGGATGTCGAAAATCTCCACGCGGCCGTCGAGATGGAACCGCACCGGGCCTGTTTCGATCCGCCGGTCGGCGGCATCGGGGAAGAACGCGCTCATTTCCGGCACGTCGAGACGCATGGCGACAAGCCGACCCCGCGCGTCGACCGTCGCATCGACGAGTCTTCCGGTGGCGACGAGCGCGGCGAACGCATCGGCTTGCCGCGTCGACGCTCGCCAGGACTGCCAGCCGAACACCGCCGCCACGGCAAGGACCATCGCGGCGCATCCGCCCGAGAGCGCCCGTCGACGCCAGCGTGGTGACGTCAACCGGAGAGAGCCGGCGAGCAAGCTGTTCCGTCGGGTCGCAAGCGCGACGCGCGAAACGAGGTGCGCGGTCTCGCGCCGTCGGCCATGTGTCGCCATCTCGAACAGCCGCACGAGATCTCGTCGGCATGATTCGACCGTCGCCGGTTCCGCAGCACCGAAATCGATGAGCAGGACCGAACCATCGGGCCGGATGCGGATGTGCTCGGGCTTGAGGTCGCCATGCGACCAACCGGCGCGGTGCAGGCGGCGAACGGCGTGCACGGCCGTCGCGAGATCGTCGGGAACGCACAGATTCCGCGAATGCTCATGAAGCGTCACGATGCAGGCCGCGCCGCCGCGCGGCACATGCAGCGCGACCACGCGCGCGGCGAGCCCCGCCGGAGCCCCGAGCAGCGCGCGCATCTCGCGGAACGCGTGGAGCCGGGCGTCACCGCCGACAGAATCCTCGAATCGCTTGATGACGACTTCCACGGCCGCGCCGCTGGCGGAGAGCAGTTCGTCTCGCGCCCTGGCAACCTGCGCGGTCGCGCCGGAACCCAGGATCTCCACGACCCGCCAGCGGGCGAGCACCAAGTCCCCGAGCTGCATCGGCGCGGCGTCGGCGCTGGGAAGCCCAAAGCCGAGCGCAACCGCATGGATGGCATCCTCAAGCGAGGGATACTGCGTCGCGAGCGCTCGCGCGGCTTCGAGCGGCGACTTGGCATCCTGCGTACACGCAGCGCGGATCGCGACCTCGATCGCAGCATCCGTGGCAGCAGGCCTTGCCATTGGTTCGTCGATGACCTTCAGGTAACGCTCGAGCGTGACGGCCGATCCGAGCAACTCGGCGTCCTGCTCGATCGCACAGGCGAGCTCGAGGTCGTCCGTCGCGTCAGAAGTGAACGGCTGCGGCTGCATGGGGTCAATCATGCCGCGGACGGTCGCGGGAGTCCAGTCCGACCTCAGCCGCAATTCAAATTCACGCCGCTACCACCGCTTCATGAACAGCGCCGACTGCAGCTCCGCCTGCTTGATGA
>JBMOGJ010000145.1:0-5957 GCA_049318425.1 Phycisphaerales bacterium | reverse complement strand
GGTCGCGCACGTAGTTGGCCACGCCCGCGCCGCAGAAGAGGCCGTCGAAGATGCAGGAGAGCAGCGCGTTCGCGCCGAGGCGGTTGGCGCCGTGGTACTGGTAGTTCGCCTCGCCGAAGGCGTAGAGGCCCTCGATGTTGGTGACCATCGAGTTGGGGGCGCCGTACACGAGGCCCTTGCCGTCCGCCTTGGCGGTGTAGGTGGTCCAGAGGCCGCCCATCGAGTAGTGCACGCCGGGGAAGATCTTCATCGGCAGCTCCGCGGGATCCTCGCCCACGAACTTGCGGTAGATCTCGATGATGCCGCCGAGCTTGCGCTCCATGTACTCGCGCCCGAGGTGGGTGAGGTCGAGGAAGACCATGTTCCCGCCGCCGACGCCGAGGCCGTCCTTCACGCAGATCTCGAAGATCTCGCGGGTGGCGATGTCGCGGGGCACGATGTTGCCGTACTTCGGATAGCGCTCCTCGAGGAAGTAGTAGCGCTCGGCCTCGGGGATCTGGCGCGGGTCGCGCATGTCGCCCTTGCGGCGGGGGACCCACACGCGGCCGCCCTCGCCGCGCGCCGACTCGCTCATGAGGCGCAGCTTGTCGGCGCCGGGGATCGAGGTCGGGTGGACCTGGATGAACTCGCCGTTCGCGTACCACGCGCCCAGCTGGTAGCAGCGGCTCGCGGCGCCGCCGGTGCACATGACCGAGTTGGTGCTCTTGCCGAACACGAGGCCGTTGCCGCCGGTCGCCATCACGACGGCGTCGGCGCGGAAGGCGCGGATCGTCATCGAGCGGAGGTCCTGCGCGACGATGCCCTGGCAGACGCCGTTCGCATCGAGGATCGGGCGGAGGAACTCCCAGTGCTCGTACTTGGTGACCTTGCCCTCGCTCTCGAAGCGGCGGGCCTGCTCGTCGAAGGCGTAGATGAGCTGCTGACCGGTCGTCGCCCCGGCAAAGTGCGTGCGCTTGTAGAGCGAGCCGCCGAAGAGGCGCAGGTCGCGCTGGCCCTCGAGCGTGCGGTTGAACGGCACGCCCATGCGGTCGAGGAGGTCGATGATCTTGGGCGCCCAGTGCGCCATCTCGTAGACCGGCGGCTGGTGCGCGAGGAAGTCGCCGCCGTAGATCGACTCGTCGAAGTGCTCGTACTCCGAGTAGCCCTGCTGGCGGGCGATCTCGTTGCAGGCGTTGATGCCGCCCTGCGCGCACACCGAGTGCGAGCGCTTGACGGGGACGATCGAGAAGAGGTCGACCGAGGTGCCGGCCTCGGCGATGCGCACCGCGGCCGAGAGGCCTGCGAGTCCGCCGCCGACAACGATCACGCGACGCTTGGTGGGGGCTGCCATAGGTGGGTCCGAAGGGGTGGTTCCGAATCTCAGGGATCGCGGTCGTGCCGCGAGGAGGGTCTGCTGTGCTGAATCCGCGGGGACGGTGCGTGGTTCTCGCTGCGCGCCGGGCGCTCACGGCGCCTGCGTGGTCGCGGCGATCTTGGCCTCGGTCTGCTGCGCGCGCTCGACGTCGAGCGTCGCGAATCCGACGACGGCGGTGAGGCCCGCGGCGGCGAGGCCGGCGCCGACGCCCGCGCACACGTAGCCCCAGCGCTGCTGGGCCTGCTTGCTGATCGTGAGGCCCCAGGTGATCGCGGCCGTCCAGAGGCCGTTCGCGAAGTGGAAGACCAGCGCGGTCACGCACACGGCGTAGAAGATCGCGTTGCAGTAGGGGAACGCGCCGCCCTGCAGGTGGATCGCGGTCGTGCTCGAGGCATGGTGCGGGTCGAAGCTCGGCATGAGGCCACCGAAGGTGAAGCCCCAGCGCAGGCTTGCGACGTGCATGAAGATGAACGCGACGCCGATGTAGCCCGAGAGGCGCTGCAGCGAGTAGCGGGTGTTGGCCTGGTAGCCGTAGCGGTCGGTGTTCGACTTGCCGCTGCGCGCGAAGTACACGCCGAGGATCGCGTGGTAGGCGATCGGCAGCCACAGGACGAAGATCTCGATGAAGATCAGCGCCGGCAGGTTGTGGATGAAGTCCACCTCGTGCTGGAAGGTCGCGACGCCCGCGGTGCCTTCGCCGAGCTCGGCGTACTTCTTGGCGTTGAGCATGCCGCCCCACACGATCGACGAGTTCGTCGTCAGGTGCGGGAGGAGGAACACTCCGATCGGCGCGATGCCGCTGAGCGAATGCAGACGCCGCAGCAGGTGGTAGTGGCGCTCGAGGAAGGGGAGTTGCGAGGACGCGGGCGCGTGGGTTTCGGACACGGGGCTCTCCGGCTGGGTGAATCGGGGAGTATAGAAACTCCTGCGCGCCGCAACGGGTTGCGATGGCACAAGGTTGGGCGGATCGCGCGCGGCGGCCGACGACAACGCGCCCGACGCGCGCCGCGCGGGTGTTTCAGGACGACATGTCGCTGTTGCAGCGGAGTCCGCGGGATGCGGCGCTCAGTCGGGCATGATCAGGCCGGACTTCGACGCCGGCGGCTTGCCGAGACCGATCGAGCCCGCGACATCGGGGTTGCCGCCCATCGGCGAGGCGCCGAGCGGTCCACCCATCTCGCGCTGCATCTGCGCCGCGACCAGCTGCGCGACCTGCACGAAGCGCGTGCGGAGTCCGGCGAGGATTTCGCCGAGCTCCTGCGACTCCTCGGCGGTGAGGTTGCCCTTGGTCTTCTCCTCGATGACGCCGAGGAGGTCGATGGCGAACTGCGCGCCCGGGAGATCGATCATCACGCGACCCGACTGCGGGTCGGCGTAGGCGCCGAGGCCCATCATCGCCTGGCTGCCGAGCGTCATGACCAGGCCGCGGAAATCGGCGGGAGGCATCCCGTTCGGATCGCCCGCGCCGTCGTGGTCGCGGCCGGCCTTCTCGGCCTCCTTCTGGGCGAGGCGTTCCTTCTCGGCCTCGGCTTGGGCCTTCCAGTCGGAGTCGATGTGCAGGCGAGGGGTCTCGTCGGTCATGGCGCGAGAATAGCCGACACGCTCCCGACTGTGCGTGCGGTCGGTACGATTCCGCCAATGTCCGCATCCGCCATGATTCGAGCGAAGTTCTCCCCGCGCGCCATCGCGGCGCCGGCGGGAATCGCCGCCATCGTGGCGGTGTGCGCGTCGTTCGGCTGCGCGGGAGGTCCGTCGGGTGTGCGCGAGGTCACGGTGGGCGACTTCGCATCGTCATCGCCGGAGTTCGCGGCGCTCGCGGCGAGGAATCGCGCGGGTGGCGCGCGCGGCGCGTCGGGCGAGGGCGACTTGGGTGCAGGCAAGACGACGTTCGGTGATCCGGGCGCGGCCGACGCAGGGACGGAGCGCGCGAATGGCGACGGCTCGTCGGCGACGGGTGCGACTTCGGCAGCGGCGTCGGGGAACGCAGGGGCGAGTGCGGCGGTGAACCCGTCGGCGAGCAGCTCAGCGAACACGTCGGCAAATACGTCAGCGAACACGTCGGCAAACGCGGGAGCGGCGTCCGCGTCAGGCGCGGGGCAGGCGTCGGGAGGCGCCGCGTCCGCGGGCGCAGCGGCGACCGGTCGCGTCGTGAACGCACGCGAGTCCGGTGGCATCTGGCCGGTCGATGCGCTGGTCGGGCAGATCAACGGGCGGCCGGTGTTCGCCGACGACTTCCTCGAACCGATCTCCGACCAGCTCAAGCGCTGTGTCGCGAATCCGGATCGCGTCGTCGGCCGCGAGCAGTTCCTCTCGGTCGTCAAGTCGTGGTTCAAGCGCACGGTGGACAGCGAGCTGGTCGTCGCCGAGGCGGAGTCGCAGCTCTCGCCCGAGCAGCAGCAGGGCCTGCTCGCGTGGCTCAAGTCGATCCAGGAGGAGACCATCGCGGAGCGCGGCGGCAGCCGGGCCGCCGCTGAGGAGAGCCTCCAGGCCGAGGGCACCGGGTCGCTCGACGAGTTCATGCGCGAGCGGCGCGACTTCTCGCTGGCGATGCGGCTGCTGAACCAGCGGCTCGAGCCGCGTTCGATCGTCTCGTGGCGCGAGGTCGAGCAGGCGTACGAGCGCGACCGAAAGCTCTTCAATCCGACGCAGCAGCTGAAGCTCGGACGCATGCGGTTCGACACCGTCGCCGAGGCGGAGAAGATCGAGCGCGTGAAGGCGCTCGCCGCCGAGGGCAAGTCATTCACGCAGGTCGCGAAGGAGCTCGGGGTCGCCGACGGTGGACTCTGGCAGTCGACCGACCTTCCGCCGCAGGGCATCGAGGGGCTTCCGCTCAGCGACGCGATCAAGGCGCGCATCAAGGGGCTCGAGGTCGACCGGATGACGGAGCCGCTGCAGAGCCGCGACTTCACCATCTGGTACTCGGTGCTCGCGATCGAAACGCCGGCCTCGCGATCGATCTACGACCGCGACGTGCAGCTGGCGCTCTACGCACAGCTGCGCGACGTGCGCCGCAGCATCGAGCAGCAGCGCTACATCGGAACGCTCCGCAGCCGCTGGGTCACCGATGACATCGGCGAGATGGAGGAGCGCCTCGTCGCGTTCGCCCTGGAGCGCTACTGGCGCTGACGGGGGTCCTGCGCGGAGTCGTCCGCGCGTGCGCATCGCCCGGCCTCGTGTGAACGCTCGGCATCCCGCGGGTCTGCGGATCACGCCGCTCAGGGCGCGCGCGTCCGCCGGACATCGCCGGCGCGCGGTTCGCGCGGTGCGTCGCGGATGAAGATGCCGGCGACATGCTCGACCGCGGCGCACAGCACGCCCTCGCCGCGGACGCCGACGAGGTCGACGCGAATCGCCTGCGCGCCGCGCAGCGCGCGGCCGAGCGCGGTGGTGTGGCCGCCGAGCGGTCCCTGCGCGTACCCCACGCCCTCGAGGTCGACCAGCACGCGCCAGAGCACCTCGCGCTTGCGGACGTCGACGCGATCGAGCGGATCCCACGGTCCCGCGGCGCGCTTGACCTCGACGATCACCACCTCGCGGCCGTCGGGCGAGAGCATCACGAGGTCGGCCTCGTCGCGGCGGTCGCGCGGGCTGCGCCAGTTGCGCGCGAGCAGGCGGTAGCCGAGCGCGCGCAGGAAACGCTCCGCGGCGCGCTCGCCCGGGTCGCGGGGTGCGCGCTGCACGAGCGACACCAGCGCCTGCAGCAGCACGGCGAGGGCGACCCGCAGGCCGTCGTGCCGCGCGTGGAGCAGGATCCGGCGCAGCAGGGTGGGCTGGCGCAGGTCCCGCGCCGCCGCCGCGTCGTTCCGTCGAGGCTTCGATTCCGTGGTTGGCATCTTGTTCCTTCCCATGCATGGAGTCGCGGTGCGTGGGGCCGGTCCATCCGCCCACCGGCGCATCGCCGCCGCGACCGCGTCGCAGTCGAGTGATTCTCCCACGTGCCACGGCCGCTCCGCGATTTCGACACACATTTGCAGCGCGAAAGTTCGCCACCGAAAATCGCGCGGAAAAAGAAGCGCGCCCCGACGGACGGGGCGCGCTTGTGCGTTGCGTGGTGCCGAGGGTGTCGCTCGCACCGGTCACCCGATGCGCGCATTCCTCCGATCAGCTCGGCGGCACGACCGAGAGATCCGCGGTCGCGACCCATTCCTTGCCGAGCTTGATGCCGACGATCTTGCGGCCGGTCGCGGGCGTGAAGATCGCGTAGAGCGAGTCCGAGCCCGAGCTCGAGAGCATCGGGAACGAGCCGATCTTGTAGTACGCGCCGTCGCGCTGCAGGCGGATGTTGACGCGGCGGTCGCCGGTCGCGGTCGCGTGGATGTAGCCGATCGGGAAGTAGGTGCGGCCGAGGTCGTCGACCAGCGCGAGGTTCGCCTCCTCGCCCGCGGTCTCGCGGACCTTGCTGCGGTCGTTCCACATGTCGATCGAGCTCGCGTTGCCGCGGCCGATGTTGAGGCGGACGACGCGCGTGTTCGGCGGCGCCCAGATGCCCTTGACGATCACGCTCTTGTTGCCGCGGAATCCGCCCTGCTCGTACTCGCCGATGCCCTGGAACAGGTAGTTCGTGTCCTTCACGTCCATCGCGCCGAGGTTGTTGAGGTCGGCG
>JBMOGJ010000144.1:0-6017 GCA_049318425.1 Phycisphaerales bacterium | reverse complement strand
TCTGGATGTTGCGCAGCTTCGACATCGTCTCGATCATGTGGACCGGGACGCGGATCGTGCGCGCGTGATCGGCGATCGCGCGCGTGATCGCCTGGCGGATCCACCAGGTCGCGTACGTCGAGAACTTGTAGCCGCGCTTGTACTCGTACTTGTCGACCGCGCGCATCAGGCCGGTGTTGCCCTCCTGGATGATGTCGAGGAAGGGCAGGCCGCGGTTGCGGTACTTCTTGGCGATCGAGACCACGAGGCGGAGGTTGCCGCCCGAGAGATCGCGCTTCGCCTGCTCGTACTCGCCGAACACGCGCTGGATGTCGCGCATGCGGCGCTCGAACTCGTCCATCGGCTCGAGCACGAGGTTGCGGAGGCCGTCGAACTCCTCCTGCATCACGTACACGTCCTCGGGGTCGTACCGATCGGGGTGCTTCTCGGCCTTCTGGAGGTTGCGCTGCATCTCGCGCATCTTCGAGATGATGCCGAGGAGCTTGCGGTAGAGCGGGATGATGCGGCCCGTGCGCAGGCAGCACTCCTCGAGCAGCGTGCCGATGCGGCGGCGGCGCAGCGCGATCTCGCGCTGCAGCTGCGCCCGCTGGGTCGCCGACACGCCGCCGGCCTCGAGCTGCTCCCACGCCTGCAGGTTCAGCTTGAGCAGGCGCTCGATGGTGGGCAGGTTCGCCGGGATGCGCTGCTCGATCTTCTGCTTCGCATGCGGCTCGGCGGTCGAGATGCGCATGGTGCGGTCGAACGGCAGCTTCTGGGCGTGCACGTCCTTCAGGATCTTCACGGCCTCGCCCGCGGCGTAGTCGCTCTCGAGCACCTTGCGGCGGAAGATCATGCGGGTCGTCTCGATCTTCTTGGCGAGACGGATCTCCTCCTCGCGGGTGAGCAGCGGAATCGTGCCCATCTGCGTGAGGTACATGCGGATCGGGTCGTCGATGCGCTTCGAGCCCTGCTCGGCGAGCGCCTTCTCGACCGCGGCCTGCATCTCGGTGTCGTCGAGGATGTCCTCCTCGACGTCGAAGTCGTCGGGATCGGGAACCTCCTCCTCGCCCTTGGCCTCGCCCTCGGCGGCCTTCTTCTTGCGCTTGTTCTTCTTGATCTCGAGCTCGGCGGCGGCGAGCGCCGCGGCCGACGGCTGCGCGGGACCACCGGAGGAATCGCTGCGGCCCGCCTTCTTCGGGTCGTCGCGCTGGAACTTCAGGTTCGTCTGGAGCGGCGCCTCGAAGCACGCGTAGTTGTTGCGGCGCACCTCGACCTCGTCGACCATCTCGATCGCGTGCTCGCCCATGAAGACGAGCAGCTCGTCGATCTTCTCGGGATCGACGAACTCGTCGGGGAGGCACGTGTTGAGCTCCTCGTAGCTGATCCAGCGACGGCTGATGCCGTGCTCGACGAGCTCGCGGAGAACAGGCGAGGCGACTTGAAGGGAATCGAGGTTCATGCTCACTGGTTGCTACTCCGTCCAGCTTCGGATGCCGGGGATGAACGGCGTCCGAAGAGTGCACTTGCTGCTGTGGCGTCGTGACCACGCTCGCGCGCACGCGCGAGGCGTTCCAACGCCTTGCTTACCGAGGCCTGGCTCGCTGAGGCTTGGCTCACCGAGGCTTGGCTGTCCGAATTGCTGTCTACCGACGCGTCACCGCGTGGTGACGACCCTGCGCCCCGTTCCTCGCCGTCCCCGCGCGCGTCCGTGTCGGCGACACGGTCCTGCGGCGAAGCGCGATGATCGGGATTCCTGAAGCGGGCAAGGCGCTCGAGGTTCTCGAGATCCTGCCAACTGACGACGACTTCCTCCGCAGCGGTCCGGTGTCCTCCGGTTGCATCGCGCGTTGACGAGGCGCTCAGCAACTGCTCACCGAAGGTGTAAAGTTCGGATGCTAGACGCTTCTGGGCCGGCTGGGCAAGTTCGCTCAGCAAAGCCGCGAAACGCAGGGTCCGACCTTCCTCCGCCGCGTCGCGGATCGCGGCAAAGATTGCCGAATGGCCCTGGTCCGCGAACTCGGATGGCGCGATTGCCTCGGAGATCGGGAGGTTGCCACAACCCTCGACCGACACCTGTACGGACGCGAGCACCGGATCGTTGCACAGGATCGCGAGCAGCCGGCGCTCGGCCGCGAGCCGCGCCCGCATGCGCGCGGTGCTCCCGATGGCCGCCGGCACCTCGATGATTGTCTCCGCCGCCGAGCCGCCGTCGGAGTCCGCCGCCTCGGCTGCCACGCCGCGCGGCCTCAGCGCCATGCACAGGCGATCGAGGTCGCGGGCCGGCATGTCGAAGAGGTCGGCGAGGCTCTGGAGCACGAGATGGCGACGCACGCCGCTCAGCGTGTTCAGCCCCATGTCGACGAACTTCGCCAGGGTGGTCTCGATCGCGCGCTGCCGCGCCGAGAGCCCGCCGCCCACGAAGTCGGCGCGGATGCGCGACGCCATGAACGACAGCAGGTCGGTCGACGACTCGATCGCCTTGCGGAAGCGCTCCGCGCCGTCGGGCTGGCGGAGCAGTTCGTCGGGGTCCTTCGCGCCCGCGGGCAGCACGCACACCTTGATGTCGACCGGCTCGGCGAAGAACACCTCGAGGGCGCGCTCGGTGGCCTTCTTGCCAGCCTCGTCGCCGTCGAACAGCAGCACGACGTTCTCGCACAGCCGGCGCAGCACCCGCGCGTGGTCGCGGGTGAGCGCGGTGCCGAGCGCGGCCACCGTGTTGGTGAAGCCGCCCTGGTGGCATGCGATCACATCCGCGTAGCCTTCGGTGATGATCGCGGTCTTGGTCTCGATGATCGAGCGCTTCGCGCGGTCGATGCCGTAGAGCGCCTTCGACTTGTGGAAGACGGGCGACTCCGGGCTGTTGATGTACTTCGGCTCCTGCTCGGGATCGAGCTTCCGGCCGCCGAACGCGATGGCCCGCCCCATGTCGTCGCGGATCGGGAAGACCAGCCGCTCGCGCAGCAGGTCGATGTGCCCGTTGCGCCCGGCGCGGACGACGCCCGCCAGCACGAACGCGTCGAAGGGGGGGTAGTTGCTCCCAGCCGCGCTGATGTTGGCGCGGATGCCCGAGCAGAGCGCATCCATCGCGTTGGGCGCCGCGCCGATCCCGAAGGCTTCGGCGGTCTCGGCGGTGAAGTGGCGCGACGCGACCTCCGCGCGGGCCTTGGCGCCGCGCTGCGCATCGGCGTAGGTGCGGCGGTAGAAGCGGTGGGCGATCTCGTTCGCGCGCAGCACGTCGTCGCGGGTGGGTTCGCCGTCGCGGCGCTGCGTGCGCTCGCGATCCCACGGCGTGAGCTCGATCCCGGCGCGCTCGGCGAGGAACTTGAGCGCCTCGCGGAACTCCAGCTTGTGGTAGTTCATCGCGAAGTCGATCGCGTTGCCGCCGGCGCCGCACGAGAAGCACTTGTAGAACGCGTCGGCCCCGAAGCCCGACTTGTGCGTCACCACCGCCATCGACGGCGACTTGTCGTCGTGGAACGGACACAGGCCGACGTGCTCACGCCCCTTCGGGCGGAGCGCAACCACCTCGCCGACGATCGACACGAGGTCGGTCGCCGCGAGCACTCGGTCGCGATCGTCGTTCTGGTGGTTCACGGGCACGGGGGGACTCTGGTTCGAAACCGGCAGATGCAAGAAGGGCGAAACTCGCCCTAGGGACACCGAACTCGGACAATGACAAGCTCGCTCTTCAACCCGCGAATCACGGAGATGCCGCTGCACGCCACGACCGCACGCCAAGGCGACGCGCATCGAGACACACGAACCGATGTCGGCGAAGGAGCACACGCAGGCGACGAAGCATGCGCACGCACGGAACCATCACCGAACACATCGGCACTACTCGCTCAAACCGCAGAGCGAATCAACGACACCACCGCGAACGGGCTTTCGACCCGATCTTCCGTGCACGGAACAACTTCCGATGCCATGCACAGCGGCGGAAAATCTGAGTTGACTGGCAGAAATCGGAGAATTTGTCCTGCCCGGCTCTGCGGGACGTGGGACCAGGGGGGTCTCTGCCGCGGAGACAATAGCCCACAACAGGTACCCGTCAACGAATCGTGATGATTTTACGGGGGAAATTGCTTGCACTTCAGCGGTGGCTTCGTTCCAGTCGCGGCGTTTTGGACTCGCGCCAGCGGAAACGAAGCGAGCCGCCCGTGAGGGCGGCTCGCTGGATGCTCGTTGGAACCAACGCGCCCGAAGTGGCGCGGCTGGCCGGTCGTCAGACCGCTTCGCCGTTCTTCACGCGACGCGTGTACGCGTACTTGCGCTTGATCGGCTTGACGATCAGACCCTCGCGGATCGCGCGCACAGAGGCCTTCACGCGGCGCGGCGAGCCGTCCTCGACGATCGTGACCGTCTGGAGGTTCGGCTTGAAGGTACGCTTCTTGCGGGAGGTCGTCTTGATGCCGACGCCGCCGAGGTACTTCGCCTTACCGCGATACTTGCAGACCCAACCCGAAGAAGTGGAAGCACCGGTGAAGTGGCAAACGCGTGGCATAGAGGAACTCGTTTCGTAGATGCCCGAAGGCGAGTCCCGCACTATAGCGTTCCCGCCGAATCATGCAAGTCGACTGCCGATCGGGGCGGTTCGGCGCCCGATCCGCGCGGGATCGGAGGCGCTTCGTCGGGGGCGCATGGCCCGACAGATCAGGCCAAAGCTCAGCCCAAAGCTCGGCCCAAGGATCAACCGACCCGATCCGCCCGCACCGGCAGGTCCCGCTCGAGCAGGCCAGCAGCACGGAGCACGCCGTTCAGCCCCGCGACGTCCGCGGCGCCGAAGCAGGCCGCCTCATGGCTGTCGGCATCCAGGACCCCCCAGCGGATCCCGTTCCGATAAACCGGCACGACGATCTCCGACCGATCCCGCGGATCGCAGGCGATGTAGCCCGCGCCCAGCAGCGCGACATCCTCGACAAGCCGCACGGACTCCTCGAGGAAGCTCTGTCCGCAGACGCCGTGAAGTCCGATCGGCGAGCACGCCGGCTTGTCCCGGCGGGCCGCCAGCAGCAGCTCGCCCGCCCGCGTGCGCGCGTCGGCGGGGTGCTCGCCGCTTTCGAGGTAGAACCCGATCCAACTCAGCCCGTGGGGCGCGAGCGCGTCCCACAAGGCGTCGCAGAGCGGCGCAAGCCGGTCGAGCGGGTCCGGATGCGCGATTGCCAGACGGAACGCCTCCGCCCGCAGTGCCTCGTATTGCGCGGGCGTGCCGCAGCCCCGTCGCAGGCCGTGAGGCGCCGAGGCACCGCCACGCGTGAATGCACCGGAGGACGCGTCGGACATCTGCACCCCCGGCCTTACGCCGATTCCTTCGCCACGCGGCGCACGAGCTGCGCGAGCGGCGTCTTCCGATCGATCGCGTCGGCGGTCATCGTGTAGACCGCGTCGAGGTTGTCGAGGTCGGGCAGGTGGTACATGTGCGGCACCATGATCTCGTCGATCACCGCGCGCAGCGCGCGCGCACCGGTGTCGCGCGAGAGCGCGCGGTCGGCGATCAGCTCGAGCGCGTCGCGCGAGAACTCGAGCCGAGCCCCCTCGAGCGTGAAGAGGTACTGGTACTGCCGGATGATGGCGTTCTTCGGCTCGGTGAGGATCGAGATCATCGCCTCGCGGTCGAGCGGCATGAGCGGCGTGATGATCGGCAGTCGGCCGACCAGCTCGGGGATCATGCCGAACTCGAGCACGTCCTCGGGGAGGACCTGCGCCAGCACGTGGCGGATCGAGTCCTCCTTCGACTTCGTCTCATGGATGTCGGAGCCGAATCCGATGCGCCGCTTGCCGAGGCGCTTGCGGATGATGTCGTCGAGCCCGACGAACGAGCCGCCGCAGACGAACAGGATGTGGGTCGTGTCCATCTGGATGTACTGCTGCTCGGGGTGCTTGCGGCCACCCTGCGGCGGGACGTTGGCGATGGTGCCCTCGAGCATCTTGAGGAGCGACTGCTGCACGCCCTCGCCGGACACGTCGCGGGTGATCGAGACGTTCTGCGAGGTCTTGCCGATCTTGTCGATCTCGTCGATGTAGATGATGCCGCGCTG
>JBMOGJ010000143.1:0-6062 GCA_049318425.1 Phycisphaerales bacterium | reverse complement strand
CACTCGTGAGTGCCCGCAGACGAAGTCTGCGGAACGGATGACGCGCAACTTCAACCCCGCTCCCGCAAAAACACCGACGCGCCGCGGGCACAATGCTCGTCCGCGGCGCGTGGTGTTGTCCGTGTGGTTCTGATGAAGGTCGCCGTGCGGCGCCCACCCGCGTCGTGTTACGGGCAGAGGCCCCAGCTGCCCAGCATGATGCCGAGGTCGCTTCCGTCGACCGCGCCGGAGCCGTCGACATCGGCGCCGCCGGCCTTCGCGGCAGGGAGGCCCCATGCCGCGAGCAGCCGCGCGAGGTCGTCGCCGAGCACGCTGCCGTCGCCGGTGATGTCGGCGGGGCACGGCGTCGACTCGCACTGGTCGAGCACGCCGTCGCCGTCGGCGTCGAGCGCGGGCGTGCGCGTGATCTCGCACGCGTCGATCAGCCCGTTGCGGTCGCAGTCGCCGAACCACGGATCGGTCACCAGCAGCATCTGGTCGAAGTTCAGCATCGGCGTGGCGCACGACGCCGCGCGGCCCTCGGCGCCGATCGCGGGGATCACATGACCCTCGGGCATCGGCAGCGCGGGATGGTCGAACGGCGCCTGCGAGTCGCGCACGCGCTCGTCGGTCAGGGTGCGCAGGAACGCCGCGAGGTCGTGGATCTGCTGCTCGCTCAGGTGCATCTCGAGCAGCGACGGCGCGAGCGAGTCGAGGTTCTCCTCGTGGTAGTCGCCGCCGCGGTTGTAGAAGCGGATGACATCCTCGAGTGTGGCGATCCCGCCGTTGTGGAAGTACGGACCCGTGAGCTCGATGTTGCGCAGCGACGGCGTCTTGAACGAGTTCTCGATGGCGGGCTCGAGGCCGAGCTGCGCCGCGACGGTGCCGAACTCGGGCAGCGGCAAGCCCTGGTCGAGCCGGCCGGTCGCCGCGAACGGCACGCCGTTCGGGTGCAGGCCGGCGACGCCGATGTCCTCGCCCGGCGGCCGCACGCCGAGGTTGTAGAAGCCCTCGTCGTAGATGCGGAAGGGCAGCGACCGCAGCGTGCCGCGCTGGACGCCGTCGATCTTGAACGGATAGTCGCCGATCGGGAAGCCCCGCAGCTCGAGGGTGAGCTCGTAGCGGCAGTTGACCGTGGCGGCGTCGACGATGAAGGTCGTGAGCGCGCCCAGCTTGGGGAACGGCTTCTCGATGTGGTAGCTGAAGTTGCAGGGGAACATCGCCCGCGCCGGCAGCGGCACGTGCGCCAGCAGGTTGCCGTACGGATCGAAGAGGTCGATTCCGCCGTTGCCGATGGGGAAGTCGAGCAGCGTGACGCCCGGCTCGTTGGTGAGCGGCGGCTCCTGGAAGTGCTTGGCGAGGAAGATCCCACCCGGCAGGTCCTCCATCACCGCGATCGGCAGCGGCGCGAAGGGACCGACCGGCGGCGGCGGCTCGTCGATGATGTTGTCGGGATCGAGCGGCAGCGGATCGACGGTGTCGAAGAGCCCGTCGCCGTCGTCATCGAGGTCGGCGTTGTTGCCGATGAAGTCGCCGTCGGTGTCCTGCCACTCGAACGGGTTCGAGGGGAAGGCGTCGATGCTGTTGGGGAAGCCGTCGTTGTCGGTGTCGGGCGCGTTCGGATACACGCCGCGACCCGGCAGGCCGACGAGGCCGGTGCCCTTGCCGCCGTAGGTGGCGACGCTGAAGACCGGGCTCACGTGGCACTCGCGGCAGTTCGTCTCGGGCGTCGTCGACAGCGGGTCGAGCTGCCCGTCGAGGTTGTAGAAGAGGCGGAGGCCGCGGATCTCGGCGTCGCTGAGCAGTCCGGGCTGCGCGAAGCCGAGCGGTCCGTCCTGCTCGATCCACTGGTCGTAGCGCGAGTCGTCGGAGATGAGCGTCATCTCGTAGAGCTGCACCGCGAGGCCGAAGAAGAGCGGCATGTTCTCCTCGGTCACCGTCGTGCCTGCGGGCGTGGTCGCATTCGAGTGCCAGCGGGGCTGGAACGACTGCTCGATCATGCTGCGGTAGGTCTGGGTGAGTCCGCCCGCCGGGCTCGCGAACGCGCCGAGCGCGCTGTCGGTCGGGCTGACGCGCTGGGTGGCGAGCGCGCGCGTGTCGAGCAGCTTGCGGGCGACATCGACCCAGCCGCGGCCGTGCGCCGCCATCTCGACATCGCTGTTCACGGGGCCGACCGCCTGCGACGCGAGCGACGCGTGGTCGATGCGGACCTGGACCTGCGACAGCGCGCCGGTCTTGGCGTTGACCTGCCACACCCGCGCGTCGTTGTCGACGGTGCCGAACGGATTCACGCCGTTGAACCACGCGTTCGCGCGGCCATCCCAGAACTGGCGCACGTAGAACGCCGCGTTGATCACGCTGGGCACATTGCGTCCCGTGACCTGCCGCTCCTGGCCCGCGCTCGACTGGAAGACCGGCTCGGGCAGCATGGTGACGAGGTCCTCGTTCTCGCCGTTGGCCACGAAGGTCGAGCGCAGGATGCCGGGGGAGCCGGCGACGTCATCGTTGTTCCGCGTGCGGCCGCTGAAGCGGTTCGCCGGATCGTTGAATCGCGTGGTGGGGAAGTGGTCGGCCGCCGCGGGCTCGCCCGGCGCGAAGCCCGCGCTGAACTGGCCGTCGGCGCCGGGGTGCGCGATGTTCGTGGTGCGCGAGTCGACGCCCGCCTGGTGGTGGCAGGTCGCGCACGCGGTCTTGCCGTCGGTGCCGAGCCGCACATCCCAGAAGAGCGCCTTGCCGAGGCGGATCGCCGCCTCGCGGTCGGCGATGTACTCATTGAGGTCGAGGGGCTCGGGGACGGGCTGTCCCTTCAGCGAGCGCTCGAAGAACCCCTGCGTGATCGCCTGGGCCGAAGCCTGGTGACTGAGCACGGTGAATGGAATCGCGCATGAGGCGACTGCCATGGCCAGGGCCACGGTGTTGGTCGCGAACGACCGCCCGGAAAGCGAGTGCATGTGCACACCTCTGCGTGGGCATAGGGAGGGACGACGGTCGGTCTCCGGGACGAGCGGACTCCGGCCATGCGCGCGCCCACAGCGCGCAACCCTCTGAACCTAGGGTGGATCCGCGCACAGTCAAGCGGTTTGTGCGTTCCTCAACAGAAGAAAAAGCACCGCGAGGGCCGTTGGACCCTCGCGGTGATCACGGGAGGTCGGAGCATCGTCGGTGATTCGCGGGCCGAACGAGCGTTACCGTCCCTTGGATGTGCGGTCCGAGACACCCCGCAGAGTGCGTTGCGGGAATCCCAGCCTCGGTCACCCGGCGCGTCGCGGCGTCGGGGGGGCGGTCTGCGGCGGCGACGACGATGGCGCGGCGAGAGTCCAAGACTCCTTCGGTCTCGCTCGCGGTTCCCCCGAGAGGCCCCACGCGGTACGGAACGCCCGCTTGCTTCTCGGAGGTCTGCATCGTCCATCGCGCCCCAGAGGCGCGCCCTGCACATCAAGCACCACACCAGTCGCGACCTCGGTCACCCGTCCTGAGGTGACCGTGATCACATGCCTAGGGGAGCGACTGGGCGTAACTCTGATACAGACAATGGTTTAAAATCGCGCACTTTGCGCCGTGATTGCCTGTCCGCCAATGAAACAGGCCCGCGGCGGATGCCGCGGGCCTGGGTTGCCGATGCCGTCCGCGGCGGGTGCCGCGGGTGGATGTCACCAGCTCGCTTCGTCGCTCGCCGCCTCGAGGCCGGCGATCGGACGGCGGTAGATGCCCTGCATGGCGAGCGCCATGTCGGCGGCATCGACCCAGCCGTCGTTGTTGATGTCGGCTTCCGCCATGTGGCTGAGGCCGGCGCGACGGAGGTCCTTCACCTTGATCCGCTCGACGGGTGCGTTGCCCGCGTACCCCGCACCGCACGATTCGCCCGAGCGGAGGAAGTTGAGCGAGATGAAGGCGAAGTCGCCGTTGTTGACCACCGGGTTGCGGTCGAAGTTGCTGCGGCTGGCCGCAGTCTTGCCCACGCCACGGTCGGCCACGAAGTTGCCGAAGTCGAGGACGTCGACCGCATCGTCGTTGTTGGAGTCACCCGCGACGAGCGCCAGCGGCGTCGCCGTCGAGTACTTCGTTCCGACGACCGTCATCGCCCGCGCCGCGGTGAGCGTGTGGCCCACATCCTTGGCGGTGATGCACGAGTAGTCGTCGCGCACCGGAACCTGGATGTCGGTCACCGCGCCGTCATTGCCGGTGAAGGCGATGTTGGCGGTGATGACCTCGCCCGAGCTGAGCACGACCCGGATCGGGAGCGTGTACGAGAGGTTCACGCTGATCCCGCCCGCCAGGTTCACATCGAGCGATGCGAGCTGGTAGGGGAGCACCTCGAACTCACGGCTCTGGGTCGCGGTCCCGCCGAAGGCGTCGACCGAGCTCCAGGTGACCGTGCTCACGCCGATCGGGAAGCGCGCCGGCCAGGTGGTGCCGTCCGCGAGGCCCGACGAGGCGGGGTACCGCACGGAGTAGGAGACCGGGAGCTGCGCGCAGTCGTTCGCCGCGGTGACGGTCGGCTCCGCGATGGTGCCGCCGAGCAGGGTGCCTGCATCGGCCGCCACCGAGGTGACGCCCGTCGGGAGACCCGCGAACTCGACGGCGTTCAGCGCCGAGACGTTCACGAGGTTCACCGTCGAGAAGGGGATCGCCGTCGACGCGCCGCCGGCCAGCGCCTGCGACGAGATGCGGTTGTTGAAGCCGCTCGGAGCGAGCCACACCAGGTCGGTCGCGCCGCAGAGCGGGGCGATCGCACGGAAGGTGAGGCGCGCCGCGTTGCCGACGAGCACGCCGGTGCCGTCGCCGCCGAGGTCGACGCCCGTGCTGAAGGTCACCGAGTTCGCCGTGGCGAGCTCGAAGATCGACTGCGGGAAGTCGACGCCACCCACACCGGTCTCCGACGGGACGTACTCGAGGCGGGTCGCGTCGAAGAGGACGCGCGCCTGGAGTCCGACCGCGGGGACAGGCATGCCGGCGAGGTTGATCTCGACGGTGAACACGTCACCGGTCGCGATCGCCGCATCCGAGTCGACCACCACCGAGGGCGTCGACGCCAGCGCCGCGAGCTGGGCCGCGCTCATGCCCGTCGAGTCGACGGACGCGAGCGTGCCTGCGGCGAACGACCCCATGATCTCGCCGATCTCGGACGCGCTGAGCGCCGAGGTCAGCGTCACGCTGCCGTTGATGACCACCGCCGTCGTGCCCGAGACCGCCGCGCGGAGCTGATCCGCCGACATCCCGGTCGCCACGATGGTCGCTTCGCCGGCCGGAGCCTTCGAGACGAGCGCCGCGATCTGCGACGCCGTGAGCGACGCGCCGAGCGTGGCGTTCTCGAGCGAGGTGACCGAACCGATCGCCGCCGCCACCGCGCCGAGCTGGGCATTGCTCATGCCCGTCGCGTCGACGGTGATGACCGCGCCGCCGAGGAACGCCGTCCCCGGCGCTGCCTTGGCGAGGATCGCCGAGATCTGGGCGCTGGTGAGCGCCGAGGTCATCGAGAAGGTGCCACCGATACCCGCCGCCGCGATGTGACCCGAGCCGTTGGCCACCGCAGCGAGCTGCGTCTGGCTCATGCCCGTCGCATCGACCTTGGCCGCCACCGCGTTCGCGAGGAAGCTGGCGCAACCCTCGGCGCTGATGCCCGCGTCGAGATCCGACTTGGCCGCATTGAGCGCGTAGGCGTCGTTGGCGTCGACCACGCTGTCGTTGTCGTCGTCGGCGTCGCACGCGTTGCCGAAGCCGTCGGCGTCGAAGTTGGCCTGGTCGGCGTTGGCCACGCTCGGGCAGTTGTCGAACTGACCGAGGAGACCGTCGCCGTCATCGTCGTTCACGTTGGCCGCGAAGGCCATGAGCGGCCGCTGGTTGAGCGAGCGGCCCTCGGCGCCCACGGCGGGCATGGTCGGCGCACCCGGGAGCGGGAGCTCGGGGTGGTCGAACGGAGCCTGCTCGAGGCGGACGCGCTCGTCGGTCAGCGTGCGGAGGAAGGCCGCCAGCGACGAGATGTGCGACTCGTCGAGGTCCATCGCCATCATGGACGGCGCGATCGAGGCGATGTTCTCCTCGTGGAAGTCGCCGCCGCGGTTGTAGAAGCGGATGACGTCCTC
>JBMOGJ010000142.1:0-6175 GCA_049318425.1 Phycisphaerales bacterium | reverse complement strand
GGGCAGTCGATCACCTTCGGGTTCACCGAGGTCTGCACGGCGTCGAGGATGTCGCGACCTGCGAGATCGATCGCGGTCGCGCGGTTCCAGGGCAGCTCGATGGCGGCCTTGTCGGCGGCGATCATCGCGGCGACGACGCGGCTGATGTTGCCGCGCGCGAGGTAGTGGGCCTCCATGAGGTCGGTCGGGATATCGAGGCCCGCCTTCTTGGCCGAGATCCGGTTGAGCACGACGACCTCGGGCGGTACCTTGCGGAGCCGCATCATGATCAGGTCGACCATGCCGACCTTCGCATCGCTGAACAGCGCCTGCACGTACAGCTTGAGCACGCCAAGCATCACGAAGAAGATGAACAGGCAGACGAGTCCGACGACGCCGAGGAAGATCCAGAGGATGTAGTCGCCGGGGGTCGCGTTCTGGGCAAGTGCGGTGGTCATGGTGATCTCTTCTGCTCCGATGAAGTCGGTCGGGAGCGTAGCAGCCTCAGTTGGCACGGGCGCGGGCGCGCACGCGGACCTGCCCGTCGCGCACCGAGACGACCTCCACGGGCGTCCCCGCGTCGATCAGGTCGCTCTCGGCGCTGGCGTCGAGGCGTCGTCCGTCGATGCGCACGAATCCAGCGGGGCGCAGGGGGGTGATCGCCTCGCCGAGTGCGCCGACCGCGGGCAGGGCGGTCGCCTGATCGGGGATGCCCGCGCCGGTGCGGGCGGGATCCTCGGCGGTGAGTACCATGCGGCGACCCATCGGCGACCTCGTGGCCATCCGCAGTCCGAACATGAGCATGAACGGCGCCGCGACCGAGTAGAGCGCGAGCAGCGACATGCCGAGCGTCGGGTGGTGCATGAACCCGAGCACGACCGAGGAGATGGCGGAGATCACGCACAGGATCGCGAGCAGTCCGCCGGTCGGGACGAAGAGCTCGATCGCGAAGATGCCGAAGGCGGCGACGCCCAGAAGGATGGAGGCGATCAGGGCGCCCGACGTCTCTTCACCGCTCATGCGTTCTCCGGTCCCTTCAAGGGGGATGCGTGGCCGTCGATGCGCGCGCGCGTGTCCGACGGATCGGCGGGTTCCCCAGCGGATCCTTCCACGAGCACGGTCTGTCCGGACCGACCGATGACCTCGATGCGCGTCCCGCGGGTGATGTAGGCGCCGGTCGACTGCGCGTCGAAGACCAGTTCGCCGAAGCGGGCGCGGCCCGCGGGCCGGAGGTCGCTGTCGGCGATGCCGCGCGTGCCCGGCGGCGGCGGGGAGGGCTCGCCGCGGATCGGCGCGCCGTGCGTTCCATCGACCGCGGCCGACAGGACGGCGCGCCGGAACACCCAGGTCTCGCGGAACCAGCGCGAGGCGAACCAGGTCAGGATCGCCCCCAGCAAGATGCCCGCGATGGTCGTGGTCGACGCCGTGAGCAGCGCCGAGCGCTCGCCCGCACTCGTCGGATCGGTTCCCGTGAAGCTCGCGATGAGCCCGACCAGGACGCACAGCGCCCCCGCGATCCCCGCGACCGCCATGCCGGGAAGGACGAGCACCTCGACGCCGATCAGCACGATGCCCGCAAGCACGAGCAGGATCTCCCACCACTCGGCGAGGCCGAGCAGACCGGGTGCGCCCACCAGTGCGACGAGCGCCACCAGCGCGACCGCGCCCGCGGCTCCGACTCCGGGATGCAGCACCTCGATGACCAGCGCCACGATGAAGATCGCGATCAGCACGATCCGCATCGGCCAGGACACCATGAAGCGGACCAGCGACTCGCTCCAGCTCTCAGGGAAGCGCACGACCTCGTCGGCGAGGAAGAAGTCCTTGAGCGCGGCCTCGTCCTTCACCTCGGCCGCGGCGAGTCCCCAGCGGATCGCCTCGTCGGCCTGCACCACCAGCAGCCGGTCCGCGGTGTCGACGGTCTCGATGATGCGCCATTCGCCGGGGGCCGCCGCGGCGAGCGGCGCGTCGGCGGGGAGTCGGGGTCGCTGGCCATCGGTGCCGGTCGGCTTCTGCGGCGTCTCGGCCGAGGCCAGCCCGAGGAGATCGAGCTCAGCGCGGTCGACGAAACGGCGCGCGCCATCGTTCGCGCGCTCGACGAGCCAAAGCTCGCGCTCGACCGCGACGAAGGCGTGGAGGAGGCGCGGATCGTCCCCGCGGCGCGCGGCCGCGGCGTCGAGTTCGTCGAGCAGCGGGGACTCCTGCTTGGCGCGCTCGGCGGCGGGGAGTGGCGCGAGTCCGATGCCGGGCATCACCGCGATCGGAGCCGCGTCGCCGAACACCGAGCCGGGCGCGACCACGAGTTCGCGGCAGGAGAGCGCGATGAAGGTGCCGGCGCTGAACGCCTTGGGCCTGATCCACGCCACGGTGTTGCTCGGCGCGTCGCTCTTGATCCGCAGGCAGATGTCGAGCATCGCGCCGACCTCGCCGCCCGGAGTGTCGATCTCGAGGACGACCGCATCGAACCCGGCGTCGCGCGCGGCCGCGAGGCGCCGCTCGAGCGACCAGAGGGTGACATCGTCGATGGCGCCGGTGATCGGCAGGAGCGCCACGCGCGAGGCCTTCCGCTCGCTGGGCACGCCCG
Source organism: Phycisphaerales bacterium (assembly GCA_049318425.1). Taxonomy (GTDB): domain Bacteria; phylum Planctomycetota; class Phycisphaerae; order Phycisphaerales; family SM1A02; genus QWPT01. Next base: position 3,612 of record JBMOGJ010000142.1, on the reverse strand, counting down.
CGCCTTGATGGGGTGCTTCGCTCGCGGGCTGGGGTGCTTCGCTGGCGGAAGTGGGCGACGCGACGCCGACCGGGGCCAATCCGACCGACGCGAAGCCCACCGACGCCGATGCTGCCGCCGCGAGCACCGCGCGCCGCAGGAGCGCCACCACCGAGTTCCGGAACCGAGCCAGCGTCATGGACGCGCATCGTACGCCGACCGTTCGTTCGGCGGGTCGCGCGCGGTCCTCGACCGAGTCGTGCGGGCTTCGGCGTGAGGGGACCGCGGCGTGATGCGAGGGCGCTGCAGCCGCGCGCCGATCCTCGAAAAAGACCGCGGCCGGCGCACAGGGCGCCGGCCGCGGGTGGTGTCTGTCATGCCTTCACGGCATTCGGATCGAGAGGTCGATCCGGCCCTGGTTCAGTCCCATTTCACGGCGAACTGGAAGTTGGTGCCACCGCCGGTGACCGTGCTGATCATGGTCAGCCAGGTGTCCGAAGTGACGGCTTCCGGGTCATCCTTGAAGATGTTGTCGTCGATCTGCGGGTTGGTGGTGCCGAACTGCGTGATGCCGTCGGGCTGGAACTTGTTCTCGAAGACGACGTGGTTGTCGTTGAAGCAGACGTTGCCTTCCCACTGCTTGTCACCGCCGTGGATGAGGAGCGTGCGGGAGTTGTTGTAGTCGGCCGCGTTGAGGCTGCCGTCCTTGACGCCGCGGTTGCCGAGCACGGCGAAGCGCGAGTTGTAGGTGTCCTTCCACTCCTTGGCCTTGCGGGTGCCGGCGAGGTGGAGGGTGCCGTAGCTGACGTTCGACAGCGTGTCGAGGTCCGACTTGAAGTTCGGATCCCAGTACTGGTCGTTCGCCGCGGTGACGTTGTACGCGTCGAAGTTGTAGTTCGCCATCGCGAGCACCGAGGTGCTGACTTCGGCCGGGCTGACGAGCACGTTGGTGTCGAACGCGTGCTGCATGATGCAGAACGAGTACATCTTGCCATGGTCGTTCATCAGCACGTCCTCGGCGCCCTTGCCCGGGATGTTGCCGACGCGGTCCGCGAGACCGGGGGTCGGGAACACGCCGTTGAAGTCACGCGCGAGGGTGAGGAAACCCTTGTGGGTCTGCTGGACCTGGGTCGAGTCCTTCACGCGCTTGGCGGTCGCACGGGCGCGGCCGAGGGCGGGGAGGAGGATCGCGAGCAGGAGGGCGATGATGCCCATGACGACCAGGAGCTCGATGAGGGTGAAGCCCTTCGAGCGGGTCTTGTTGTTGAGAATCTTCATGATCAGGTAGCTCCGATGATGTGGAGTGAAAGAACAGGTTCAGACGAACGGCGGACCGTGGCGCACCATGAAGGCGCGGGTCAGGTCGGGTTGGTGCCGTCGGTCAGCTTCTCGGGGGCCTCGGCGTAGGTGGTCGCGTTCGGCGAGCCGATCGCGATGCACATCCAGGTGTCGCCGCCGGTCGAGCCGCCCTGGTTGCAGGACGCGAACTCCTGGTAGGCGAAGATGTTGTCCTTCTTCAGGTTGATCGCGCCGCACTCGTACTGGACGTTGTCAGGCACAACGCTGCGCTCGAGGCTGACGTGGTTGTCGCCATAGCACACGTTGCCCTCCCAGGTGTCGTCGGGAGCGTGGAACGCGAGGGTGTAGCTCTTCTGGTAGTTGGTGCCGCTGAAGGCGCCCTTGAAGGTGCCGCGGTTGCCCATGATCGGGCGGGTGCCGTCGGCCTTGTTCGACCAGGTGAACTTCTTGCGCTCGCCGTGGATGGCGAGGTGCGCGTAGGAGGTGTGGCACACCGAGGTGGCCTGACCGTCCGCGGCGCGGAAGATGTTGGCGAGGTGACCCGTATCCCAGAAGGTCGGGTTGGTCGCCGACGGGTTGTAGGCGTTGCGGTTGTAGTTCTCGTGGCGACGGACGACCGGGTTGGTCTCGACCGGGGAGTAGAGCACTTCGGGAGTGATGAACTCCTTGGCGATCATCGAGCTGTAGAGGTTCGCCGTGTTGTTCTGGGCGAGATCCTCTTCGCCCTGGCCGGGCACGTAGGCGGCAGCGCCGTTCGGGCCGGCGCCGGGGACCTGCTTGCGCTTCACCAGGCCGGGGATCGGCAGGCGACCGCGGTCGTCCTGGTTGGCCCAGGTCAGGAAGCCCTTGTGAATCTGGCTGATGTTGGCCGAGTCCTTCAGGCTCTTCGCGGTGCGCTGCGCCTTGCTCAGGGCCGGCAGAAGCAGGCCGATGAGGAGCGCAATGATCGCGACGACGACGAGCAGCTCGACGAGGGTGAACCCGTTTTGCTTACGCTTCATGTGTCGAACTCCTAAGGGTGGAAGTCTCTGACTTCCGGGTTTCTTGGAACCATCGGGCCTTGTGGCCTGACTGGCTCCTCTGGGGAATGAACCGGCGCTGAATGACAAACGCCGAAGACGGTGCTGGGGGGGAGGTCCCTCGAAGTGCCGGGGACGGGTCCTCGCTTGCTCGGAAGCCTGCTCGCGCGTGGTCATGCGCGGGTACGCGACAACAGGGCAATTCCGCACAGGCCTTGAGAGGCGGCGGAAGCCGTTTCCCGAACCCTGAAGACGGGTGAGGAGTGGAATGAACTCCTTCGGGAGCCCGAGCGGAACTCACCCAGTGCTCGAAGCACCCGCAGGAGCGGACGCATGGCACGGGGCGCGACGCTCGAACCGGGCGTGGCGCGGACGACGGATTGGTGAGGACTCGGGTGCGGAATCGCATCCGGGCGACACCAGGTCGCAGGCGGGTCGGGATGTCGGCGGTTGCGGCGGGAGGCGTCGGGTGGCCGACAATCAGAACAAGAAGGACGGTTTGAAGAGGAGCCGAATGAAGGTGGCTCGACCTCGAGAATGGTGCCGCAACCGTCAGGTAGTGCTCGCGCAGGGTAATACGAGGGGGCGGGGTGTCAAGTTCCCGTTCAGTCCGAAATGGTGAATCAGATCATTCGGACTGGTGGGGATGTGCGAGCGATTCGCCGCTCCCTGCGGAGAGGCGCGGGCCTCCGTGAGCTTCCTCAAAGGTGGTCGGATGCGACGGAGCAGCGTCTGGCCTCGTTGCGGTGCGTCGTCTAAATCTGGTCTTGGACGATGTTTGCGTTGGCTGTCGGCTCGTGTTGCCGTGCCGGGTCGCCGCGCGTCGATCCGTGCGCCGCGAGGACTTGCGCGCGTCAGGTCGCCGCGAGGCGCCTCGCGATGGATTCTGTAGAGTGCGACCGAAAACCACGCTCCACTCCGAAACAAACGCCATGTCGAACCCCCACGAAGCCCTCGCCCGTCTCGGTCTGTCCCTTCCCGCCGCCCCCAAGCCGGTCGCCGCCTATGTGCCCGCGGTCCGCTCGGGCAACCTGATCTTCGTGTCGGGGCAGCTGCCGATGGCGAACGGCGCGCTGCTGGCGACGGGTCCCGTGCCGTCGAAGGTGTCGGTGGAGGACGCTCAGAAGGCGGCCAAGCAGTGCGCGCTCAACGCGCTCGCGGTGGTCGCCGACCAGCTCGGCGGGGACCTCACCAAGGTGAAGCGCATCGTGCGCCTCGGCGTGTTCGTGCAGTCGGACGACCGCTTCGACGGCCAGCCGAAGGTCGCCAACGGCGCGAGCGAGTTCATGCAGGAAGTGTTCGGCGAGGCGGGGCG
>JBMOGJ010000141.1:0-6195 GCA_049318425.1 Phycisphaerales bacterium | reverse complement strand
AGACCGGCATCAAGGTCATCGACCTCCTCTGCCCGTTCGTCCGCGGTGGAAAGATCGGTCTCTTCGGTGGTGCAGGCGTCGGCAAGACCGTCGTCATCCAGGAGATGATCGCGCGCGTCGCCCGCAACTTCGGTGGCTACTCGGTGTTCGCCGGCGTCGGCGAGCGCACCCGCGAGGGCAACGACCTCTGGCTCGAAATGCAGGAGGCCGAGTACACCGATGCGAGCGGCAAGAAGATGCACGTCCTCGACAAGGTGGCGATGGTCTTCGGCCAGATGAACGAGCCGCCGGGCGCGCGTCTGCGCGTTGCCCTCTCGGCGCTCACCATGGCGGAGGAGTTCCGCGACGCGTCGGGCAAGGAAACCCTGCTCTTCGTCGACAACGTCTTCCGCTTCACCCAGGCCGGTTCCGAGGTGTCCGCGCTCCTCGGCCGCATGCCGAGCGCCGTCGGCTACCAGCCGAACCTCGCGACCGAGATGGGTGCGCTCCAGGAGCGCATCACCTCGACCCGTCAGGGCGCCATCACCTCGGTGCAGGCCATCTATGTGCCTGCAGACGACCTTACCGACCCGGCGCCGGCGACGACCTTCAGCCACCTCGACGCGTTCATCGTGCTCGAGCGCAAGATCGCCGAGAAGGGCATCTACCCCGCCGTCGATCCGCTGTCGTCGACCTCGCGCATCCTCGATCCGCAGGTCCTCGGCGAGCGCCACTACAAGTGCTCGCGCCGCGTGCAGAACATCCTGCAGCGCTACAAGGACCTCCAGGACATCATCGCCATCCTCGGCGTCGACGAGCTCAGCGAAGAGGACAAGCTCACCGTGTCCCGCGCGCGCAAGATCGAGCGCTTCCTCTCGCAGCCGTTCTACGTCGGCGAGGTCTTCACCGGCCTGCCGGGCGTGACCTGCCCGCTCGAGGAGACGATCGACAGCTTCGAGCAGATCTGCGACGGCAAGGGCGACGATCTGCCCGAGAGCGCCTTCATGTACGTCGGCACCCTCGCCGATGCGCGCAAGAAGGCCGAGAAGCTCGCCGCGGCCGTCTGACGACGCCCGGCCGGCGCCCTCCCAAACCCATTCTCAGGACCCCGGATCACTCCGGGGTCCTTTCACTTTTGTCGATTCCCTTTGCTTCGGGCGCGCGACGGGGTAAGTTCCCGTAAGCAGCGAGGGCCGCGCTGCGGTTGTGTGTTTGCCAACCTGCGTTGGTTCCAATTTCCATGACGCCCGTAGGGCCCCGCTGACCACTCGATCATTCAGGTCGACGATTTAGGAGATCCGCATGCGACGACTGCTGCTCGCCACGACTGTGCTGCTCGCCCCCACCACCCTCGCGCTCGGCGATGCCGGCAAGGGCGCCCCGCCGAAGGTTGGCGGAGGCGAGTTCGTCACCATCGAGGCCAATGGCCACGCGGTGCACGGCGCGCCGTGGCAGGAGCAGGAGCGCCTGCAGTCGTTCTCGCACGACCTCGGCATCGACGCGATCCCGTCGCCGGTGTTCGCGCTGCCGGGCCAGGACAACGACTTCTTCGTCGCGCAGGACGAGGCCGAGGGCCACGGCATGGGACCGAAGCCGTTCCGCTTCGCGATCCCGCTGGTCGCGGCGATCGCGATGGAGGACGGCGAGTGGATCAGCGTGCCGGGCGGTTCGCTCTGGCGCCTCGAGATCTCGACCGAGAATGCGTTCAACGCCAACCTGCGCTTCGGCGGCATCGACCTGCCCGAAGGCCAGCAGATCCGCCTGTCGACCCCGGGCATGCTTGATTCGACCGTCGGTCCGATCGAGCGCACCGGCGAGTTCGGCAACGGCTCCGCGTGGAGCCTGACCATGCCGTCGAACCGGACCCTCATCGAGTGGTTCGTGCCGGCCGGCCAGCGCGTGAAGGGCCTGCCCTTCACCAGCGTGGAGTACTTCCACGGCTACCGCGACATCTTCAGCGGCGCGTTCGAGAACGCGGGCGACGGCGGCGTGGCGGGCAACTGCCACAACCAGCCCTCCTGCTTCGCCACCTGGGCGAACGAGTCGAACGGCACCGTGCGCCTGCTCTTCAACGGCTTCCTGTGCTCGGGCCAGCTCACGGCGACGACCGCCGCCGACGAGACCCCTTATGTCTCGACCGCGAACCACTGCATCTCGACCGCGACCGACGCCAACGCGTGCCAGTTCAACTTCTTCTACCGCACGCCGACCTGCAACGCGGCGGTGAGCGCGGGTTCGACGATCACCGGCTCCGACCTGACCTCGACCTACCTCGCGAGCGACTGCACGCTGCTCATGGTGCGCCCGACCCTGCCGACGACCGCGTACTGGATCGGCTGGACCAACGTGAATCCCGCGGTGAACACCCTGTCGACCGGCCTCCATCACCCGGGTGGCGCTCCGCAGGCGATCTCCTTCGGCGTGAAGAACGCGGGAACCTTCCCGTGCGGCGCACCGGGTTCGAACTGGAACTCGCTCTCGTGGACCAACGGCATCACCGAGGGCGGCTCGTCGGGCAGCGCGATCTACCGCGATACCGACAAGCGCATGTACGGCGTGCTGACCTGCGGTGGCAGCTCGTGCGCCAACACCGCTGCCGATGACGGCTATGGCCGCTGGGACATCGCGGTGAACACGGGTGGCTTCGCTGCCCTCCTCGCCACCGGCTCGGATGACGCGCAGGAGCCGAACGACTCGTGCGCCGCGGCCCGCGCCACCAGCGCCAGCACCGCGTACACCAACATGGTCGTCAAGCGCCTCGACGAGGACTGGTACTCGATCCCGCTCCCGGCCGGCGCCACGATGAACATGAACATGTCGTTCACCCACGCCAACGGCGACGTCGATGTCGAGCTCTACGGCGCGTGCGGCGGCGCGGTCGCACTGTCGCGCGTGGCGAACACCAACAACGAGGTGTTCACCTACACGAACACGACGGGCGCGAGCTCGATCCTGATGCGCGTGTTCCTCGGCGCCGACACCCGCAACAACTACACCTTCTCGTACACCATCACCACCCCGCCGCCCGGCAACGACGACTGCGTGTCGGCGACGCCGGTGCTCCCGGGCACCTACGCCTTCGACACCACGGGCGCGACCAACAGCGCCCTGGCGATCGCGGCGAGCTGCACCGACGGCGCGGGCGCGACCCTCAACAAGGACATCTGGTTCCGCTACGTGCCCGAGTGCACGGGCAGCGCGACCATCTCGACCTGCGGTCTCGCGGCCTTCGACACGCGCATCGTGGTGTACAGCCCCGGCGTCGCCTGCCCGACCGCGGCCTCGACCGTGCTCGCCTGCAACGATGACGGCGCCGGTTGCACCGCGCTCACCAGCACGGTGACGTTCGACGTGACCGAGGTCGGCCAGTACTACGTCCGCATCGGCAGCAAGGCCAATGTGGGCGGCGGCGGCACGGTGTCCTTCACCTGCACGCCTTCGGCTCCGCCGTGCGCCGCGGATCTCGACGGCAGCGGCACCGTCGACGCCTCGGACCTCGCAGTCGTGCTCGGCGCCTGGGGCGCCTGCTCGGGCTGCGCGGGCGACATCGATGGCAGCGGCACCGTCGACGCCGCGGACCTCGCGGTGATCCTCGGCAGCTGGGGCGCCTGCCCGTAAGCCACCGATCGCATCGGTTTGACACTTCCCGCGCCCGCGTGCGACCCACGCGGGCGCGGTCGTTTTAGACTGCGGCGATGCAGCTCATCCACGTGCTCCCCCTCGTGCTCGGACTCTCCAGCATCGCGCTCGCCTTCGGAGGCGCCGCAACGCCGCAGGACGCGAAGCCGCAGGAGTCGACGCCGCCGACCTCGGTGGTCGCCGCCCCGCGCACCGACGAGTGGGCGATCAAGCGCGAGGCGGAGTGCATCAAGCGCGCGAAGGAGTCGGCGCCGGTGCATGTCGTCTTCGTCGGCGACTCGATCACGCAGGGCTGGGAGGACGGCGGAAAGGACGCCTGGGCGAAGCACATCGCGCCGCTCGGCGCGCTCAACCTCGGCAACTCGGGCGACCGCACCGAGAACGTCCTGCACCGCCTCGCGCAGGCGCCGCTCACCCGGCTCAAGGCAAAGCACGTGGTGCTCCTCATCGGCACCAACAACCTCGGCCACGGCACCAGCAACGCCGCCGAGACCCTCGCGGGCATGCGCAAGGTCGCCGAGACGCTCCATGCGCAGTGCGAGGGTGCGACCATCCACATCCTCGAGATCTTCCCCCGCGGCGAGCGCTTCAACGCGATGCGCGGCGACATCTGCCAGATCAACCAGGCGCTCCGCGCGTTCGTGCGCGACGACGCGGACCGGAACGGCGGCAAGACCCGCTACCGGATCGACGCGCTCGGCGATGGATTCCTGAACGCCGACGGCTCGATCTCGAAGGACATCATGCCCGACGCGCTGCACCTCTCGCCCAAGGGCTACCAGATGTGGGCCGAGGGAATCTTCAGGAAGATCGCGAAGTGAGCGCGGCCTCGCGCAGCTCGTCGATGCGGGAGAGCGTGTCGAGCTCGAGGGTGCGCTTGGCGAAGACCAGCGTGCCCGACGCGACGCCGATCTCGAGCGCGCGGTAGCGCGCGAGCAGCACCAGCAGGATGCCGACCACCGGCATGGGAAGCGCCGCGGCGCCGATCGCGGGTGGCGTCAGTCCTCCGCCCGTGAGGAACGACAGCAGCGCGGGACCGACGGCGACGAGCAGTCCGATCCCGAAGAGCGCCAGCCCCGCGATCAGCCGTGCGACCGCGAGCCTGCCGCCGAAGCCGATGCGATCGATCCGGTCGAGGTACGCAGACTGCAGCGCGCGCGTGAAGACCGTGGCGTTGGCGACGAACACGCGGCGGTTGGTGACGACGAGCAGACCGCGCCTGCCCAGCAGTGCCGCGGGAATCGAGACCCGCAGCACGTCGAGGAATCCCTGCAGGTCGACCGACTCGACCTCCTCGCCGTCGAGCTTGCGCACGTTGAAGCCGCGCGCGGCGAGCGGTTCGATGTGACGGAGGAGGCCGTCGTCGGCCGCGCTCCGGAGTTCGGCGGGCGCGGGCGGTTCGGTCGGCGGCGCGACAGGCTCCGCGACCGCATCGGGCGCGCGGACCTTCTCGATCCGGCGCGCGGGCTCGGCGTCGCTCGGGAACTCGAGCCCGCGCACGCGCTCGGCGCGGAACCAGTCGACCGTGCCGTCGGGACGCACGAGGTCGCCGCGCCGCAGCGCGCCCGACTTCGCCGCATCACGCAGCTGCGCGGCGGACAACGGGCCATGCTCGGCACCCGACTCGGTTCGGACGAAGTAGTTCATCGGATGGTGTTGTACGCGGGAACCCGATGGCGCTTCGGCGGGGTCACGGATTCGGCGGCGGCGCACAGCGTCCAGGCTCATCCGCAGGAGCTCGCCCGTCCCGAACGCCGGTCACCGCTCGGGCTGCTCCACCCAGGTCGGCGCGGCCTTGTCGACCACCACGCCCGCGCGGTCGAAGTCCACGCAGTAGGCGCGGTCGGGCTTGCCCTTGTAGACGGCGCTGGAGGCGAGGCTCGACAGCCCGTCGCCCCACTGGAGGCGCTCACCGTCGATCCCGTCGAAGGATCGCTGGAGCGGCCAGCGCGAACTCGGTTCGCCGAGGATCTCGAGGACCTCTTCGCGCGTCATCCCTGGCTCGACCTCGCCGAAACGATCGACGACGCGCTGCGAGGCGCAGGCGACGAGCAGCGTGCAGAGGACGGCGACCGCAGCACGCATGACACGGAGCGCGGGCGGTCGGCAACGCGTCCGCAGTCGATCGGCGGGGCTGTCCGTGGGGAGGTTCGGGACTGGGCACGCGGGCATCGGCGCATGGTCGCGTCGGACGACCGATTGCTCAAGTGCGGGCCCCATCACCGCGGAGCGACGAAGGGCTAGACTCCGCCCCATGACGCCCGCCACCGCCGAAGCCGCTGCCGTTGCCCCCCTCTCGCTCGCCGACGCCTCCGCCAAGGCGATCACGGCGCTCGTCGCCACCCATGGCGAGGGGCAGCGCGCCGCCATCGAGGCGGGCGTCGCGCGGGTCGCCTCGCGCTGGAACGCGAAGGACGGCGACGCCGCGGCGTTCACCGAGTTCTGCACCAAGCACTTCGTCTCGAACGCCGCCGAGCGCACGCGCCTGCTCGCGCGCCTCGAGACGGCGCTGGAGCAGATCGACGGCCACCTCTACGAGATGCGCCGCACGCTGCGCCGCCACCACGACCTGCGCGG
>JBMOGJ010000140.1:0-6202 GCA_049318425.1 Phycisphaerales bacterium | reverse complement strand
ACGCCGATCTCGGGGCCGACGCGCAGGTAGACGCCCGCGTCGGTCTCGCGCGCGATCGACGAGCCGACCACGTTCACCACGCCGAGCGCGAGCGCGCCGCGCTGCTTGGCCTCCTGGAGCGCGGCGAGCGTGTCGGCGGTCTCGCCCGACTGGCTCACCGCGACGACGACGGTGCCGTCCTCGACGATCGGATTGCGGTAGCGGAACTCGCTGGCGAAGTCGTGCTCGGCGTGCACCTTGGCGAGGTCCTCGAAGAGGTACTTGCCGATCATGCAGGCGTGGAGCGCGGTGCCCTGGCCGACGAACACGACGCGCTTCGCGTTGGCGAGCTTGCGGGCGTGCTCGCCCACGCCGCCGAGGCGGATCTCGCCCTTCGCGACGTCGACGCGGCCCTGCAGCGTCTGCCGCAGCGCGCGCGGCTGCTCGAAGATCTCCTTGAGCATGAAGTGGTCGTAGTGACCGAGCTCGATCTGCTCGAGGTCGAACTCGAGCTCGCGGATCTCCGCGGTGATCTCGATGTTGTCGACGGTGGTGGTGCGGAAGCCGTCGCGGGTGATGCGCGCGACCGAGTAGTCGCCGAGCGCGATGGCCTGCGTGGTGTGCGACACGATGGCGCTCGCGTCGGAGGCGACGACGTACTCGCCGTTGCCGACGCCGACCATGAGCGGCGAGCCCTTGCGCGCGACGACGAGGACGTCGGGCTCCTTCTCGCAGATGACGGCGATGGCGTACGCGCCGGTGACCTCGCGCAGCGCCGCCTGCACGGCCTTCTCGAGGTCGCCCGAGTAGAGCTCGCCGATCAGGTGCGCGAGCACCTCGGTGTCGGTCTCGCCCTCGAACTCGTGGCCCTTCTCCTCGAGGTACTTCTTGAGGGCGGCGTAGTTCTCGATGATGCCGTTGTGGATGATCGCGATGCCGTGGCCGAGGCGCTTGTCATCGCGGTGCGGGTGGGCGTTGCGCTCGGTGACGCCGCCGTGGGTCGCCCAGCGGGTGTGGGCGATGCCGAGCGAGCCCTTGAAGCCGCCGCGGTCATTGATGAGCTTCTCGACGTTCGCGACGCGGCCGACCGAACGCGCGACCGTGAGGCCGCCGTTCATCACCGCGACGCCCGCGGAGTCGTAGCCGCGGTACTCGAGGCGCTTGAGGCCCTCGAGGAGGATGTCCGATGCCCGACGGCGTCCGATGTAGGCGACGATTCCGCACATGGTGGCTGGCTTCCTTCGATGCGATCTGAGGTGCTGTCGGGAGACTCGATGACCCGACGTCGGGAGACTCAATGACCCGACGTCGGGAGACTCAATGACCCGACGTCGGGAGACTCGGGGCCCGGCCACGGCCGTGCTGGCCGAGGATCGGGGTGCGCATAAATATCGTCCGAACGGCGCTTTGCCTTCGGCAAACTCACTGGAAAGCGCGTCGCTGGGGCGACGTACCGAAGATTGAACGCTTTTGGCTGATAACGGTCAGCCGTCGAGGCGGCGAAGGCGCAACTTTCGCACGCGAACCTCGGTGGGTTCGCCCGCATGGATCTGGATTCCGATGCTCGCGCCCTTCGGGGCATCCTTGGAGTCGTCGACGAGCGCCGCGGTCGGCAGGCCGTCGAGGGCGTGGCGCATGGCGTTGCCCTTGGCGACGACGCGGTAGGTGCGCCACTCGGAGATGTCGGGCGACGGACCCGCGCGCTCGAGCGGCGTGGTGGTCCGGGTGCCGTCGGCGGCGATCACGGTCTTGAGGCCGTGCTCGGCGAGGATGCCGCGGCCGCCCTCCTCGTAGAGCATCGCGACGTAGTTGGACGCCGGGTGGGCGTCGATCTGCGGGCCGCGCAGGCGGACGCCCTCGAAGGGGACGCTGCGGTACTGGACGCCGGAGTTGTTGCCGACGACCTTCATCTCGACCTCGAGCTCGAAGTCGCGGACCTCGCCGTTCCAGATCAGGAAGGTGTTGTGCGGCGCGGGATTCGCGGTCGTGGTGCGGCCGACGATCGCGCCGTTCTCGAGCGACCAGAAGCGCGGGTCGTAGGTGAACGCCGCGAGCGCGGACGGGTTCGCGTTGGACGAGGAGAAGATCTCGAGGAAGCCGTCGTCGTCGATCTTGGCGAACGCCGGGTCGCCGGCGTCGCCGCCCGCGCGCAGGAACGCGAGGAGGTCGAGCAGCTCGCCCTCGGAGAGCGTGTCGAGCAGGTTCGCCGGCATCGGCGAGACCTTGCTCGGCGCCATCGAGGCGATGTCGGCGCGGGCGATGGTGTCGCGCGCCTCGGAGAGCAGGCTGGTGCGCACCTCGACCGCATCCTTCGAGTCGGCGACCACGCGGCCGGTGACGGTGCGGCCGTTCTTGAGCACGATGTCGGTGTTCTGGTACTGGTCGCTCACCGTGCGGCTCGGGTCGACGAGCGCCGCGGCGAGATCCTCGGGCGAGAAGCGGCGCGACACGCCCGACAGCTCGGGTCCGCCGCTGCCGCCGGTGCCGCCCGCGCGGTGGCACTGGGCGCACTGCGCGGCGCGGAAGGCGCGCAGGCCCTCCTTGTGGTCGCGGCCGGCGGAGAGCTTGGGCGACAGCGCGAGGATGGCCTCGGTGGTCCAGGTGCGGCCCGGACCGCGCGGCGCGACCGCGGGCTCGTTGGCGCTCTTGCCCGCCGCGGTCGAGGCGAGGAACTCGCGCTCACCCTCGGGGGCGAGGGCGATGAACTCCTCGGTCATGCGCGAGAGGAAGCCGGCGTAGCTGTTGCCGCCGCTCGCCTTGCGGAGGTTCGCCACCGCGCGCGCGAAGCGCATGCGGAGGTCGGGGTTCCAGCCGTTCTTCGCGTCGCGCATGGCGTGCACGAGGCCGATCTTCATGGTCGCGGGCGCGTTGGCGATGATGTCCTGCACGGCCTTGCCGTAGGGTCCGCCGCGCGCGAGGAGCGCCGCGTCGATCTGCGGCGCGCTGCGCACGTCGGGCCGCTCGAGGAGCGCGACCGAGACCTCGACCGCCTTCGGCGAGCCGATCTTGGCGAGGAACGCGGCGCGGTGCATGTCGAGCTCGGACGCGTCGGCGACGCCGTCCTTCGCCGGGAAGTGCGCGAGCACGGCGTCGCGGAGCGCGTCGCCGCCGCCGACCGACGCCGACTTCGACGCCATGCGCAGGAACCAGAGCTCGCAGGCGCGCAGCCACGGCTTCTCGAACGCGGTGCCGCGCACGGTGGGCTCGAGCGCGACCAGGCGCGCGGCGATCGGCGTGCCGTCGACCTCGGCCTCGCCCGCGCGGCAGAGCGCGACGAGCGCGAGGATCGCCGACTGCGGGTCGGTCGCCGCGAGCGCGCGCTCGCGCCACTGCGCCGGGGCCTGGTGCTCGAGCGCGATGCGCGCGGCGCTGCGCACGCCCGCGTCCTCCGAGGAGAGCGCGGGGAACGCGACCGAGACCGCTGCGGGGCCCGCGGCCCACTCCATCGGACGGTGGAACTTCTCGAGCTCGCGGCGCTCGGCGAGCGCGGCGGGCACGGGCTTCGGCGCGCGCTTCACCGCGATCGGCTGCTCGGCGCGCACGCGGAACACCGCGCTCGGCAGGTTGCGCCCGCCGACCGCGACGTACATCGCGCCGTTCATCACCACCGCGTCGGTGAGCGGCAGCGGCCGGCCCGCCATGAACGGCTCGATGCGGAAGTTCGGGGTCGAGGCGTCCTTCGACTCGTCGGTCGGCCAGCCGGCCCACATCGTGCCGTAGGTCCAGTCGAGGAAGAACATGCAGTCGTTCCACGGCGCGGGGAACTGCAGGCCCGCCGAGGCGAGCATGCCGGTGGGCGACGCGGGGCCGACATCGACCGCCGGCGGCAGCGAGTCCGGGCTCCACGACGGCCACTTGCCGCTGCCCGAGCGCCAGCCGTAGTCGACGCCGCTCGCGAGCTCGCACACGCGCGTGGGCCGGTACCACGGCAGGCCCATGTCCCACTCCATGTCGCTGTCGAAGGTGTAGGCGCGGCCGACCTCGTCGAACGCGACGTCGTAGCTGTTGCGGAAGCCCGCGGTGACGAGCTCCCACTTCGAGCCCTCGCGGTCGGTGCGCGCGATCCAGCCGCCGGGCGCCATCACGCCGACGGCGTGGCCGTTCGGATCCCAGAGGCGGGAGAAGATGATGTCCTCCTGCCAGATCAGCGGCACGCGCGAGTCGGTGAGCGCCGCGTCGGGCGGGGCGCAGTGGTTGCCGCCGACGATCCAGAGCGAGCCGTCGGGCGCGAGGACGACCTGGTGCGGTCCGTGCTCGCCGCCGTCGCGGGCCATCGAGGCGAGGAACTTCTTCTCGTCGTAGGTGCCGTCGCGGTTGCCGTCGCGCAGGCGCCAGAGGCCGCGCTCGGCGGGGTTGCCCTCGTTCACCACGGCGAAGAGGTCGTTGTCGACGACGAGCACGCCGTGCGCGCGGCCGATCTCGGGCTCGATGAGGTCGACCTTGCTCTCGGTCTCGGGGGCGCCGTCGCGGCAGGGCGTGATGGCGAACATGCGGCCGTACTGCGCGCTCGCGATCAGGCGGCCGCGCGCGTCGTCGGTGGCGAGGGCGACGATCGATCCGCGCGACTTGGGCGCGACGTAGACGAGCTCGCAGATGAATCCGGGCGGGACCGCGATCGAGCGCTCGATGTCGCCGAGCTGCGCGCCGCCGAAGGATGCGGCCGGCGCGTCGCCCCAGGGGGCTGCGCCGAGCTTGCCGAGCGCGGCGACGGCGACGGGCGCCGACGACCACGGACCGCTCGCCTTCCACGACGCGTCGCTCACGAGGCGCGTGCGCGCGCCGGAGGCGTCGGTGTACTCGATCATCGCGACGGCGCCCGCGGGGCCGCCCTCGTTGCGCGCGTCGATCGAGAGTTCGTGCGCGCCGGCGGCGAGGTCACCGACCTCGATCTCGACCGGCGAGCCCCAGTCGCTCGAGACGCCGACCTCGCGGCCGTCGAGCAGGATGCGCGCGGCGTTGTCGACCGCGGCGACGATGCGCACCGACTTCGCGGGCGCGTCGAGCGTGAACGCGCGCGCGAGCACCACGGCGTCGGGTGCGGCGGCGGCGCCGCCCTGCGCGGGCGCCCAGATCCACGACGGGGTCTCGAGCTTCGGCCGCGCGGGGGCGGGCTTCGCGGCGCCGGAGGAGGACGAATCGGGTCGGGGCGCGTCGGGTCGGGGCGCATCGATCGCGGACTTCACCGTGTCCTTCGCCGAGGCGAGCGCGTCGCTCTGCGCGCTCGGCAGCGAGATCACGGTCGAGAGCGCGACCGCGAGCAGGCCTGCGCCGGAGAGGGTGGCGGTGACGACGATGCCGACGGCGATCTTGCGTTCCATCGCCGCATCTTCGTGAAGGCGCGGCGATTGGGAAGAGCCTCGGCGGATTCTCGGAGATTTTCGGCGCGGGCTGTGAGGTCGTAGGATGCGTGGCCCATGGCCGACGACCTCTGGTCCCCGATCCGCACCGAGCGCCGCGCGAAGGCCGCGCCGCTCGCGGTGCGCGTGCGTCCGCGGACGCTCGACGAGATGGCGGGCCAGCAGCACTGCCTCGCGCCCGGATCGCTGCTGCGGCGGCTGATCGAGCAGGACGCGCTGCAGTCGATGATCGTGGCCGGCCCGCCCGGCACCGGCAAGACCACGCTCGCCGAGGTGATCGCCGCGCGCACGGGCGCGTACACCGACCGCGCGCACGGCGCGACCACCGGCGTGAAGGAGCTGCGCGACAAGATCGAGTCCGCGGCGCGCAGGCTCGGCGAGTCGGGGCGGCGCACGCTGCTCTTCGTCGACGAGATCCACCGGCTCGCGCGCAACCAGCAGGACGCGCTGCTCGAGGGCGTCGAGGCGGGAAGCGTGGTGCTCTTCGGCGCGACCACCGAGAACCCGACCTGGGCGGTCGCGCCCGCGCTGCTGTCGCGCTCGGTGGTGTTCAAGTTCCAGCCGCTCGGCGAGGACGAGGTCGCGCGGGTGATCCGCCGCGCGATCGCGCACGAGGACGGCGTGGGTCTCGCGGGCCTCGCGATCGACGACGAGGCGTGCGCGCACTTCGCCCGCACCTGCGACGGCGATGTGCGCCGGGCGCTGAGCGCGCTCGAGACCGCGGCGAGCGCGGTGCGCGGCGCCGCGCATCCACGCATCGACCTCGCGCTCGCGCGCGCAGCGCTCGACGGCAAGGTGCCGGTGTTCGACCGCGACGGCGACGAGCACTACGACCTCGCGAGCGCGCTCATCAAGTCGATGCGCGG
>JBMOGJ010000139.1:0-6205 GCA_049318425.1 Phycisphaerales bacterium | reverse complement strand
CTTCCATCGGGCTCACGGGCGCGGGGAAGTACACGCACCACGCCTTCCCGAGCAGCAGCGGACGCGGCACGATGAACGGCGCGTCCTCGCCGAACAGGCTGGTCACGAGCGGACTCGGACGCCCCCACAGCCGCGAATCGCGGCTCGCGGCACTGTTGTCGCCGCACATCATGAACTGGTCCGCCTCGAGCACCGCGGGCTTGCTGAAGTCGGTGCCGAACGCCGCGCCGGAGATCGGCAGGCCGTTCTCCTCGGGCTGGTTGAACTCGTCCTCGCGCAGCACCGCCGGGCGGTAGTAGAGGTCGCGGTCGACGCGCACCCGGTGCAGCGTGAGCGGCGAGCCCTCGAAGCGCAGCAGCATCTTCGGCGGCGTCGGCTGCTGCACGGTCGCGGTGCGCAGGTAGTCCTCGACGGTGCGTCCGTAGAACGAGCTGGTCAGACGGTCCTCGAGCGAGTCGAAGGCGTACTCGAGACCGACGATCTCGCGCCCGTTCACCCAGATCGAGAGCCGCTGGTCGACATGCCAGAACTCCACGTCGCACTGCACGCCCGCGGGCGGAAGCTCGAACTCGGCCGACCGCTCGGCGAGCACCTCGGCCGGATCGGACGGCGACTCCTTCGCGCGCTCGATGCGCAGCGACGCCTTGCCGCCCGCGAGCGAGAAGTGCATCGCGCGGCGGCGGGTCTCCAGCAGGTAGTTCGCCGAGAGCTTCTCGGGCTGCTCCGCCTCGAGCGCCATCGACACGCGGAGATCGCTCACCGGATAGCGCTGCGACAGCGGGATGTCGCGCCACAGGTTGTAGGGCGTGAAGTCGTTGACCTGCATCACGTCCCAGCGCCAGAACAGCGTCGCCGCGCCCGCGCCGTCGTGGCGCCACGCGCGCGCGTTGCCCTTCGCGCCGAGGTCGAATCCGGTCGGCTCCCACGGCACGCCCGCCCACGGCCGGCCGAACGCCTTCGCCACCGCCAGCGGATCGACGGGCGCGAAGTCGGAGTGGTGCACCTCCTGCCACACCGCGCGCTGCACCATCTCGGGCTTGCGCTGGATCTCGAACTTCGAGCGGTCGGCGCCGAGCGGCGCGGTGAAGATGTCGCCGTCGAGCATCAGCAGCTGCTCGTCCGGCAGGCCGACAAGCCGCTTGATGAAGTTCGCCGCGTCGCCGTTCGGATCGGTCGGGTTCTTGAACACGACCACGTCCCAGCGCTTCGGCTCGCTGAACGCGTAGAGGTACTTCAGCACCAGCACGCGGTCGCCCATGCGCGCCTCGCGGAGCACGGTCTCGTTGCCGACCTGCGCGAGCGGATCGGTCACCGACAGCATCGGGTCGTACACGCCGCGGCCGAAGTCGCGGTAGTTCGGTCCCAGCTGCCGGCGGACATCCGCCGCCGGGCCCGCATCGATCGGATACGAGTAGCCGGTCGCCGGGCTGGTCAGCCGCAGGTGCGCGCCCATGAGCGTCGGCGCCATCGAGCCGGTGGGGATCACGAAGCCCTCGGTCACGAAGCTGCGCACGCTCATCGCGAGCGCGAACGCCACGACCAGCGACTGCAGGGTCTCGACGATGTTCGTCTCCTCCTCGGGCTTCGCGTGCGCAACCGCGGTGCGCGGCGACTTCGCGTACGGCGACGCGGAGGATGTGGCTCCTGAAGACGGGGCTCCTGAAGACGGGGCCCCCGAGGACGCGGCCGTCGACGGCGCTCCCATCGACTCGGTCGGCGCCGGCTGCATGGGCATCGACTGGGTGGCATCCGTCGGGTTCTGCGGCTGATTGGGCGTCGGTTGCGTCATGCGTGTTGCTCGGTCAGGGCCTCTCCATCGGCCAATCAGGCCGGCGGCGTGCTGGAATCCGAGGGGCCTCCGCCACCACCGCCGCCGCCACCGTTCGCGCCACCACCGCGCCGACGCTTGCGCCGACGCTTCTTCTTGCGCGGCGCATCGCCCGCGGCGCCGCCGTCGGCACCGCGACCGGCGGCCGAACCGCCCTGCTCGGAACCGGACTCGGCGCCGCCCTCGAAGTCTCCGTCGGACTCGCCGTCATCGCCGTCGCCATCGGCATCGGCGTCGTCCGACGCGCCACCGCGCGGCGCCATCGACGACGGCGCTCCGCCGCCCACGATGGGCGCCCCGTTGGCATCGACCGCACCCGCGCCGCCCTTCTTCTTGCGGCGCCGACGCTTCTTCTTGGTGGGCGCCTCGCCGTCGACCCCTGGTGCAGCGCCCGCGGCGCCTGCCGCGCCTCCGGACACCGACGCAACCTCGCCGTCCGCCTGCGGAGCCGCCGCAGCGCCTCCATCGGTCGCAGCGCCGCGCTCCGGCCGACCACCGCGTCCGGGCTTCTGCTCGCCACGCTCTCCCTTGCGCTCGCCGCGCGAGGCACGGCGCTCTGCGCGGGCGCCATCACCACGGGAGCCATCACCACGGGAAGCCTCGCCACGCGAGCCCTCACCGCGCGAACCCTCGCCCTTCTCCCCCTCCTTCGCGATGCTCGCATCGCGGAAGCGGTCCTGCTTGGCCAGCTTCGTGCTGCGCTCGGCGGCGAGCTTCTCCTTGACCGAGCGCGCGCTCATGCCGCGCAGCGGGTCGGAGCTCTGCACCGTGCCCGGCGCGGGGCACTTGTCGGGATCCATCAGCTCCTCGACCGGCACCGCGATCTCGCGGCCGTAGCCGAGCTCGCCCGGCGCGGGGTCGAGCCGCACCAGCACCAGCTGCACCAGGATCTTGGTGTCGACCACGATGCCCGGCCCCTCGGCCGTGCCCACGCGGGACTTGTTCTTGGGCAGGCGCTTGCGGAGCTCCTCGTAGGTCGCGTCCTCGTAGCGCAGGCAGCACATCAGGCGGCCGCAGCGCCCCGAGATCTTGAGCGGATCGAGCGTCGCCTTCTGGATCTTGGCCGCGCGCATCGAGATCGGCTTGAGCACCTTGAGGAAGTTCTTGCAGCAGCAGTGCTGCCCGCAGCGCTCGTAGTCGGCCACCAGCCGCGCCTCGTCGCGCGCACCCACCTGGCGCATCTCGATCCGGCAGCCGAACTCGCGCGCCAGCGTCTGCGCCAGCTCGCGGAAGTCGATGCGCTCGTCGCACAGGTAGTAGACGAGCAGCAGCGACTCGTCGAGCGTCAGCTCGAGGTCGACGATCTTCGCGGGGAACTTCGCGTCCGCCGCCAGCTCGCGCACGCGCGCGAGCGATCCGCGCGCCTTGTCGGTGCACGCCGCCGCGCGGTTCAGGTCCTCGACGGTCGCGACCCGCAGGATCTCGCCGTTGGTCTGGAACGGATAGTCGCGGCCGCCCGAGTTCTCGATGTAGTTCAGCATCTCCGACCGCGACACGCTCTTGCCGCAGCCCGAGTTGGAGCAGGTCGTCGTGAGCATCTCCGCGATCTCGATCGCGCGGAAGGTCCGGATGACCAGCTTCGATCCGCAGCCCGGCTTCGCGTCGCCGCGGTACGGGTACTCGCCGATCAGCTTCATGCGCCCGAACTTCACCACGATCGAGGTCGGCGGCTTGAGCCGCGCGTAGATCTCCTCATCCGAGAGACCATCGCGGAACTTCGGGTCCGCATCGCGCTCGAACATCGGCAGTGGAAAGATCGACATCGGGCGGCAAGTGTAGCGGGCGACCCGCGCAACCGCGCTCCGCCGTGCGTGCCGCCGGCCGTGAGACCCGCGAGACGTGAGTGCCCGCAGACGCAGTCTGCGGAACGGATGACCCCACAACCTCACCCAACCCCCGCCCTTCTCCCGCCCAACCCTCCCCGCCACACCGCGCCCATCCCGCATCACCCCCGGTCCACGCCGAACGGATCCGCTGTCCCCTTCCACCAAAGCAGATCCACCAGCCCCTCCGGAGGATCCTCGATGATCGGCATGTCCGACCGCTGGCGACCGCTGTACTCCGCGGCGGAGCTCCATCGCCACTCCGTCGCCGACGCGCAGAGCCCGGCCCGCACCGGATTCGCGTGGATGTAGCGGACCTTCTGCCGGAACTCCTGCCATGACCAGATCGGCCGCCGATGCCCACCGCCGCGCAACCAGAACCGTCCCGATCGCGCCTCCTCGGGGAGATCCGCGCCGAGCTCCTTCCGCGCGGTCTGCGAGAAGTCCCGTCGGAACGACGAGAGCCACGCCGCCACCGAGCCGCGGCCATCGGTCGCAAGCACATGGACATGGTTCGACATCAAGACCCACGCATGCAGCGCGATCGCACCATCCTCCGCCGCCAGACGGAAGCTCTCGGCGATCCGATCGCGGACGCGCGGCGACGCAAGCCAGGCCTTACGCCCCTCGCAGGAGAAGGTCACGAACCATGTGGGTGGCTGGGCATCGCGCGGCATCCCGCGAGGCTACGGGTCCCCCACGCGACTTCCAGTGGTTCGCCTGCGGCGAAGTCGATTGTGTTTCCGCGCCTCCGACGCCGCCTCGCGTCGCGGGCGTCGATTCCCCGCTTCCGCATGCGGATTGCAACTCCGCGCGCGGATCCGCCGCCCAATTCCGCTGACCGTGAGTGCCCGCAGACGCGAGTGCCGGGTCCGACATGAGTGCCCGCAGACGCAGTCTGCGGAACGGATGACCCGCGACCTCAACCGCGCCACACCCCACATCACCCTCTCCGCAGGCTTTGCCTGCGGGCACTCACATCAAGCGACACGCGAACACAGGCTGCCAACCCGTCTCACAAACCACTCTTCGCGAGTGCCCAGCCTGACGCGAGTCTCCAGCCCGACGCGAGTGCCGGGCCAGACGTGAGCGCCCGCAGACGCAGTCTGCGGAACGGATGACCCGCGACCTCAACCGCGCCACGCCCCACATCACCCTCTCCGCAGGCTTCGCCTGCGGGCACTCACGGCAGGGCACCGACTCCCGCAGCGCCCATGCCCAGCGCCGCGCGGTCAGTCCCCGTACCCCATCTCCTCGCCGAGCGCCTCGCCGAGCCCATCGCCCTCGCCGACCTCGACGCCCGCCTTGCGGCGCGACTTCAGCTCCTCGGGCGTCAGCCGCTTGCGCTCGCTGAACACCATCTTGATCGGCACCTCCGAGAACGGCAGCATCTCGCGGAGCTGGTTCACCAGGTACTTCTCGTACTGCCCCTCGAACATGTCGGGCTTGTTGACCACCATCGCGATCGTCGGCGGCGCCGTCGCGATCTGCGACACGTAGAAGATCTTCGCCTTCGTGCCCAGCTTCGAGCTCGGCCCGCGCTCGGCCAGGATCGACCGGATCGCCGCGTTCAGGCGGCCGGTGGTCTCGCGGTGGTTCGTCTGCGCGTAGAGGTTCGAGCACACCTTGATGAGCTCGCCGACGCCCTTCGACTCCGCCGCCGAGAGGAACACCAGCGGCGCGAAGTCGAGCGCGAACAGCTCCTGCGTCAGGTAGTCGATGTAGTCGCTCGTCTTGAGCTTGGCCTCGACGAGGTCCCACTTGTTGACCGCGATCACGGTCGGCTTGTGCTGCTCCATGAGCGCGAGCGCGAGCCGCTTCTCGATCTGCGTGACCTCCTCGCGCGCGTCGAGCAGCAGCACGCACACGTCGGCGCGCGTGATCGCCTCCTTGGCGCGCTGGTGCGAGTAGTACTCGATGTCGTCGGCCCAGCTCTTGCGCTTGCGCACGCCCGCGGTGTCGATCGCGATGAACGCGTGGCCGTCGAGCTCGAAGCGCACGTCGATCGAGTCGCGCGTCGTGCCCGCGATCTCGCTCACGATCACCCGCGGCTCGCCCGCGAGCGCGTTGATCAGCGTCGACTTGCCGGCGTTGCGGCGGCCGACGATCGCGATCTTCATCTCGGGATCGACCACCGGCTCGACCCACTCCGGCAGGCGCTCGTAGATCGCCTCGAGGAACGCCCGCTTCCCGAACGCGCTCGACGCGCTCGTCATCACCGGCTCGCCGAAGCCCAGGCTGCAGGCGTCCTGCGCCGCGGGGATCCAGCTGTCGTCGTCGACCTTGTTGGCGACCAGCATGACCCGGTCCGACCGGCCCGCCTCGCGGACGAGCCGGGCGATCCGCTCGTCGAGCCCGGTCACGCCGGTCTGCGCGTCGATCACGAACAGGATCAGCTGCGCGCCCTGCACGCCCGCCCGGATCTGCTGCTCGATCTGCGGCGTCAGGCGGGTGAGGTCCTCGCCCGCGTCGTCGAAGCGCCCGCCCTCGGCCATGTAGACGCCGTAGCCGCCGGTGTCGACGATCTCGGCGAGCTTGGGCGCGGCGTCGCGCG
>JBMOGJ010000138.1:0-6218 GCA_049318425.1 Phycisphaerales bacterium | reverse complement strand
CCTCGGCATCGACCACACCAAGCTCACCTGGCGGCAGAACGGCGCGGACCGGCGCCTGACCGACGTGCATGGGCACGTGATCGAGCCGATCCTCGCGTGAGCGATCGGGTTCGCGCAGGCGTCCGGAATCGCGCCGCCGCGTGCACTCGCGCAGACGCCCGCCGGCGCGGAGCCGTCCACACCCGCATCGCCGTTGATCACGCACGCGCGCTCACTCCCCGCGCACGCCGGCCGTGTAGTTCGGCGCTTCCTTGGTGATGGTGATGTCGTGCGGGTGGTTCTCGATGACGGTCGCGCCCGACACGCGCACGAAGCGCGCGTTGCGGCGGAACTCCTCGAGCGTGCGGCAGCCGCAGTAGCCCATCGAGCTGCGCACGCCGCCGACCATCTGGTAGACGTAGTCGGCGAGCGCGCCGCGGTACGGCACCATGCCCTCGACGCCCTCGGGCACGAACTTGCGCGCATCCTTGATGCCCGCCTGACCGTAGCGGTCGCTGGAGCCGAGGCTCATCGCGCCCTCGCTGCCCATGCCGCGGTAGCTCTTGAAGCGGCGGCCACGGTGCAGCACGACCTCGCCCGGGCTCTCGTCGAGACCGGCGAACATCGAGCCGAGCATCACGCAGGACGCGCCTGCGGCGATGGCCTTCGCGATGTCGCCCGACTGGCGGATGCCGCCGTCGGCGATCACGGGAACCCCCTGCGGATCGCAGGCGCGCACCGCCTCCATCACCGCGGTGATCTGCGGCATGCCCACGCCCGTCACGACGCGCGTGGTGCAGATCGAGCCCGGGCCGATGCCGACCTTGACCGCGTCGGCGCCCGCGTCCATAAGCGCCTTCGCGCCGTCGGCGGTGCCGACGTTGCCCGCGATGACCTCGATGTTGAAGCGCTTCTTGACGCCCTGCACCGTCTCGATCACGTTCTTCGAGTGGCCGTGCGCGGTGTCGATCACGAGCACATCGACCTCGGCGGCGAGCAGCTTCTCGGCGCGCTCGAACTGGCGCACGCCGATCGCCGCGCCCACGCGCAGGCGGCCGCGCGCGTCGCGGCACGCGTTCGCATGCGTGCGCACGTTCTCGAGGTCGCGCATCGTGATCAGACCCTTGAGCCGGCGCTGCGCGTCGACGAGCAGGAGCTTCTCGACGCGGGCCTGGCTCATCATGCGCTCGGCGTCGACGGGCTTGGTGTCGTGCGGCGCGGTGACGAGCTTGTCCTTCGTCATCACCTCGCCGACCTTCGCCTCGCTGCGGCCGTTGAGGAACTTCATGTCGCGGCGGGTGAGGATGCCGACCACCTCGCCGCGGCTGGTGCCGTCGGCGGTGACGGGGAAGCCGGACACGCCCTGCTCGGCCATCAGCTTCGCGGCGCGGCCCACGGTGTCCTCCGGAGACAGGGTCACGGGATCGACCACGACGCCGTTCTCGCTGCGCTTGACCTTCGCGACCTCGCGGGCCTGCAGGTCCGGCGGCAGGTTCTTGTGGACGATGCCGATGCCGCCCTCCTGCGCCAGCGCGATGGCGAGCGCAGCCTCGGTGACGGTGTCCATCGGGGCGCTGATCAGGGGGATGCGCAGCGAGATCCCGCGGGTCAGCCGCGTCGTGGTGTCGACGAGGTCGGGGGTCAGCTCGCTGTACGCGGGAATGAGGAGGACATCATCGAACGTGATGCCATCGAGGACGATCTTCGATTCCATCGAGGGATCATGCAGGACGCCCCGCCGTCCGTCAAATCCACCCGCCCGAGAACCTGCGGGGATTCCGTTCAGACGGCGTTTGCGGTAAGGTGCGGGACTTCCCCGCGGTCCGCGGCGGATGTGCCACGCACCGGCGGTGCGGGCATCACGGAGAGTCCCCGGCGTCGCCGGTCACGCAGAGTCATCGCCCAGTCCCCGCATCGGGGCGCGCTGGGCACCGGAAGGTACACGCATGAGCGCAGCCCGCAACGAACTGCTCGTTCCCCTGTCGGTCAACCACCGCGGCACCGCCGCCGGAGAGGGCAAGAAGGCCTGGGTTTCCTGGCTCGAGGCGATCATCCGCGTCGAGGGCTCCGACCTGATCGTGAAGAGCGGCCTGCGCCCGCGCGTGCGCCACCGCGGCGTGCTCAAGGACCTCGAGACCGCGGTCTGCACCCCGGACATCATGTTCCAGGTCGCGAAGGACATCCTCGACCCGAACCAGCTCGACTACTTCGCGCGCCACGGCTCGATCGACTTCGCCTACGACTACGTGAAGGACGGCGACACCGACGGCGCCACCAGCCGCCGCTTCCGCGTGAACCTCTTCATGGCCCGCGGCCGCCCCTCGCTCGCCGCGCGTCTCATCACCAGCCAGATCAAGAAGTTCGAGGAGCTGTTCCTCCCGCCGATCCTCGGCGACATCTCGATGGCCGCGCAGGGCCTGATCCTCTTCTCCGGCGTCACCGGCTCGGGCAAGTCGACCTCGATCGCGTCGATGCTCGACTACGTGAACCAGCGCAAGAAGGTGCACATCATCACGATCGAGGATCCGATCGAGTACATCTTCAACGACGCCAAGGCGACCATCAACCAGCGCGAGATCGGCATCGACGCGACGAACTTCAACGACGCGCTGCGCGCCCTCGTGCGCGAGAACCCGGACGTCGTGCTCGTCGGCGAAATGCGAGACTACGAGACCTTCGAGGCCGCCATCCGCGCCGCCGAGACCGGCCACCTCGTGTTCGGAACCATCCACGCCAGCTCGGCGTGGCAGACCTTCGGCCGCATCTACGACCTCTTCCCCGAGAACGAGCGCGACCAGATCCGCAAGCTGCTGGCGTACAACCTGCGCGCGGTCATCTACCAGAAGCTGCTGCCTACGCTGCACGCGCACATCGCGCGCATCCCCGCGATCGAGATCCTCATCAACAACCCCGCGGTCCAGAAGTACATCCTGGACGGCCGCGAGGGCGAGCTCCTCGAGATCATCAAGCAGAGCCACGACGAGGGCATGCTCGACTTCACCAGCGCGCTCGTGAAGCTCGTCGAGGACAACATGATCCACCAGCGCATCGCGCTCGAGGCCACCCCCAAGCCCGAGGAGCTCAAGATGCGCCTCAAGGGCATCGGCTAAGGGCCACGGCGCATGCCCCCCGGCGGAACGCATCCGCCCGGGGCATCCGACGACGACCGCGATCCGTACAGCACTCCCGACCCAGTCCGAGAGAATCCATGAACGAACTCCTCACGCCCCCCGCCGCGATCCTCGCCGAAGCCCAGATCCTGATGAGCATCGCGAAGCCGATCATGCTCGTCGCGATCTTCGTGCCGTACATGCGCTTCGTGGCCAAGTTCGAGGCCGACGCCCGCCGCTTCACGCTGCCGGTGGCCAAGATCAACGCCGTCCTCATCGGCGTCGCGATCCTCTCGCTCGTCGCCTGCATCCTGATCCCGATCTTCTGGATCGGCTGGGTGCTCGCGCTCGGCATGATGGTCGGCACCATGTACGGCTACTGGAAGTACCGCGACCCGCGCGTCCCCGAGGGCGAGCGCTTCAAGCTCGGCGGCGAGGGCCTCGCGAAGGCCATGGAGGCGCGCCGCAAGGCCTCCGCCGAGAAGGCCGCGTCGGTGCTCTTCACGAGCTCGAAGGGCGAGAAGGAGCCCGTGCCGCAGAAGGAGGACCCGAAGATCGCGGTCTACCTCGCGGCCGAGCAGGTCCTCGTCGGCCCGATCGAGTCGCGCGCGACCCGCGTCGACCTCACCAGCACCCAACAGGGTGTGGGCGTGACCATGACCGTCGACGGCGTCCGCAGCAAGCGCGATGCGCTGCCGCCCGACGTCGGCAACGCCGCCATCGACATGATCAAGCGCCTCGCCGGCCTCGATCCCGCCGACCGCCGCCGCAAGCAGACCGGCAAGTGCAAGATGGACGGCCCCGCCGGCCGCACCGACCTCTTCGTGACCTCGAGCGGATCGAGCAGCGGCCAGACCGTGCGCATCGACTTCGACCGCGACTCGCGCTTCGGCAAGTCGATCGACACCATCGGCCTCGCCCCCGCGCAGCTCGACGCGCTCCGCGCGTTCGAGAAGCTCGAGCGCCGCAAGGGCGTCATCCTCGTCAGCGCGCCCGCGGGCCAGGGCCTCACCACCCTCGGCTACGCGCTCATCGGCCGCCACGACGCGTACACCAGCAACGTCAAGACCCTCGAGCGCGACCCGCAGTTCCGCGTCGAGGGCGTCGACCACAAGATGTTCGAGCCCGAGCCGGGCGTCGAGGACTTCGCCGCCGCGCTCACCAAGATCATCCGCCGCGACCCCGACGTCGTCCTCTGCGGCGACATCTCCGAGCCCGGCAGCGCCAAGGCCGCCGCGCTCATGGGCATGGAGTCGCCGCTCGTCTACGTGCTGATCCCGTCCGACAGCATGGCCTCGGCCATCGCGATCTGGATGCAGGCGGTGGGCGACCCCAAGATCGCGACGCGCTGCCTCTCCGGCGTCGTGCACCAGCGCCTGCTCCGCACGCTGTGCCCGAACTGCAAGAGCGGCTTCACGCCGGCGCCCGAGCAGGCGAAGAAGCTCGGCATCCCCGCGGGCAAGGAAGTCCAGCTCTTCCGTCCGAGCGGCAAGGTGCAGGTGAAGAACCGCATCGAGGACTGCCCGGTCTGCCAGGGCTCCGCGTACTTCGGCCAGTCGGGCATCTACGAGGTGCTCTCGCTCGACGACGAGGCGCGCCGCCTGCTGTCGGAGAACGACTTCCGCACCGCGTACGCGCGCGCCGTCCGCGAGCAGAAGATGCTCCAGCTCCAGGAGGCCGCGCTGCTCAAGGTCCGCACCGGCGACACCAGCCTCGAGGAAGTGCAGCGCATCTTCGCGCCGAAGCAGTCGAGTTCGGCGGCCGTCGGCACCAAGGCCGCCGCAGCGCCGTCCGCATCCGCCCCGGGCAAGAACGCCTGATCCAACCAACACACCCGGCGCCGCGCGCGCCGAATGAGACCCGGCGCCACGCGCGCCGCGAAGGAACAACGACATGGACGCAGTCCTCAACATCCTCGTGCTCGGTTTCGCAGGCCTGATCGCCTACTGGTGGGCGAACCAGGGCCTCTTCAGCGCGGTCCTGCACCTCGTCTGCGTGATCGCGGCGGGCGTGCTCGCCTTCGCCACCTGGGAGCCGGTGGGCGAGATCTTCCTCGGCATCCCGAGCCTCCAGCCGTACGCGATGGGCATCGGCCTCCTGCTGCCCTTCGCCGTCTACCTCTTCGTGTTCCGCCTCGCGGCCGACAAGCTCGCGCCCGACAACCTGAACTTCCCGCACTGGGCGAACCTCGGCGTCGGCGGCGTGATGGGCGCGGCGGCGGCGGTGCTCACCGTCGGCGTGGCGCTCATCGGCATCGGCCACACCCACAGCTCGCGCGACATCGTGGGCGTCGTCGGCTCGGCCCGCACCTCGTCGTCGCGCGGCCAGCCGAACACGGCCTCGCTCGCCCTCTGGGTGCCGATGCACGTGTACGCCGCGGACTTCTACTCCGCGACCTCGCGCGGCGCGTTCGCGCCGACCCTGTCGAAGCCGACCCTCGCCAGCCAGCACCCGAACCTCGCGCAGCAGGCCTTCGGCCTCCACCGCGACACCTACACCCGCGCGGGACGCCTCGCGCGCACGACCGCCGCACCGGGCGCGATCCGCATCGACAAGGCGATCCTCGCCAGCGAGGTCGCGCTACCCGATGGCCAGACCATGCCGGCCTACCTCGTCGACGTCCGCTTCGAGTCGGGCGCGACCACCGAGGGCCAGGGCTTCGCGATGTCCGCCTCGCAGTTCCGCCTCGTCGGCACCCCGGCGGGCAAGTCGGGCGCCGGCTCCGGCATCGCGTATCCGATCGCCTGGGCGCAGCCCAAGGCCGACGGCGGACGCGGCATCTTCATGTTCGACGACATCGGCCACTACGTCTCCGCGCCGGCCGGCACGCAGACCCTCGACGCGACGCTGATCTTCCCCGCGAACGCGTTCACGCCGACCGCCCCGCCGCGCTTCATGAACGCGCTCGGCCTGCGCATCGCGTTCCCGACCATCGCGAACCAGTCGACGGGCGCCGACGCGATGGCCATGCTCATGAGCTCCGGCGGCGCCGACTCCGGCATCGTCGCGCCCGCGGGCACCCCGCTCATCTCGCCCGACGACCTCGCGATCAACGACTCGATCCTTCCCGCCAACGCCGACCTCAACAACCTCGGCGCGATGGACGTGAAGGACACGAACTACCTGTTC
>JBMOGJ010000137.1:0-6223 GCA_049318425.1 Phycisphaerales bacterium | reverse complement strand
TCGCGGCCACCAGCGCCGTCGCGCAACCCACGATCGCAACCACGGTGAGCGCGTTCGGCTCGAGCGCGAACAGCGGGAAGGTGCGCGCGATCAGGTAGATGCCCGCGGTGACCATGGTCGCCGCGTGGATGAGCGCCGACACCGGCGTCGGGCCTTCCATCGCGTCCGGGAGCCACACGAACAGCGGGATCTGGGCGCTCTTGCCGAACGCGCCGAGCATGAGGCAGTAGGGGATCGCCGCCTTGCTCCACTCGCTCGTCGCGCCCTCGCCGCCCGCGGCGAGCGCCTTGAACAGCGCGTCGTACTCGACGGTGCCGTAGTTGACCCAGATCAGGAACACGCCGAGGGCGAGACCGAGGTCGCCGATGCGGTTCATGATGAACGCCTTCTTCGCGGCCGCGACGGCGCTCGGCTTCGAATAGAAGTAGCCGATGAGCAGGTAGCTCGCGAGACCGACGCCTTCCCAGCCGAGGTACAGCAGGATGAGGTTGCCGCCCATCACGAGCGAGCCCATCGCGAAGAGGAAGATGCTCACCGAGCCGAAGAAGCGCGCGTAGCCCTTGCCGACGTCAGCCTCCATGTACTCGGTCGCGTAGATCGCGATGAGCGACCCGAGGCCGGTCACGAAGAGCATCCAGAGGAGCGTCAGCGAGTCGACGTACAGCGAGAAGGGCGCCAGGAAGCTGGTCCAGGTCGCCGCCTGGCCGGTCCACGCGAACGCGACCCAGTCGAACAGGTGGATGACGCGCGGCGCGTCCTGCGGCATCTTCAGGAACAGCGAGAGCGTGGTCGCGAACGCGGCCAGCAGCGCCACGGCGGTGATCGCGCCGGGCAGCTTGTTCTTGACGCCCATCGCGGCGCACACGCCGCAGAGGACCGCGGAGATCGCGGGAAGGAGCAGGATCAGGCCCGCCCACGCGAACTCGGGCGACGGGACGGCCGCGGGGATCGCGGTGCTCGTCGCCTCGCCGATCACGGCGGGCATCAGGTGGGCAAGGTTTGGAAGGCTGGCGAGTTCAAGCATGTTGAGCACTCGGTTGTCGCGGTCGCACTCGTGTCGGGAGACGCATCAGGGCATGCGTCGGGCGGATGGTCGTTGGCTCGGAGGTTCGTTGGCTCGGAAGAATTCGTGTGAGCGTCGGGTCGGCGTCGGTCAGGCTGCCTCGCGCAGCTCGCTCCACGCCTCGGAGTCGAGGGTCTCGCGGCGGCGGTAGAGCAGCACGACCAGACCGAGCGCGAGCGCGGCCTCCGCGGCGGCGACGGTCAGGATGAAGATCACGAAGACCTGCCCCGAGAGGTCCTGGTGGACCTTGCCGAACGCGATCATCGCCAGCGCCGCAGCCTGGAACATCAGTTCCGTGCAGAGGAACATGATGATCATGTTGCGGCGGCTGAGGAAGCCGACGAGTCCGATGGCGAAGAGCAGGGCGCTCACGAGGAGCGCCGCGTTCACGGTCTGGGAGCCGGTGGCGGCGAGGGTCGTCAGGAACTGGTTCATCGTGCACCTCCGGTCGCGCCGGTCGATCCGCCCGCCTCACCCTCGACGGTGAAGCGGCGCATGCCCGCGAGTCCGCGGCGCTCATCCTCGCCGAGCTCGATCTGCTTGCGGGCCAGGATGACGGCGCCGAACAGCGCCATCAGCAGCACCACGCCCGCGATCTCGAGTCCCGCGGGGAACTTCGACACCAGGTCGACGCCGACCTGGCGGCCGTTGTCCGGCAGCAGATCCGCGCCGAGGATCACCTGCACATCGGCACCGTCGGCGGTCTTGCCGCGCACCGTGCCGGTCTGCGGATCGATGGGCTTCTCGGCGGCCAGAGTCGCGATCGACGGGTCGGCCTTGCGCGCGGTCTCGAGCAGCAGCTTCGGCATCTGGCCGAGTCGCTCCCACGCGTCGCGCGTGCCGGTGAGCTCGCTGCGCGCGATGGTGTCGTTGCGGAGGTCCTGCGACTTCTTCGAGAAGTACGCGTCCGACAGCGTCGCCAGGATCACGAACCCGACGATGACCGCCGAGATGGCCTCGCGCGGCATGCGGTCGTACCAGGCGTCGCCGACGCCCGCGACCGGCGACTGCTGCGCCAGCATCAGCACGAACATGTAGGTGATCAGGATCGCGCCCGCGTAGACGATCACGAGCGAGAAAGCCATGAACTCCGCGCCCAGCAGCAGGAACATGCCCGCGGTCGCGATCACCACCAGGATGAAGTAGAGCGCTGCGAACACAGGCCTTGGGTGCGTGATCATGCGCACCGCGCCCGCGAGCGCGAGGAAGCCGAACACCACGGGGAACACGGGCGGAAGCCCCGTGTCCTCACCGGACGGCGAGGCCCGCTTGAGGACCTCCACGAAGAGCATGGCGAATCCGGCGAGTCCGAGCACGGTGCCCGCGATGCGGAGCTTGCGGCCCTCCGGCTGCATCAGCATCGCGAGGCCGGCCGCGCAGATGGCGGCCGCGATCGTGAGCTGGACGGCAGGCGAAAGACCCGAAGCCGCCTCAAGCAGCACGAGGGTGAGGGATGAGGGGGACGACATGTGGGGGGTCGTGTCGGGTTGGAATCGGTCGGAGGAAAGGTTCTCGGTCGCCCGCGGACGCGCCGAGGCGATCCGCGGAAGGTCGGGAATGTATGGCTGACGGGGGTTTCCCGCAACCAAGGCGGCTCCCGGGGGACGGCTCGGTCGCGGACGGAATCGGGCGACGCCGCCACCGTGCGCGGGTAGCATCCCGCCCCATGCAGACGCCGCTGCGGCGCGCCCTTCCGAACGCGATCACCCTGGTGCGTCTGGCTCTGGCCGTGGTGTTCTTCGCGCTGCTCGAGCGCATCGACCGCACCGCGTCGGCCGCGGAGATCGCCACCCTCGGCGCCTGGGGCATGGGGCTCTTCGCCACCGCGGCCCTGTCCGACATCCTCGATGGTCATCTCGCCCGCCGATGGGGCGTGGTGAGCACCTTCGGTCGGATCATGGATCCGCTGGTGGACAAGACCCTCGTCCTCGGCGGGTTCATCTACCTCGCCTCGCCGCTGTTCGCGCCCATTCCCGAGTACCAGATGATCGGCTCGGGGATCGCCCCGTGGATGGTCGTCGTGATCCTCCTCCGCGAGCTGCTCGTGACCGGACTGCGGTCCTACATCGAGGCGCGCGGCATTCCGTTCCCGGCCGACTGGTCGGGCAAGCTCAAGATGTTCATCCAGTCGTTCTGCGTCGGATGCTGCGTGTATGTGGGCACGCGCGTCGAGCCGTACGGCTGGCAGGTGTTCCTGCGCGACGCGTCGACCTGGGCGACCGTCGTCCTGACCGTGCTCAGCTCGATCACCTACATCCGCCGCGCGATGCACATCCCCGCCGAGGGATCCGCCGGAGGATCCGCCACGCCCAAGGAGCCCCGTCGATGAGCGCACGCACCGGAGGCGATGGCCTCGGCACCTGGATGACGACCGGCATGGGACTCGGGCTGATGCGTCCGGCGCCCGGAACCTGGGGTTCGCTTCCGCCGGTCGCGCTCGCGATGGTGCTCGCGTTCGCCGACACCAACCCGCGCACCATCGACATGGCGCTCGCGGCGGTCGGCATGGTCTTCGGGCTGGCGTGCCTCGTCTGGGGGCAGTCCGCCGAGCGGCGCTTCGGCAAGAAGGACCCCGGCGCGGTCGTGGCCGACGAGATCGCCGGCCAGTCGCTCGCGCTGATGTGGCTGCCCTGGAGCCTCGGCAACAACGCGCGCATCATCGCGACCTGCGCGATCGCGTTCTTCGCGTTCCGGCTCTTCGACATCATCAAGCCGCCGCCCGCGCGCGGCTGGCAGCGCTTCGAGGGCGGGCTCGGCATCCTCATCGACGACCTCGTCGCCGGGTTCTACGCGCTCGTCGCGACGCAGATCCTCGTGCGCGTCCTGTGGTGACGCGATGCGGGAGTTCGATCTGCTCCATCGCGTCTTCGCGCTGAACGCCCGCCTGCCCGCCACCGTGCTCGTGCCGCCGGGAGACGACATGGCGGTGCTCTCGCTCGAGGGTGCGCGCGCGTTGCTCGTCGCCGCCGACAGCGCGATCGAGGGCCGTCACGCGCCGCGCGGATGCGATCCGTACCTCATCGGCCGCAAGGCGGTGCTGCGGAATCTCAGCGATGTCGCCGCCATGGGCGCCGCGCGGCCCATCGCCACGATCGCCTGCGTCACGCTGCCCGCAGGAATCGCAGAGGCCGCGGCATGGCGACTCTACGAGGGCCTTCGGGAGACCGCCGAGGCGTGGTCCGCGCCGCTCGTCGGCGGAGATGTCGCGACCGTGCCGTCGGAGCATCGCGACGCGCCCATCATCGCCAGCGTCACCATCCTCGCGGTGCCGCTGCGGGAGGGGGCTCGTCTCGCGACCCGCGCCGATGCGCGCGACGGCGACGGGATCTATGTGACCGGATCGATCGGCGGCGCCTGGGATCCCGCGACCGGCCTCGGCCGCCATCTCGACTTCACGCCGCGGATCGCGATCGCGCACCAGCTCGCCGAGCAGCTCGGCGAGCGGCTCGGCGCGATGATCGATGTGAGCGACGGCCTCGGCCGCGACCTCTGGCATATCGCCGAGCGCTCCGGCCGTGCGCTGGAGGTCGATCTCGCGCGCGTTCCCATCACCCCGGGCTGCGACGCCCGCGCGGCCATCGGACACGGCGAGGACTACGAGCTTGCCTTCACCGCCCGCGGCGAGGTGCCCGAGCTCGTGGCCGGCGTGCCCGTGACCCGCATCGGCGTCGTGCGCGACCGCATGCCCGCGGTGACGATCCGCGACGGCGCCGAGTCGTGGGACGCGCGACGCGCCGGATTCGAGCATGATGGCGGGGGAGTCCGCCCTTCCCGCGACACGCGCCAACCATGAAGCAGTTCCCGCTCTCCTTCCACCTGCGCGACACCGAGCAGACCGAACAGTTCGGCGCGGTGCTCGGTGACCTGCTCCGCTCGACCTCGGCGCACCCGGGCGCGGTCCTGCTCCTGCTCTCCGGCGATCTCGGCGCGGGCAAGACCACCTTCGTCCGCGGACTCGCCGCAGGACTCGGCGCCGACAGCGGGGCGGTGGCAAGCCCCACCTTCACGCTTCGCATGGATCACCGTGCGCCCGATCGCACGCTCGCCCACATCGACGCGTGGCGCATCGGTCCGCTCGATCTCGACTCGATCGGCTTCGACGAGTTGCTCGCGGGTGACAGCGTCATCGCGCTCGAGTGGCCCGAGCGCCTGACCGGCGCGCTGCCGTGGCGCCAGCGCCAACTGCGCCTGCGGCTCGAACACGCGGAGGCCGTCGAGGAGGGGGGTGAAGCCGCACGCACCGTCACCATCGACGCATCACAGCTCGACGATCGCGAAGTGCGGCGCCTCTGTGAGGGACTGTCGCTGCTGGTGCGCGCGCCGCGGATCGCCCCCCCCCGTTGTCCTGTCTGCGGCAGCCCCCCGGCGGGGGAGTCGTCGACCCATGCCCCCTTCTGTTCGCCGCGCTGTCGGCTCGCTGATCTCGGCGACTGGCTCATGATGCGTCACCGCATCGAGGGCACGGATGTGCCCGAGTTCGACGAGGGTTGACGGTTGCCGAGAGTTGACGGGTCTTGGCGAGGCCGAGCGCGTTCAAGGCGTCGCTCGACGGCTCGCGCGCTCACTCGCGCGGCGCGATGGCGAAGATCTGGAACCGATGGCCGACGGCCTGCCAGCCGAGCTCGCGGCAGATCCGGTCGCGCACCTCGACGAGTTCCTTGCTGGTGAACTCGATGCGCCGTCCCGTCTTCATGCAGACCATGCAGTCGCGCGGCTCACGGCCGTAGAGCAACTCGTAGTGGGACTGCTTCGCATCGAACAGGGACTGGGTGATGATGCCGGCGTCCAGAAGCAGGCGGATCGTGCGGTAGACCGTCGCCTTCGACACGTCGTGGCCCCGGGCGCGGAGGTCGAGCAGCAGCTCCTCGGCCTCGAACGCGCCGTCGCGGGCGATGATCGCGTCGAGCACGTCCGCGCGCTCCTGCGTGTACTTCAGCTCGCGGCTCTTGAGGAACCTCCGGAACACGGCGCAGAGCGGCGCGAACGCCTGCATCGGCGCCGCCTCGGGAGGCTGGGGAAACAGGCTGTCGTCGGCCGCGCGATCCGGCTCGCGGGCGTCGGTTCGGCGGTCGGTTCCGGGATCGTTCGGGTCGTCGATGCCTTGGACCATGCGCCGATCGTAAAGCGTCGGCGTGGGGGCTGCCGATACCGAAGTTGGCA
>JBMOGJ010000136.1:0-6232 GCA_049318425.1 Phycisphaerales bacterium | reverse complement strand
CGTGGATCCGCCGCCCACCGTCTCGCTCACCGGCGTGGTGCGCGACTTCCGCGAGCGCACCGTCGCCGGCGGGCACCCCGACTTCGAGCGCCGCCCCGCAGAGGGCTTCGGCCAGTACTGCAAGAACGTCGAGGAGGAACTCGGGGCGAACGGCAAGCCCGAGTACAACTCCTGCGGCTTCAAGCTCACCCAGCAGTGGAAGAACTCCGCCGGCAAGAACATCTGCTGGCTGCTCTACGACGACGACCTCGGCGATGTCCGCGGCGACAAGGACGGCGGCAGCCCGAGCGGCGGAGTCCAGAGCGAGGAGAGCTTCAACAAGTGGTGGCGCGACGATCTCGCCACCAACGTCTCGGCGCCGCTCGCGCTGAACTTCACGCGCCAGTCGAACGGGACCTACGTCTTCGACTCGAACACCGACCCGCAGTACGCGTCGCTCGGCGGGTTCTTCCCCATCGACGGCCGGCTGCTCGGCAACTCGGCCGGCACGCCGGCGCACAACTTCCACTTCACCCTCGAGCTGCACACGCGGTTCACCTACAGCGCCGCGGCGCACCAGACGCTTTCGTTCCGATCGGACGACGCGCTGTGGGTCTTCGTGAACGGCATGAATGTGATCGACCTCGGCGGCGTGCGCGGCGTGGTCGAGCAGGAGGTCCAACTCAACCGGCTCGGGCTCTCCGAGGGCCAGAACTACGACATCCACATCTTCTACGCGGAGCGCCACCGTCCGGCCGCGAACCTGAAGCTGACGCTGCCGCTCACCACCCCCGACGCGCCTCCCCCGCCAACGATCTCGGCCGGCTTCGACTGAGCGCCCCGCGCACGGACCACGCGAGCTCGGTTGGCGGCGGGCCATACAACGCGACGGAGCAAGGAGATCCTGGTGGACCCATGCTCCGTCGTGTTTTTCGATTGTCGGTGGTCGTGCACGCGGGGCTTCCCCCGCGCGGCTCAGGCCTCCGCGGCGACCGCAGCCGCCTCGCTCTAGCCTGATACGCACCAAAGGTCGCCGCCGCAGCGGCGACCGCTCAAATCATGGGCGGAGAGGGATTCGAACCCCCGAAGGCGAAGCCAACAGATTTACAGTCTGTCCTCGTTGACCACTTGAGTATCCGCCCGAAGTGGGTTCCCGCCGGTGGGCGGGGCGGGAAGTCTACAGTCGAAATCGCAGCCTCGCAAACGACGCGCGTGTTGCACGCGGCGATCGTGGACTTTGCGCCCGGAAGCGCGCATGCGGCGCGCACGTCGACGCAGCATCTCATGGCGCTGCGAAGCCGTCCCATAATTGCCATCGAGGCCGTACGCCCGAGGTTCGACTTGCCCGCATGCATAGCGCGCCCCGCGCCGATGCGCCCACGCTTCGAAGCATCCATCGACAGCGCACGCACGCTGCTGATCGCTCCGCGCCCGCGCGCCGATAGACCATTCCGCATCTCAGGACGGATCCTCACCTTGTATCCGGCACCTCGAGCCTTTGCTTGCCGATCTGCGCCTCCTGCCCCGTCTCAACGCCGCCGTGGCGAGGAATCAACACGGCACGCTGGATTGCCACCATGGACCTGATCTCGCCGCGTCGTTCGATCCGTTGCGTCCATCGCCTCCTCGCATCGGCCGTGCTTGCGTTGGCCGCCGCCGCGGACCTGCAAGGCCAGCAGATGTCCGCGACGGCGGACGGCTTCACCGCCTCGACGAGGGCGATCGAGATCACCTTGTCGAAGGGCGCCGTCACGCGCATCGTGAACCGGCTCACGGGCGAGGTGCATGCCGCACCGCCCTCCACGTCCATCGGAGGAAGTCCGTGGATGCCGCGCGGCATGCTGTGCGTTCCGGCGGGGACCGCGGGGCTCAACTCGGTCCAGGTGCTCCACTCGCAGTGGGGGGCGCACCCGATCTACGGGGCTCAGCTCGCGGAGTCGGTGGCTCGCGTCGCCCGTGCACCAGGACCGGCCTCCAGCATGACGTGCACCGTGCCGCGTCCTGGGTCGATCCGCTGCGTGTACCGCGGGCTGACCGATGGGCAGCGGGTCTTCCCGAACGACACGCTGACCATCGATGCCGTGGCGGACCAGAAGACCGGACAGATCGAGATCAGCGCGAGCGCGCAGAGTGCCGCGGACGACGTCGTCGGGGTGATGGTGCCGCTCGTGAACCTCAGTCCGGGCCACGCCGTGTATGTGCCGAGTTTCGGCGGCATGCGCTACGCGCCGGCCGAGCTCGCGTCGAAACGCCTCTTCAGCCTCGACCGCGCACCGTTCGTCGAGGCTCCAGTCCTGGTCGCCGAGGGAAATGCCGGCAGCATCGGGCTCTGGGTCGAGGACGCGTCGTTCGCACCCTTCCACACCTTCTTCGGCGGCGACGGCACCGCGAGCGCGCTCGGCATCGAGGCCGCCAACTACATGCCGCTCGCAGGCGCACGCAACACGCGGCTCGCGAGATGGCGCATCGCGGCGTTCCGCGGCGGCTGGACCTCCGCGCTCGTGCCGTACCGCGACTGGTACACGCGGACCTTCGCCACCGAGATCGCGCGCCGCGATGCGGTGCGCTGGCCGCGCGACATCGCGGTCATCGTCGACCGCCTGCGCCGGGATGGCATGACCCTCGGTCGCCTCGCCAAGACGGTCAACCCTGCGAGCGTCCTCATCCACGAGTGGCACCCTCGGGCCGCGTCGTTCGACACCATGCTGCCCGACTGGACGCCGGCGAGCCCGTTCCTCTCGCTCGTCCAGGACGCCCATGCGCTCGGCTTCAAGGTCATGGGCTATGTGAACTCGCACTGCGTCAACTTCGGCTCTCCGGTCTTTGTCCGTGACGGCATCGATCGGTTTGCGCTGACCCGCAGGGTGGCTTCGCTCAGCCACGCCGGCGATACGCCCAAGACCTTCGCCAACGCCACGCGGGACGAGATCCTGTACCTCGATCCCCTCTCCCCCGGCTGGCGTCGCTACCACTCCGACCAGATGACCGCGTGGCGCACCGCGACGGGCGCCGATGCCAACTACGAGGACACCGCCGGGACCGCCGGCGACTTCGGCAACGGCACGGTCGCCGGCCTCCGCGGCGCCCTCGGCGGGACCGCGCAGTTCCGCGACCTGCTCGAGTCCAACCCGGTGCCGATGGCGACCGAGTTCGCGGCGGACCACATGGCCTTCGCGTCGACCTGGGTGCTCCGCTACGTGCAGGCCTGGGGTACGGCGGCCGACCGCCTGCGCTGGGAGTCGGCCCTGCGGCCGATGACCACCCTGCTCTTCGGCGGGGCCGCCCGCGCATGGGTGCCGACCTATGCCGTCGAGACCGAGGAGCAGAAGTGGAACCTCGTCGCCTGCTCGGACGCGCTCGGCGGCGTCGCACAGCTCAACGCGAACCTCGGCATGCTCGAGTGCCGCAGCGGGATCGCGTTCCACATGTCGGAGCGGGCACAGCTGTTCACACACCTCGGACTCGCCCCGGCCCTCGAGCCATGGGCGAAGGACGCGGCCACCCTTTGCGTGTACCGCGACCGTGGAGGAAAGCTCTACCGCTATCGAGTGCGCGACGGCATCCAGGAGCTCGTCGATCCTGCGGGAAAGCCTCTCTACCAACGCGTCAAGGCCATGGCGAAGGTCAACTCGACGCTGCGAATCCCGGGATGGCCCGCGTACACCGACACGTCGAGCATCGCGCTCGATCCGGGTGCAGTGTACGCGCTGAGCGCGAGTGTTCCGGCCCCACCGCTGATTCAGATCGATCGGTGCCCCGACGGCCTGTTCATCAAGCGCTACATCGAGACGCCCGACTTCGTGCTGGTGACCCTTGATTCCAACGGGGGGCGGCTCGGCGATCCGACGCTCGGCGTACTCGCGCGCGGAGCGGATTTCGTCGAGGCGATCCTCCGCGACAGCCGCGGCGCCGTCCTCAGCCGAACGTCCGCGCTCGCGAAAGGCGCGCGGCTCGATCTGCGTGCGATCGGACCGACGGACCTGCTGCTCCTACGCCGCGCGGTCAACCCCGTCGTTTCGCCCTCGCGGGGGACGCCGTCCGTCGCACTGGCCCCCGCTCCAATGCTCGGGCGCTACATCTCGGCCACGACCGGCATCGAGCGCGGAGGCACCTTCAGTCCGCCACACGCGATCAGCTGGGGGCTGTCGGGTACAGGAGTCCGTTCCCAGTTCCGATTCACGGCAGGCGGCGGCGACTCGGAGATCGCCTTCGACCACCTCTTCGTCCCTCCGTCGGGCGCGTCGTCGATCGAGTTCACCGTGCGCAACACGCAGCTGAAGTACGGCAACGGATGCGAATGCCGGGTCTACGTCAACGGTCGCAAGGTCTTCACAGAGGACCTCGGGCCACGAAAGGACGCCGCCGGAGCGACCACCTGGGACACCTCTGCCCGCATCTGCCGCGTGCCGATCGGTGCGCACGCCGGAAAGCCGATCGTGCTGACCGTCGCGATCTGGGGCAAGGGCGACGAGAACTCCGACGAGGTCTGGATGAGCGAAGCCAAGCTGATCGGCGACGCGGGGCAGACCTCGCAATCGACCACGATCGCGATCGTGCCGTGACGGAGTGAGATTCAGCCTTCGAGCGACGCCAGATCGCCGGGCGCAAGCCACGGGAGCGTGCCGGGGACGGGTCCGAGATCACTGCCCTGCTGGTAGCCGCGGAGCGCGAAGACGGGCATGGCGAGCGCCATGCGGTCGATGAGCGCGCCCTCGACGCTGGCGAGGTCGGTCGGCGCGCCGGGGGCGGTCTCGGGCTTGATGAAGCAGAGGATGTCGACCGGCTGGCCGGTCACCGTCGCCTCCTGCTGCGAGACCACGACGGGCAGCGACGGGTCGATCGACTCGTTCGCCGCCAGCATGCGCTCGGCGTAGGCGCGGTAGACGCAGAGGTTCGTGACCGGCGCCTTGCCGGCGGCGCGGCGGGCGCGCTCGAGGGCGCCTGCGAGGGACGGGTTCGCGGCGAGGGACGCGAGCTCCTCCTGTGTGAGCGCGCGCACCGAGCGCAGGTCGACGCGGAAGCTGCGTCGGACGCGGCGGCCGGGCGATCCGTACTTCGAGCGGTAGTTGAGGTACGGCTCCTGGACGAAGCGGGCGATCGGCACGGTGTGCACGGTGCCGTCGGCGTTCTGCACGCGCACCGAGGTCGTCTTGATCTCGGCGATGCGTCCGTCGACGGAGTGCTGCTTCATCTCGATCCAGTCGCCCTGGCGGATGGCGTCGTTCGCGGTCAGGAGCAGGTTCGCGACCAGCGAGAAGAGCATGTCCTTGAACACCACGCCGAGGATCGCGCCCGCCGCGCCGAGGGCGGCGAGGAACACGACCGGGCTCTTGCCGACCGCGATCGCCGCCGCGGAGATGCCGCCGGCGAGGCCGAGGACCACGATCAGCACCTGGCGGTAGCCGCGGAGCGCCTCGGGGCGGTTCACCTCGGGGCGCGCGGAGTAGAGGTCGTCGACCGTCTTCATCAGGCTCGACGCGATGCCGATGCCCTTGAGGACCGCGTAGGCGACGCAGAGGTTCGACGCATTGATCGCGACCAGCGGGTTGATCGCCGTCGCGTCGCCGAGGAGCCCGATGATGCGCGCGACGAGGAGGAGCGGCGCGATCGCGCTGATCGGCCCGACGACCTTCGATGCGGCGATGGCGTCGGAGAGGCGCTTCTTGTGGGCGCGCTCGAGCGCGCGCGCGAGCACGGTCGCGAGCACGCGCTGCAGGACCAGCTTGAGGACGAATCCGAACGCGAGCAGCGCCGCAAGCACGATCGCGTTCCATGCCAGCGCGTGCTCGCGGAGCCAGGCGCCGAACGTCGTCGCCTGGATCGACTCGACGAGGTCGAGCGCCGCGCGCTCGGTGGCGGTCGGCGCGCGCGCCTCGGGCTCGGAGGAGGCCGCGGGCGCGGTGGTGGCGACGCCGCCACCCGAGGTGGTCTGCGACGCGGGGTGTGCGGTCGCGCCCGATGACTCGCTCGACTTCGCGTCTGCGAGCTCGCGGTCCTTGAGGCGCGACTCCTCCTTCTCCGCGGCCTTCTCGAGAACGGCCTCGGCTGCGGCGGCGGCGGCGGCCTGCGCTGCAGCGCGCGGCGTCGGCAACGCGAGACCCGCGGTGAACACGACGCAGGCGAGAAGGCAGGTGGGGATGGCGATCGGGAACGAACGCAGGCGTGCGAGCATCGGCATGGTCGGGACTCGGGACATATGAAGCCGCCTACCGGAATCGAACCGGCAACCTCCAGATTACAAATCAGGTGCTCT
>JBMOGJ010000135.1:0-6349 GCA_049318425.1 Phycisphaerales bacterium | reverse complement strand
GCGTGCCACGCGCGCAGCGCCTCGACGATGCCCATCACCTGGCCCTTGTCGTCCACGGCGCCGCGCGCCACCACGCGCTTGCCGCGGGGGCCGTCCACGATCGCCGGCTCGAACGGCGGGCTCTTCCACAGCTCGACCGGGTCGGCGGGCTGCACGTCGTAGTGCCCGTAGTAGAGGACGCGCGGCCGCTTCGCGGCATCCGGTCCGACGCCCGGGTGGTGCGCCACCACCATCGGCTGCCCGATGGTCTTCGCCGACTCGGCGGTGAAGCCGAGCGCGCGCAGCTCCGACACCAGCCACTCGGCGCAGCGCCGCGTCTCCGGATCGAACGCCGGGTCGGTGCTCACGCTCGGGATGCGGAGGAAGTCGCACAGCCGCGTCGTCGACGCGCCGAATCCGCGCTCGACCTCCGCAAGAAGTGACTGCGTGCTGGGAAGACCGTCGTTCGAAGCCTGGCTCGACATGGCGCGGAGTGTACGGTCAACCCCCACGCTCCCGCTCAGCGCAGGGGCGGCAGCGCCGCGATCGTCAGCGCCAGCAGGCTGATCGCCACCATCGACGCCAGGAACAGGAACACGAGCCACCGCTCCACCAGCCGCCACTCGCGCGTCGGCTCGGCCGAGGCGCCCGCGCGGTGCTGCCGACGGGTCACCGGCTCGGCGTCGTCCAGACCCTCCATCTCGGCGTAGCTCTTCGGCGGGCGTGCCGCGAAGTCACAGGAGCACCGGGGGCAGTGGGGCTGGTTCGCCCGGTCGACGAACCGACCCGAGTAGCCACACGCGACGCACTGGCGCCGGTGGAGCCTCGACCGATCCTTCGCACGGATGAGCATGGGAAAGACGATAGCATCGGACTCCGCACCTCCAAGCGGGTTTTGCCATCGGCGCCACAATGGGACACTTGGTCGCGCCCGCCTCCGCGAACGCGTCCCCGATCGACCTTCCCCGCAATCGCACCGAGCGCACCGCACCGCATGAACCGCACCGACTGGATCACCCACCTCGAGCGCCTCGGCAATCCTTCCGGGGAGGCCGTTCCCATGCTCCCGCCCGACCGCACGCTCCTCGCGGGCACCCGCGGTGAGCAGCGGCTCTGGCGCCTCTGCGCGGGCGAGACCGCTCCCGACGCCGATCCGGCCGCCGTGATCGCCTCGGTGCTGGGCGACCGCCGCGGCTCCCTCCTCGCCCCCGACGCGTTCCTGGCGATCGAGGTGTGGGCCGAGTGCGAGCTCGCCGCGGTGCACGCGCTCCACCGGCTCGCCCGCGAACTGCGCGCGCCGCACCTCCTCGACCGCGCGCACGAGGCGATCCGCTGGCATCTCGAGCACACGCAGCCGGACAACTCCACCAACCGCCCGTGGGCGCTGCATGCATTCCTGCTCGCCGACGGACCGGTCTGCCAAGGCTCGGGCGACGCCGCCTTCTACGCCGAGACGCTGCTCCACAACATGTCCGCGACCGACGCGCGCAACGAGCCGCTCTCCCGCTGGATCCTCGCCGACGCCGCACGCGAACTGCGCCTCGCCTGAGGCCCGCTCCGGCCGACCGGCCCGCCCGCGCTGAAGCGATCGCGGCGTTTCCGTACCATCCCGCGCATGAGTCAGTCCCCGGACCGCGGCGCCCTCGCCGCCTGCGTCTCCTCCATGTTCTCGGCCGTCACCAGTGCGATGC
Source organism: Phycisphaerales bacterium (assembly GCA_049318425.1). Lineage (GTDB taxonomy): Bacteria > Planctomycetota > Phycisphaerae > Phycisphaerales > SM1A02 > QWPT01. The sequence continues at coordinate 4,679 of JBMOGJ010000135.1, read as the reverse complement.
AGCCCGCGCGGCTGCCGATCGCCTTGCTCGCCGTCCTGCTCGTCTCCGGCCTCGCGCCGCTCGTGGACCTCGCGGGCGGCGTCGCGTTCGGCCCGCGCGGCTTCGGCGGAGCGCCGCTCTCCGACACCGAGATCGAGCTCGGCTACCAGCGCGCCCGCAGCGCCGCCAGCCGCGTCGCGAGCGACCAGATCGATGCCCTCGAGTCCGAAGCGCGCGGCGAGCAGGGGGGCGGCGCGCGCCGCGTCACCCGCGCCGAACTCGCCTCCGCCGTGCGCAGCGCCACCGAGGCGCGCATCACCGAGCGCATCGACAACGGCGCCGCGAGCGATGACCCCGAACTCGCCCGCGTCCGCCAGCGCGCCGCCGAGGCGCTCCTCGTCATCGACGAGACCGCGCCGCGCGGCGTCGCCACCACCTTCCTCGCGGCCGAGCGCAACGCGATCCGCCAGGCCGTCGCGAGCCTCCTCAAGCTCGACTTCAACACCGTGCTCGGCGCGCTCGTCGCCGGCGTGTTCACCATCCCGGTGTCGGCGATCCGCGCCTCTCCGGTCGTGTTCCCGCTCGCGCTGATCGTCGTGCTCTGCGCGACCGCGCTGCTCGCGGGCGGCGCCTGCCGCATGGCCGCCGTCCACGCCGGTCGCGGCGCGCGGCTGACGCCGCTCGAAGGCGCCGCCTACGCCCGCGCCCGCGCCCTCAACCTCGTCGCGCTGCCCGTCCTGCCATCGGTGGTGATCGCGATCCTGGCGCTGCTCGTCCTCGTCTTCGTCGCGCTGCTCCGCGTGCCCGTCCTCAACGTGCTGAGCGGCGCGCTCTTCGTCGTGCCGATCGCGGTGGGCCTCCTCGGCGCCATCCTGACCCTCACCGTCGTCGCAGCCTTCCCGCTCATGCCCGCCGCCGTCGCCGTCGAGGACTGCGATGCCGGCGACGCCATCACCCGCGCCGGCGCGCTCGTCCTGGCGCGCCCGCTCGCGTGGCTCGGCATTCTCGTCATCTCGCTCGCGGCCCTGGCCGTTGGTGGCCTGCTCGTGAACGCCGTGGTCGGCACCGCGGGCGCCGGCATCGACGCGCTGCTCGCCGCGGTCGGAGGCAACGCCGGCCGCGCCATCGCCTCGGGCGATCCCTCCGAGGTCGCGGCCCTCTTCGGGCCGGACCGCCTGGTCGGACTCCTCGTCGGCTTCTGGAACGGCCTGCTCGACGCGATCGTGGCCGCATACATCTTCACCCTCGCGTGCGACCTCGCGACGCGCGGCTACCTCTGGATGCGCGAACGGATCGACGGCGAGAACAGCTCCACCATCGCGGGCTACGGCATCCGCTGACCGAGCCCCATCCCGCCGCGACTCGCCCCCGCCCGCCTCAGGCGAGCAGCGACTTCAGCTCCGCAACCGTCGCCCGCATTTCAGACACGGTCGTCTCCAGCGCCGCGACGCGCGCCTCGAGCGCCGCCACCTGCTCCTGGGCGCCCGGCCCCGCGACGATCCGCGCGACCGGCGCCGCGGCCGCGACACCGACCGGACCGATCGGATGCAGATCCTCGCAGAGCAGCTGCATCCAGCGCGTCGCGCGCGACCCCGGCGCCGGCGGCAGTTCGCGCACCAGCGGGAATCCAGGCTCGGAACGCCCCGCGAGCGCGCCCAGCACGTTCTCCACCACCTCGATCGACTCGAACGGATGCATGCGCCCCGCGCGCCCGCGCAGCTCGCCCACCGTCTGCGGCCCGCGCAGCAGCAGCTCCGCCAGCAGCGCGAGCTCGGGCGGCCGCAGTTCGAGCGCCTCGCCCGCGGTGTGGCGGTACTTCTCCACCCGCGCGCCCGTGAAGCTCACGTCCCGCACCAGGCCCTTCGCCCGGAGGCCGTCGACCGCGCGCAGCGCCGTGTCCTCGTCGATCTCGACGACCGGGTCGCGGTTGTTCTTCTGGTTCACGCCGGTCACGAGCGAATTCAGCGAGAGCGGATACTGCCCCGGCGTCGTCAGCGCCTTCTCGATCAGCGTGCCGAGCACGCGGCATTCGTCCTGAGTGAGTTCGATCATGCGGGCAGCGTACACTTCGCCCCATGAGCGCGGACCGCGGCACCACGGATGAAATCGCGCGTGCCTCCGTGCGCGCCCTCCTCGCCGGCCGCGCCGAGTCGGTCGATGCGGCGATCGACCTCGCCCTGCGCGAGTCGCGGATCCCGCACCGCGGGCAGCGTCCGTCGCGCGCCCTGTTGCGCGCGCACGCGCAGGCGATCGAGGAGTCGGAAGCGGGGGACCTCTCGCGCAAGCTCCGGATCGAGGCCACGCTCCAGGAGGCACTCGATGTGCTCTCCGTCCTCGAGGAAGCGCTCATCACCCACGAGTCCGCCGACGCGCTCGGCGACCTGCCCTCCTCCGGTCACTCCGGCCACACCGCGCCCGCGGTCTACGGCCGCGCCGCCCGCGGCGAGTTCGACCTCGATCCCTCCGTGCACATCCGCGTCGTGAGCGCACTGCCGCCGCACATCCTCGCGCAGGCGCTCAGCGACGCCGGGTTCGGCGAGACCGAGGTGCGCACCATCGACACGCGCTACGGCCACCTCGACGAGATCGTCTTCGCAGGCAGCCACGCCGACTACCACGTCGCGCGCATTCCGCCGCGCGCGCGCGTCGATCCCCGCACCGACCTCGTGCGCGGAAACCCCATCGAATCCGCAGGATTCGAGGCCCTCCTGAGGCGGATGCCCCAGTTCGGCAATCGCGGACACTGAGGTAGGGATAGGCTCATTCCCCGTTCACCCCTCCCCGTTGAAGTGGTGCGCAACCGCACCCGATGTCTCCGCCTGACGGCGTGGAATCATCGCGCCGTCCGCGACCGGCACACGCCGCCGCGAAGTAGGTGTCGCAACTCATTCGCCTGGAGGCCCGTATGTTCGCCTGGATCAAGAACCGCTCGCTGTCGGGGAGGATCGTCGCGCTGACCGTGCTGCTCGTGATCGTCGCCGTCGCGGTCAACTATGTCGTGTTCGCCGTCGGCTACCGCCAGAGCGCCGAGGACGCGATGGTCGAGAAGGCCGCCGCCTTCACCGCCGTCGCCGACGAGGCGAAGAACCACGCGAGCGAGCTCTTCCTCGCCAAGTCGATCGCCACCGATGAGCTGATGAAGGAACTGCAGGAGACCGTCACCAAGGGCGGCGAATACACGGATACCCGCTTCTTCCAGACCATTCCCGTCGTGGTCGGCTGGCACACCGCCGAGGCCGCCGCGAAGAAGGAGCACATCGACTTCAAGGTCGCCGCCTTCGAGGCGCGCAACAAGAAGAACGAGCCCGAACCGGGCTCGTTCCGCGCGAACCTCCTCGAGCGGCTCGAGACCCAGCTCGCCGCCGGCGGTGCCCCGTCGGCGTTCGCCATCAACGAGGAGACGAACACGCTCCACTACATGCGCGCCATCAAGCTCGACCAGAGCTGCATGCTCTGCCACGGCGACCCGCGCGGAGAGTTCGACCCCGACAAGGACGGCAAGGACGCGCTCGGCTTCCCCATGGAAGGCTGGAAGGTCGGCGGCAGCCACGGCGCCTACGAGGTTGCGATCCCGCTCACGGGCGTCGACGCGCAGGTCGCCGGCTTCGTCACCAACGGCCTCATGTGGACCATCCCGATGATCGTCCTCGGCGGCCTCGGCTTCGCCTGGCTGCTCCGCATGACCTTCGGTCGCCCCATGACGGCCATGATCAACCGCATCCGCGACATCGCCGAGGGCGAGGGCGACCTCACCAAGCGCCTCGACGCGTCGAACACCGACGAACTCGGCACGATGGCGACCTGGTTCAACAAGTTCGTCGGCAAGCTCGAGGGCATCCTCGGCGAGATCCGCAAGGGCGCCTCCGAGATCGACGCGGGTTCGTCGCAGGTCTCCTCGACGAGCCAGTCGGTCGCCAGTGGCGCCAGCCAGCAGGCCGCCAGCCTCGAGGAGATCAGCGCCAGCCTCGAGGAGATGAGCGCGATGACCGAGCGCAACGCCGCCAACGCGACCACCGCCGTGAACCGGTCCGACGAGGCACGCACCCGCGCCAACACCTGCCAGGATCAGATGGTCAAGATGAGCGAGGCGATGGGCGCCATCAAGCAGTCGAGCGACTCGATCGCCAAGGTGCTGAAGGTCATCGACGAGATCGCCTTCCAGACCAACCTCCTCGCACTCAACGCCGCGGTCGAGGCCGCGCGCGCCGGCGAGGCGGGCAAGGGTTTCGCGGTCGTCGCCGAGGAGGTCCGCAACCTCGCGCAGCGCTCCGCCCAGGCCGCCCGCGAGACCGCGACCATGATCGAGGAGTCGACCACCCGCGCCGACCGCGCGGTGTCGATCTGCAACGACGTCGACAAGAGCCTCCGCACCATCGTCGATGGAACCCGCGAGGTGAACGAGCTGCTCTCCCAGATCGCCAGCGCCAGCCGCGAGCAGGCGCAGGGCATCGGCCAGATCAACTCGGGCGTCACCGAGCTCGACAAGGTCACCCAGCAGAACGCCGGCAACTCCGAGGAGCTCGCCGCCGCCAGCGAGGAGACGGCCGCGCAGGTCGCCAGCCTCAAGCAGGTCGTCGGCCAGTTCAAGGTCGGTGCCTGACCGAACCAAACGCATCGCAGGAACGGCCCGCGCGTTGCGGGCCGGAAAAGGACACGCGGGCGTCACCGAAAGGTGACGCCCGCGTTTGTCGTTGGTTGCT
>JBMOGJ010000134.1:0-6351 GCA_049318425.1 Phycisphaerales bacterium | reverse complement strand
GTGAACGTCGAGCCCGCCATCCAGGCCGCGTTCGTCGACTTCGGCGAGGGCGCCAACGGCTTCCTCCACATCTCCGACCTGCACCCGAAGTACTTCCCGGCCAGCCGCGACGGCGGCAAGAAGGAGACCACCGAGAAGGTCGGCAAGAAGGTCCCCCGCCGCGCGCGCCCGATGATGCAGGACGCGCTCAAGCGCGGCATGGAGATCACGGTGCAGGTCCTCAAGGAGGGCATCGGCTCCAAGGGTCCGACCGTCACCAGCTACCTCTCGATCCCGGGCCGCCTGCTCGTGATGATGCCCGACATGGACAATGTCGGCGTCAGCCGCAAGGTCGACGACGAGGAGGGTCGGCGCAAGATGCGCAAGATCCTCGACTCGCTCAACCTGCCGGAGGGCTTCGGCTTCATCCTGCGGACGGCGGGCTTCGACGCGACGCGCACCGAACTCGCCCGCGACGCGCAGTACCTCACCCGCCTGTGGCAGGTGATGGAGAAGCGCATGGACGCCGTGGGCGCGCCGTGCCAGCTCTACGCCGAGGGCGACATCCTGCTGCGCACCATCCGCGACTCGATCGACACCAGCGTCGACGGCATCGTGTGCGACAGCGAGAGCTCGTTCGCCCGGGCGCGCGCGTTCCTCGAGGTCGTCTCGCCGCGCACCGCGGCGAAGGTGCACTTCTGGGATCGCCGCATGCCGATCTTCCACGCGTTCGACGTCGAGCGCCAGGTGGACCTGATCCACGCGCGCGAGGTGCCGCTGCCGTCGGGCGGCGCGCTCGTCATCGACCAGGCCGAGGCGCTCGTCGCGATCGACGTGAACTCGGGCCGCTCGCGCAGCGCGCGCGACAGCGAGACCAACGCGTTCCAGACCAACCAGGAGGCGGTCGACGAGATCGCCCGCCAGCTGCGCCTGCGCGACCTCGGCGGCGTGATCGTGAACGACCTCATCGACATGCGCGCGAGCAAGCATCGCCGCGAGATCGAGGACCGTCTCAAGAAGCACTTCCAGAAGGACCGCGCGAAGACGACCGTGTCGCAGATCAGCGAGTTCGGCATCATCGAGATGACGCGCCAGCGCATGCGGCCGAGCCTGCGGAAGACCCATTACATGGAGTGCCCGCACTGCGCGGGTCTCGGCGAGATCCGCATGCCGGATACCGTCGCGTCCGACGCGATGCGGCGCATCCAGTTCGTGCTCGACATGCAGCAGGTGTCGCGGCTCGAGGTCGTGTGCTCGGCGAAGGTCGCGGCGGTGCTGCTCTCCCGCAAGCGCCGCGCGATGGTCGAGCTCGAGGATCTCTTCGGCAAGAAGATCGAGGTGCGCATCAGCGAGGCGATCGCGGTCGACCGCGTCGACCTGTACGCCTACGACGACCGTGGCGCGGACGTCGATCTCGACCGCCCGCAGCGGGTGCAGCTGCCGTCGCTCTCGAGCCTGCCGACCGAGATCGAGGAAGACGATGCCGGCGCGTCCGGCGATGCGCGCGGCGATGGCCGCGGCGAGCGTGGCGACGGCCAGGGTGGAGGCGGACGCCGTCGGCGCCGCCGCCGCAGGAAGCCGGCCGCCGCGGACGCGACCTCGATGATCCTCTCGGGAGGATTCGAGGATCTGCCCGACATCGACGAGGACGAGCCCAGCATCACCGAGGCGATCGACGCGGAGGAGGCCGAGGAGGCCGCCGAGCGCGCGCGCCGCGCACGCGACGACGAGGACGAGTCCGACGACGAGTCCGAGGAGGGACGCGGGGGCGAGCGCAACGGCGGCGAGCGTCGCGAGGAGGGCGAGGGTGGCCGACGCGGCCGTCGTCGTCGTCGTCGTCGCGGTCGTGGCCGCGGTGGTCGCGATGGCGAGGACCGTCCGCAGACCGACGGCGAGTCGGGTGAGTCCGGCGAGGGCTCGGAGGGCGAGACTGCCGAGGGTGAGAAGCCCGCGAGGGCTCCCGCTCCGGTCTCGCGACCGAAGCGCGTGGCGCCTCCCCCGCCGCCGCCGCGCGAGCCGAGCGATCCGATCCGCGTCCACGCGATCGCGAAGGAGATCGAGCTCACCAGCAAGGAAGTCCTGGCGAAGTGCGCCGAGCTCGGCATCGAGGTGAAGGGTCACCAGTCGCTGCTCTCGGGCGAACAGGGCGACGAGATCCGCAAGGCGTACGGCAAGCCGCCGTTCGACGTGCCGGAGCCGACGCCGGAGCCGGAGTACGAGGCCGAGATGGAGTCCGAATCCGAGTCCGCGAACGGAACCGGCGGCGAGCAGGGCGAACAGGGCGAGGGTGGCCGTCGCCGCAAGCGTCGGCGCCGGCGCCGCGGCGGACGCCGCGATCGCGATGGCGAGTCGGCGAATGGCGAGTCCGACGCGGGCACGGGCGAAGGCTCGGATGCGGAGGGGTCGCAGGGTGACGGCGCCGACGACGCCGCGGACGATTCCGAGGCGGAGTCGAGCGACGATCGCGCCAGCGGCCGCGCGTCGAGGCGTTCGGCGCGCGACGACTCGGACGCGGATCGCGAAGATGGCGAGGCGGACGGCGCCGACGCTGCGGATGCAGACTCGGACGGCGATGACTCCTCGGAAGAAGAGGGCTCGTCGGACGATGGCGACTCGACCGACGGAGACTCGTCGGAGGGCGGCTCGGGCGACGGTGATCGCGGTGGACGCCGCAAGCGTCGCCGCCGTCGCGGCGGCCGTGGTCGCAAGCGTGAAGGCGACGATCGCCCGAGTGGTGACAACCGCGGTGGTGACAACCGCGGTGGTGACAACCGTGGCGGTGACAACCGTGGTGGTGGCGACAACCGTGGCGGTGGCGGCGGAAGCCGCGACGGTCGCGGTGGCGGCAACGGCGGTGGCCGTGATGGTCGCGGTGGCGGTGGTCGCGACAACCGCGGCGGCAACGACCGCGGTGGCAACAACCGCCGTGACAACGATCGCCGAGACCAGCGCGGTGGCTCCCCGAAGCCCAACGGCTCTGGTGGCCAGTCCGCCAAGCCGGAGGCGTCGCGAAACGCGGCTCCGAGCCCGGCGGCGGCCGAGCCGGCGCCCAAGCCGAAGCCCCGCTCCCTCTACGGAGGCCGGGTGCGCAAGCTCGCGCCCGGTGAGCGTCCGAAGGGCGGCGGCGACGAGTGATGGCGGCGACGGGACGACGCGTCTTCCTGCTCGGATCCACGGGGTCGATCGGCACCAGCGCGCTCGACGTCGTGCGTGATTTCGCGCGGGCACGCGCGATGGACCGGGCGGAGGCGCGCGGTCCGCGCCCCCCGCTGTTCCAGGTCGTCGGCCTCGCGGCGGCGCGCAACGGCGCGTCGCTCGCGGTGCAGGCGCATGAGTTCGGAGCGCAGGCGGTCGCGGTGGCGGACGCCGACGCGACGCTCGACCTGCCGACGGGCGTGCGCGTGTTCCGCGGCGAGGAGGCGGCCTGCGAGATGCTCGACGCCTGCGCGCGCCGCGGCGACCTCGTGGTCGCGGCGATGGTGGGCGCGGCCGGCATCCGGCCCGTGCTCACCGCGATCGCGCTCGGCTGCGACATCGCGCTCGCCAACAAGGAGGCGCTGGTCGCCGCCGGCGCGATCGTGATGCCCGCGGCGGCGCAGGCGGGCGTGCGCATCATCCCGGTCGACAGCGAGCACAACGCGCTGTTCCAGTGCCTCAAGGCCTCGACCTCGATGGACGAGGTGCGCAAGGTCGTGCTCACCGCATCGGGCGGACCGTTCCGCACCCGTTCGCGCGACGAGATGGCCCGAGCGACGGTCGACGACGCGCTCGCCCACCCGACCTGGAAGATGGGCGCGAAGGTGACCATCGACAGCGCCTCGCTCATGAACAAGGCCCTCGAGCTCATCGAGGCGCACTGGCTGTTCGGCCTCGGCGCAGACCGCATCGACGCCATCATCCACCCCCAGTCGGTGGTGCACGGATTCGTCGAGTACCTCGACGGGTCGGTGCTGGCGCAGCTCTCGCCGCCCGACATGCGCACGCCGATCCAGCAGGCGATGTGCGACCCGATGCGCTGCGACGGACCGTCGCGCAAGCTCGACTTCGCGTCGCTGCGGGCGCTCGAATTCGAGCCCGTCGATCGCGCGCGCTTTCCCGCGATCTCGCTCGCGCACCGCGTGATCGCCACCGGCGGCACCTCGGGCGCGGTGCTCAACGCGGCGAACGAGGTCGCCGTGCGGGCGTTCCTCGACCGGCGCATCGGCTTCCTCGAGATCGCGGAGATGGTGCGCGAGACGCTCGACGCGCTGCCCGCGACCGACGTGACCTCCCTCGAGCATGTCTTCGCCGCCGACCAGGAGGCGCGCGCCCGCGCGGAGTCGCTGGTGCACGCCTAGATTTGCCACGCGCGATCCGAGCCGTCGGAACGCGCCGCCTGAACGCCTGACCGAACGCACCGACCGAACGCCCCAACCGAACGCCCCGCCCGATCCGTTCCCCTGAGGAATCCCACTTGAGCGCATTCTCCGGCTTCGTCCTCGTCCTGCTCGGCTTCGGGTTCCTGATCTTCGTGCACGAGCTCGGGCACTTCCTCGCGGCGAAGTGGGCCGGCATCCGCGCCGACGGCTTCGCGATCGGCATGGGTCCGTGCGTCGCGAGCTACCGCCGCGGCGTCGGGTTCTGCTTCGGAGCGGCCGACGCCAAGGTCGTCCGCCGGCATGGCAAGCGCCCGATCGAGATGTCCGACGCGGAGCGCGAGCGGCACGGACTCGGCGAGACCGAGTACTCGCTGCGCGCGCTGCCGCTGGGCGGGTACGTGCGCATGCTCGGCCAGGAGGACGGCAATCCCGAGGCGACCAGCGACGACGCGCGGAGCTTCTCCAAGGCGCCGATCCCGAAGCGGGCGGTGGTGATCCTCGCGGGCATCACCGCGAACCTCGGGCTGGCGATCGTGCTGTTCCTGGTGGCGTTCCTCGCGGGCGTGCGGTTCCCGGCGGCGACGGTGGGCTTCGTCGTGCCCGGCTCCCCCGCCGCGACGGCGGCGCCGTCGGATCCCACCAAGCCGGTCGGACTGCAGCCGGGCGACGAGGTCGTCGCGATCGATGGCGACGAGACCAAGACCTTCGTCGACCTGCGGGTGGCGGCGGCCATGGCCAAGCCGGACACCGAGCTCACCATCGAGGTGAAGCGCGGGAACGAGCGCCTGACGTACACCACCACGCCGGCACGCGAGCCGCGCAGCGGACTGCTGTCGATCGGCGTCGACCCCGCTCGCAGCAGCGCGCTCACCGATGTCCGTGATTCGCGCGGCGATGTCGCGCGCATGGTCGCGCGCCTCGATGCCGGCTGGGAACGGCTCGGCATCGGCGGCGGCGCGCGCATCTCGGCGGTCGACGGCACCCCCGTCGCCACCTACGCGGAGCTCGAGCGGGCCGCGCGCGCCTCGACCGGCGCACCGATGCGCCTGACGTGGATCACGGAGTCGGGAGCCGAGGTCGCGACCGAGATCGCGCCGCGTCCCGAGTTCGAGGCGATGCGCGTCGCGCCGACCGGCGAGACCGAGCCGCGTGCGATCGATGCCGGCCTGATCGGGCTCTCGCCGCTTGCGCGCGTGCTCGAGTTCGCCGAGGGAAGCCTCAACACCGAGGCGCTGCGGGCGGGCGATGTGTTCCTCCGCCTCGGCGACGGCGGCGGCGCGCTCGAGGGACCGCGGGTGTCGCAGCTCATGGCCTACTTCCGCGCGCATCCGGGCGAGTCGCTCAAGGCGCTCGTGCTCCGCGACGGCGCCGAGACCGAGGTCACGCTGCGCACCGACCGCGAGGGACGCGTGGGCATCTACCTCGAGGGCGCGTGGGACCTGCCGCGGCTGGCGCATTCGGTCGACGCGGTGGAGCTCCCTGCGAAGTCCGACGACGCGCCGGCCACCCGCGAGACGCCCGCGAAGGCGCTCGCCGCCATGCCGCTCGGCTCGGTGGTGTCGATCGACGGCGAGCCGGTCGCGAGCCTGACCGATCTGCGCGCACGGCTGGTCGCGCGCGCACGCGCGCAGGCGGGCGACGCTCCCCTCGCGGTGCGCATCGGTCTGCGCGACGCGGCCCCTGGCTCGACGCCCCACGATGTGGCCACCACGCTCGCCGCCGAGGATCTCGCCTCGCTGCGCGCGCTCGGATTCGCGTTCCCGATTCCCGAGACCTTCTTCGATCCGCAGTTCACGGTGCTCACCGCGAACGGCAATCCGATCACGGCGATCTCGATGGGCTTCCGCCAGACGGCGGTGATGGTCGAGCAGGTCTTCCTGACGATCGACCGCGTGGCGCGCGGCTCGGTGGGCGCCGATCAGCTGCAGGGACCGGTCGGCATCCTCCACACCGGCACCAAGGTCGCCGACGAGGGGTTCATGTACATCGTGTTCTTCCTCGCGCTCATCAGCGT
>JBMOGJ010000133.1:0-6453 GCA_049318425.1 Phycisphaerales bacterium | reverse complement strand
GTCTCCCACACGGTGCGTCGGCGACCGTCCGTCACCGTCGACTCCTTCTCGACGCCGACGACATTCAGCTTCCAGTCCGCGGGACCCTCGACCGCGAGGCGCACCTGCGTCGCCCACGCGGGGCCGAAGCCCGGGTCGACGCGCGTCTTCCAGTGGTCGAGCGGATACTCGCGCGCGTCGCGGCGGTTCTCGCCATCAATGCCGACGCCGTCGATGAACCCGACCACCGGCAGGAAGCTCGGGCTGAAGCTCGTGAGCACGACGCCCGACGGCAGGATGAACTCCGACGTCCCCGCGCCCGAGCGCGACCAGCCCCTCGGGAACTCGCCCTTCATGCGGAAGGTGATCGTGACGGTCTCGCCGCGCGCGAGCGGGCGCGCCGGCGTGATCACGTGGAGGCCGCTGCGGTTCTCGATCGACGGCCGCGGCTGGTCCTGCTTCGTCGGATCGGTCGCGACGCCATCGACGGTCCAGTCGCTCGTCGTGAAGTGCGATCCGACCGTGATCGGCACCTCCGCCATCGGCCGCGCATGCGGGTTCCGCAGCACGTAGGTCGCCGCGACCTCGAGCGAACGCGACTCCGGGAACAGCCTGACCTCGCCATCGACCCGGTCGAGCGCCGGGACAGGCACGTCCTCCCAGGTCTTCGAGTTGCGCCGCCAGTACGCCTTCTGCGCGTCCTGCTCGGGTCCGCCCTCGTAGCCGCTGCGCACCGAGAGCCCGGCGAAGATCGCGATCGCCGCGACCGGCAGCGCCGCGAGCACGGGGACCAGCGCCGCGCGCAGGAACGCCGCGGGCTTCATCCGGTCGGCCACCGCGCGCAGGTCGGGCATGCGCCGCGGCCACATCGACAGCGTCGCCGCGATGAAGAACGCCGCGAGCGACAGCACGAGCAGGCGGTTCGTCGCGATCGCCGGCCACATGAACGCGAGGCGGTCGAGCTCGCTCCACTGCACGCTGCTCCACATGTGCCACTTCGTCACCCAGTTCAGGTAGCCGAACTGCGTGGCGAACCCGGTGCCGATCAGCGCGCCGAGCGCGACGCCGTACACGACGAAGCGGTTCCGCAGGAGCGCGTACAGGAACGAGACGAACGCGCCCCACACGATCAGCGTCGGCGCGAGCAGCACGCCGAGGATCAGGAACAGGACAGGCACGTCGAACTCGACCGCGATCCCCGCGTCGTACGCCTGCTTGCCGAGCACCATCGCGATCGCGAGCGACGCGCAGCCGATGATGACGAGCGCCATCGCCGCGTTCGCGAGCACCTTGCCTGCGAGCACCGACGCCGTCGGCACGGGCGCCGCGCGGAAGATCCCGCTCAGTCCGCAGCGCTCCTCCCGCACGAGGCTCTCGACGGTGTAGAAGAGGACGAGGAAGCACAGGAGCAGCGTGAGCGTGTTGAAGACGCTCGCCGCGGCCGCACCCGTCGTCATCAGCAGCTCGGTGTCGAGCGGCCCCTGACGGAAGCTCGTCGCCGCCCACGCCTGGATCAGGATCAGCGGCCCGAACAGCCACACGCCCGGCGAGCGCAGGAGCGTCCGCGTCTCGAGCCGCGCGATGTCGACCGTGCCGCGCACGAAGCCGGGCGACGCCGTCGTCGAGTCGAGCGGCCCGCCGCGCGCGGCGATCGCCGCGTGCTCGGTGACCGTGGTCCGCGCGAGGTCGCGCTCGGCCTGCGCCAGCAGCTTCTCCGCGTCGCCGACGCGCAGGTCGTCGTGCTCGGTGCGCGCGAGGCGCCGGCCCGTCGCCCAGACCGCGCCGAGGCCGACCGCGCACAGCGCCACGCGGCTCGCGAGGAACAGCGCGTCGGGCGCGAGCGCCGCCGAGTTGTAGAACCCGACGCCGCGGTCCTCGGCCACGAAGGTTCGCACGAACCAGCGGAAACCCGTGGGATCGACCATCTGCAGCGCGCGGTTCACCCACACCGGCATCCACTCGGGGCTGAAGGTCCACACGAGGAAGATGCCCGACACCACGATCACCACCGGCAGCGCGAACACGAGCACCGGCTGCCGCGTGCGCGCGCCGAGCCACATCGATACGCCGCCCACGCAGAGCGCGAGCGGCAGGCCGAAGAGGAACTTCGGCGCGAGGTAGTGCCACAGGTCGAACGACCCGCGGATGCGCTCCGCCGGATCGAGCGGGATCAGCTCGTAGAAGCCGATCTGCAGCAGCATCCACGCGGCGCCGATCACCGCCAGCACGCCGAACGCGCCGAGGAACCGCGAGAACGCGTACTCGGCGTGCGTGATCGGCGTGGCCGCGACGAGGCGGTGGATCCGCCGGTCGAAGTCGCCGAGCACCGGCATGCCGCACGCCACCGCCACGAAGAACGGCAGGATGAGCGCGAACAGCGCCACATCCGCGAACGCCAGGTTGAACGCCGAGTTGATCGAGACCTTCGCTCCGCCCGTGTCGGCGCTGCCCGTGCTCACCTGCACGCCACCCATCACGAAGCCGAACGACATGAAGCCGAACACCACGAACATGATGATGTTCAGCGGCCGCTTCCAGAAGGTCTTGAGCTCGAGCAGCGGGAACGCCAGCAGCCGCGCCAGGGACCCCGCGGTCACGCCGCACCTCCGGCGAACGCGGTCGCCGCGATGGGCACCGCGCGCGACAGCGCCGGCGGCACCTCGTGCGGCGGGCAGCGCATGAGCACGAGGTACGCGTCCTCGAGCGTACCCGCGCTGCGGTGGAAGCCGGCGGGCGCGCTCGTGCCGGACGCGCAGAACACGCGCACGCGGTTGTTGCGGCCCTCGTTGAGCACGGCGCTGATCACGCGGTGCTCCTTCGCGAACGCGGGGAGCTCGGCGTCGGCCACGAAGCCCTCGAAGATGAGCCCGTCGACCGCGAGCCGCGCGGTGCTCGGGGTCGTGTCGGCGACGACCTCGCCCGAGCGGATGACCGCGAGCCGCGGGCAGAGCGTCGAGACGTCGTCGACGATGTGCGTCGACAGCAGCACCACGCGCCCAGCGCTCATCTCGGCGAGCAGGCGGTAGAAGCGCTGGCGCTCCTCGGGATCGAGTCCCGCGGTCGGCTCATCCACGATCAGCACGCGCGGATTGCCCGCGATCGCCTGTGCGAGGCCGAGGCGCTGCCGCATGCCGCCCGAGTAGCCGCCGACCTTGCGCTTCGCGGCGCTGGTGAGGTTCACGCGCTCGAGCAGCTCGTCGGCGAGCGCCCGGCGCCCCTTCGGCCCGCTCACGCCCTTCATCTTGAGCAGGAACTCCAGCATCGCGCGACCCGTGAGGTCGGGGTAGAAGCCGAAGTCCTGCGGCAGGTACCCGAGCCGCTCGCGCATGAAGCGCGGGTTCTCGACGACATCGGTCCCGTCGAGCAGCACCTTGCCCGCGGTCGGCTCGATGAGCCCCGCGACGATGTTCATGAAGGTCGACTTGCCCGCGCCGTTCGGGCCGAGCAGGCCGAACATGCCCTCGGGGATGTCGAGGTCGACGCCGCGCAGCGCGCAGACGGGGCCGGGATGGATCTTGACGAGGCCCTTGATGCTGAGGCCGTTGATGCAGAGACCGTGGCTTGAGGAGCGGTGGCCGGACGATCCCATGTTCGCGCGTGATTCGTTGTGCATTGTTGAGGACTCAGTTGCCTGTGCGGCGCACGGTGACGCGCCCGTTGCTGGTCGAGATGATGGTCTTGGCCTTGGCCGCGTCGCCGATCGCGGTCTCGGCGGAACCTTCGCGGGACTCCGCGCCGGGAAGCTCGATTCGGCCGTTCGAGGTGGTCGCGCGGACCGCGCCCTGCCACGACGCGGGCAGGTCGAGCTTCACCGCGCCGTTCGAGGTCGCGAGCGAGATGTCGCTCGCGGCGCCCTCGGCCAGCACGACCTCGATCCGTCCGTTCGAGGTGCGGGCGTCGACCGCGCCGGTCACGCCGTCGATGTCGATCGCGCCGTTCGAGCTGCGCGCCTCGATGGCGGCGCCGAGCTGCTTGACCACGATGCGGCCGTTCGAGGTCGTGGCGACGATGCGCTCGAGGCTCGCCGCGCGGATCACGAACGACGCCGAGTCGCTCGACCATCCGCGTTCCGAGCGCTTCGCGGGGAACTCCGCGCGCACCGACACGCGGCCGGACGCGTCGCGCTCGGCCACGACGCGCGCCTCGGCCGCGCGTGCATCGGCCTCGGCCTGGTCGGCGCCCTCGCAGCGGAGGTCGGCCGCGATCGCGACGCCGGTCACCGCGGGATCCCGCTCGAAGCGGATGCTGCCGTTGTCGCCCTCGACCTCGACCGCGCTCGCCTCGGCGAAGGTCGCGCTCCGCAGCACGCTCGCCGACGCGCGCGCATCGCCATCGACGATCACCACGCAGCCCGGCAGCGCGAGCGCCGCGGCGGCCAGCGCGAGCATGCGCGCGGCGATCCGCGCGACTCCGCGGCCCGAAGCAGAGGTGCGGACGAGGTCAACGGGCGCGGTGGAGCAATCGTGTGTCATGGGAAGTACCTGGATCGGATCGGCGAGGTCCCGCTCACGGTGCGGCGGGCGCGCTGCTTGGGACCATCGTCTTGTGGATTTCGACGCCGATGGCGTAGGCGACAACCCCGTTTGACCCCGAGGCCGCGTCGGCGGGAACGAGACGGATCTTGTTCACCGCGTTGCCGAAGTCGGCCTTCGTCCAGGTCTTTCCGCCATCGACGGTCGCGAATCCGTGCGGCATCGCGCCGATCCAGCCGCGCTCTGCGTCGACGAACCCGATCCCGAACGCGCGCACTTTGTGGTCGTCGACGAGCGGCAGCTCGGTCCAGGTGCGGCCGCCGTCGGTGGTCTTGGCCACGAACCGCGCCGACGCGGCGGGATCCGGGTCGTACGACTGCACCGTGCAGTAGCCGATGTCCTTGCCCGGGAAGCTGAACTTCCAGGTGGTCTCGAAGGGTCGCGTCGAGCGGTAGACCTCGCGCCAGGTCGCGCCGCCGTCGTCGGTGGCGAGGATCAGCGCATGCGACTCCGCGACCGACGCGCTGGTGGCCGCCGCGATGAAGCCCCGCTTCTCGTCGAGGAACTTCACATCGAAGGCCATCTGCGCCACCGCGGGCAGGCTCCCCTGCCTCCACGAGGCGCCGAGATCGTCGGACCAGATGAACGCGACCGGTCCGCCCACCCGACCGACGCCAAACACGCGCGTGCGGTGATCGAGGTTGCCCGCGTTGATGAACGGGATGCGCAGGACGTCGAACGCGCACAGGCCGACGACCGGCGCGCCCTCGATCGCGGTGACCGGCGACCAGGTCAGGCCGCGGTCGACCGACCGGTAGAGCGGCGTCGCGTCGGTGACGCCGGGGAAGTAGCCGGGCCCGATGTTGCCCATGAGCGCGACGTCGCCGCTGGCATAGGCGAGGCAGCGGACGAAGGTCCCCTCCTGGCGGAAGACCTGGGTCCACGATTCGCCGCCATCGGTGGTGCGGAAGATCTTGCCCGCGCCGTTGCCGTAGATGCCCTCGGTCGCCGACGCGAAGGCGATGTCGTCCTGCTTGCCGCGGTACGGCTCGGTCGCGAGCTTGCGCCAGGCGGGAAGCGCGGGAGAGGTCGCGGGAGAGGTCGCGGGAGGAGTCGCGGCAGTCGCCGCCGGGCCAGTCCCGCCAGGCGCGGACGGCGCGCCCGACGGCGGCACCGCCTGCCCAACCGCGACCGCGATGCAGGCCCCGACCGCGACACAGACGCCGAACGCCTGGAGCAACCGATGAGATGCACGCTTCATGACCGACGACCTCCCTTTGGCGCGGCCTTGGCGGCTTCGCGCGCGGCCTTGGCGGTTTCGCGCGCGGGCTTCGCGACTTCGCGCGCGGTCCGCGTGCGCGCACCGCGCTTGCGCGTGACCGGCATCGCGACGACCGCGGCCAGGTAGAGCCTGCCCTCACGACGCCCCTTGCGGGCGTCCATGAACTCCTTGATGCCCATCATCATGGCGCGCACCGCGAGGAACTCGGAGTGCGAGAGCCACGCGTGCTCGATCTTGCCGATGAGGTTGCGCTCGTCGCCCATGCCGACGAGCTGGTTCGCCGCGGCGGAATCGCGCGCGGTCCGGCTCGCGACCTTGAGGATCGACTGCACGGTCTCGTTGTACGCCTTGTTGGCCGCGCGCGGCGAAACCTCGCGGAATCCCGGGCGGAAGTCGTCGGCCACGAGATCGAAGACCTGCTCGAAGCGCCGGCCGCTGCGGCGCACGCCCGCCTCGGTCACCACGCCGATCCGGCGGAGCTTCTCGACATGGCGGTAGAGCGTGTCGGCCGGACGGTCGAGCGCGGCGGCGATCTCCTTGATCGAGCACGGCGCGATCATGCGCATGACCTCGACCAGCTCGAGACGCACCGGCGCGACCAGCACCGCCCACGACTTCGGATTGGTGATCGGATGGATCGCGGGACGCGCGGTCCGCTCGCCGGCGGCCGCGCCGCTCGAGCCCGAGACATGCGCGCCTGAACCACGCGAGCCCGAACCA
>JBMOGJ010000132.1:0-6460 GCA_049318425.1 Phycisphaerales bacterium | reverse complement strand
GAGCGCGGCCTGCTCGGCCTCGCGTTCGATCCCGGCTACGCGAAGAACGGCCAGTTCTACATCTACTACACCGGCGCCAGCACCAACGTGCTCGCCCGCTACACCCGCTCGGCGGCGAACCCGAACGTCGCCAACGCGGCGGGTGTGGTCATGATGTCGTGGGCCGATCCCTTCACCAACCACAACGGCGGCTGGATCGACTTCGGCCCCGACGGCAACCTCTACATGGGCGTCGGCGACGGCGGCTCGGCCAACGACCCGAACGGCGCCGGCCAGAACCTCAACACGCGCCTCGGCAAGATGCACCGCATCAAGCCGATCGTGGGCGGCGCCGCGCCGTACTACACGATTCCCGCCGACAACCCCTTCGTCGGCGGCGTGACCACCGACGACGAGGTGTGGGCCTACGGCCTCCGCAACCCGTGGCGCAGCTCGTTCGACCGCGAGAACGGCGACCTCTACATCGCCGACGTCGGCCAGAACGCCATCGAGGAGATCAACTTCCAGAAGGCCGGCGCCGGCGCGGGCCGCAACTACGGCTGGCGCTGCATGGAAGGCCTCACCTGCACCGGCCTCACCGGCTGCACCTGCAACGCCGCCACGCTGACCATGCCGATCAAGACCTACGGCCATGTCACCGGCACCGGCGGCGGCTTCTCGATCACCGGCGGCTACGTCTACCGCGGCTGCGCGATCCCCGGCCTGCAGGGCACCTACTTCTACGCCGACTACGTGACCAACAACGTCTGGAGCTTCCGCCTGAACCGCGACACCGGCGTCCAGAGCGAGTTCACCGTCCGCAACACGCAGATCACCCCGTCGCTCGACGGCTTCGCGATCAACCAGATCTCGTCCTTCGGCCAGGACGCGAACGGCGAGATGTACATCGTCGACCAGGGCGCGCTCGCCGGCCAGGGCGCGATCTACAAGATCGTCCCGACCACCGGCAACACCCCGTGCGCGCCGCCGTGCAATGTCGCCGACATCGACTGCAACGGCGTCGTCGACGCGGCCGACCTGGCCGGCGTCCTCAACAACTGGGGCGGCATCGGCACCGGCGACCTGAACGATGACGGCGGCGTCGACGCGGCCGACCTCGCGATCCTCCTCAACAACTGGGGTTGATCGGACGGCTTCCGCCAACCGGACACACGGCAGAGGGCGCTTCGGCGCCCTCTGCTTCTTTTTGCTTCCGCCGCTACGCTTCCCCCCGTGGAAGCGATCCTCGGCATCTTCACCCCGGAGAACCTGCTCGCACTGCTCACGCTGACCGCGCTCGAGATCGTGCTCGGCGTCGACAACGTGGTGTTCATCGCGGTGCTGTCGGCGCGCCTCCCGCCGGAGAAGCAGCGCTTCGCCCGCCGGATCGGCCTGATCGCGGCGATGCTGATGCGCATCGCGCTCCTCTGGAGCATCGACTGGGTCCGGAGCCTGACCGGCGAGGTGATCGGCATGACCGTCGTTGGCAAGACGATCAGCCTGTCGTGGCGCGACATCATCCTGATCGTGGGCGGACTGATCCTGCTGCTGAAGAGCGTCAAGGAGATCCACCACGTGAGCTCCGGACCGCAGCACGACGTGCGGCCGAAGCAGGTCACCGTCGCGAGCGTGATCGCGCAGATCATGCTCATGGACCTGGTGTTCTCGCTCGACAGCGTGATCACGGCGGTCGGCATGTCGGAGCACCTGCCGACGATGATCACCGCGGTGGTCGCGTCGGTCGCGGTGATGATGTTCGCCGCCGAGCCGATCTCGAACTTCGTCGAGCACCGCCGCTCGGTGAAGGTGCTGGCGCTCTCGTTCCTCCTGCTCATCGGCGTGATGCTGATGGTGGATGGTTTCGGGACCCACGTCTCGAAGGGCTACATCTACTTCGCGATGGGCTTCGCGCTCGCCGTCGAGCTGGTGAACTACCGCGCCGACCGGAAAGCGGAGCGCGCCGCCGCAGCGGCTGCAGCCGCGCAGCGCCACGACTGAACACGACCGACGAGGCAACCACCGATGCACCGCATGCTCACCACCGCCGCAGCGCTCGCGCTGCTCTCGATCGCGCCGCCCGCCCCGGCCCAGGCGCCACGCGCCGCGGCCCAGGCGCCGCGAACCGTCGGCCAGGCGTCCCGCCCCGCCGGCCAATCCGCCCAGCAGCCGCAGCAGCCGAGCCCGATCGCGATCGCGCCCCCGGTCGTGGACCTTGGCGCGGTCGAGCCGGGCTCGACCCATCCGGCGAAGTTCACCATCGTGAACGGCGGCCGTGAGGAGATCACCGTCCTCGCCGCGACGCCGAACTGCAAGTGCACCGCCATCAGCGATGTCGCGGGCAAGAAGATCGCGCCCGGCGGGACGCTCGAGCTCTCGGCCTCGCTCGCCGCGCCGCGCGCGCCCGGCGTGAAGGAGGCGGTGGTGTTCCTGACCTTCGACAAGGCGCCGCCGGCGCAGGCGAAGATCAAGGGCGATGTCCAGCTCAAGGTGATCGCCGAGCCCGCGTACGTCGACGCGCTCAAGGAGGTCACCAGCGGCACGGTCAAGGTGCGCTCCGCCGACGGGAAGCCGTTCACCGTCTCGCGTGCCGGCGGCAAGGACCCGGTGTTCGTCGGCTTCGACCCGAAGAAGGACGCGCCGCGCGCCGAGTACACGCTCGCCTGGAGCCTCGCCGGGCTCAAGTGCGAGGAGATGCCGATCTGGTGGTTCGTCTGGACCGATCGCGTGTCCGAGTGCCCGGTGATCCCGCTGCGCGTGCGCGACGAGTGCACCGGCTCGAAGCACGACATGGCGCGCATGCAGCGCTTCTGGATCGTGAAGGAGCAGCTGCTGGTCGTCGGCACCACGCACAACGGCACGCCGATCGCCGCCGACCTCGAGCTCGAGCACTACAACCCCGCCAAGAAGGGCGCCGTCGAGCGGCCCGACTGGTCCGAGGTGAAGTCGGTGCGCTCGCTCGTCGATGGCGTGACGGTGAAGTTGCTCTCGCAGCGGACGGTGCCCGGCGACGCGACCGTGCTCAAGCTCGAGCTGGTCGCCGACCGCGGCGGCGCGTTCGAGGGCGAGCTCGAGGTCGAGACCGCGACCGGCAAGGGGCGCGTGCCGTTCACGCTCTTCGCGACCACCTGGTGAGCGGACCGACGCCGGATGCCATGCCCGTGACCCCCGACCGGACCCCCGACTGGACCCACGACGCCTCCGCCTTCGCCGAGCTCCTCGGCAGCGCGGCGGCGTCGCTCGCCTCCTCGCCGGTGCGGAGCCAGTCCTGCGTGCGGCTGCCCGCGCGCGGCCGCCTGCTCGTGACCGGCGACATCCACGACAACGCCGTCCACTTCGAGGCCGCCATCCGCGCGGCGCGGCTCGGTGCGTCGCCCGACCGGCACCTCGTGCTGCAGGAGATCATCCACGGCGAGGGCGCGGCCGACGGCGTCGACCGCAGCCACCGGCTGCTCGCGCGCGTGGCCGAGCTCGTGCTCGCCCATCCCGGGCAGGTGCATCCGATCCTCGCGAACCACGAGCTCGCGCAGTGCCGCGGGCACGCGATCCAGAAGGGCGGCGTCGACTGCACCGCCGCGTTCGACCGCGGACTCGGCGAGGCGTTCGGCGCAGAGGCGCCGGTGGCGGCCCGTGCGGTGGCGCGGTTCATCCACGCGATGCCGCTCGCGGTCGTCTGCGCCAACGGCGCGCTGGTGGCGCACTCGCTGCCGAGCCCGTCGATGATGCGCTACTTCGATGTCCGCGTGCTCGAGCGGCCGCTCTTCGACGAGGACTTCGACCCGCCGCTCGGCGCCGCGTTCCTGACGACCTGGGGCCGCTCGCACGGCGGCGCGGCGGTCGGCTTCGGCCCGACGGGCGGATCGATGCTCGAGTCGCTCGCCCGCGAGTGGGGGGTGCGCGCCTTCATCGTCGGACACGAGCCCGCGCCCGACGGTGCCGCGTTCCGCGCGCCGAACATGGTGATCCTGAACACCGGCCACCCGGAGGGGCGCGTGATCGACCTCGACCTCGCCGCGCCGTGCCCGAGCGCCGAGGCGCTGGCGTCGGGATCGATCCCGATCGTGGCGTACATCCCCGATGGACCGAGTGGTGGCGCTCCCGGCTTCGGCCTCGGCGACGGAGCCCGCGCGTGAACCGCACGCTCCTCGCCATCGACTGCACGCAGCGCGTCTCGATGCTGGTGGTCGCGCGCGGCCCGGTGGTCTACGAGCGCGCGTTCGAGCCGTCGAAGGACGCCGACCGCGAGGCCTTCTGGGACGAACTGCGCGCGCTGTGCGACGAGGCGGGCGTCGAGCCGTGGCAGCTCGAGGCGGTGGCCGTCGCCACCGGCCCCGGCGGATTCACGGGGCTGCGGGTGTCGATCGCGTTCGCCAAGGCGTTCGCGCTCGCGCGCGAGGTACCCGTGGTCGCGATCGGCAGCGCGACGCTGTTCGCTGCCTCGGACGCGGTCCGCGGTGGCAAGGGGCCGTGGCTCGTGTGCCTCGCGTCGAAGTCGGCGGGGGCGGCGGGGTCGACCGGCGCGGCGTGGTCGACCGGCGCGGCTGGGTCGACCGGCGCGGCTGGGTCGACCGGCGCGGCGGGGGGCGGCTCCGTCTGGTGTGCCCGCGTCACCCGCGGCGACACCGCCGCCTTCCTCGAGGAGGCGGGGGCGGTGGTCGATGCGACCGGGTTCCTCCCCAGGGTGAGCGCGGTGACGGCCGCCGGCGGCGTCGTGCTGTGCGACGAGCACCTCGACCCCGGGCTGGCGGCGCTCATCCGCCAGGGCGATGGGCACACCCGCGGGTTGCTCGTCGATCCGTGCGCGCTGGCGCTGCTCGCCCAGCTGGCGCTTTCGCGCGGCGACACCGTCGACCCGATGAAGCTCTCCGCGATCTATCCGCGCGAGCCCGAGGCGGTCACCAAGTGGCGCGAACGCCACGGGCCGAAGCACTGACGCAACGGGTCGATGCGCCGCGGGCGGAATCACGCCGCAAGTGTCTTTGAAAGCGGGGCTTCGGTTCGGCAGAAGTTGCGCGACCGAGGCATGTGGCTCGGGGAAGTGTCCCGACCTCCCTCGCTACAGACCGAACCGCGCCTCGGAACTCCACGCGTTCGCGTGAACACCGCTTCATGCGCCGCGCCATCCGTCCGATCTCCACCACGCACCTGAGGGGTGCACGACGCGTGTCCGACAGGCACCCGCGCCGCGCTCGGTCCGTCAAGGGAGAGGGAGACGCTGTCGCCATGCAGGGATCATTCAACGACCAACCGTCCGACGACCGCTGGGACCTCGAGAGGGGCGACAGCGGCGACGGCGCCAAGGCTCACGAGGGCCACGCCCCGCGCGGCGCCACCGGAGGCTCGGCGCACGGCTCGTCCGACGAGGCACGCCATGCTGCCGCGCTCTGCGTCGGCTTCGATCCCGCGCTGCTCGGCCGCCTCGCGCACCTGCTCGAGTCCGCCGGCATGTCCTGCGAGCACGTCGACTCGACCGACGACGCCGTCGCCCACATCGTGAGCGGCGCGACCGACCTCATCCTCGTCAGCGATGCCTTCGCGGCCGAGGCGTTCGCGCCCGTCGCCGCGCAGGCCCGCCGCATCAGCGGCTCGACCAAGC
Source organism: Phycisphaerales bacterium (assembly GCA_049318425.1). Classification (GTDB taxonomy): domain Bacteria; phylum Planctomycetota; class Phycisphaerae; order Phycisphaerales; family SM1A02; genus QWPT01. Next base: position 888 of record JBMOGJ010000132.1, on the reverse strand, counting down.
TCCTCGTCGCCGGCGACGCGCCGCGCGGCTCGCAGCTGCTCGACGCCGTCCGCGCCGGCGCCACCGACTGGCTCGACCTCGCGGGCGACGACACCGAACTGAACGACCGCCTCTGCGCCGCGCTCGAGCTCGGCCGCGAGGACCGCCGCCGCGACGAGCGCATCGCCCGCCTGAAGGGCATCTGCCGCAAGCTCTCGATCACCCGCAGCGAGTTCTCCAAGCAGATCGACTCGCTCAGCGAGGGGCTCAGCGATGTCCGCGAGCGCGTCGACGAGGCGTCCATCGTGGGCGAGTTCCGCGGGCTTCTCTCGCAGGAGCTCGATGTGGAGGACCTCCTCCGCACCGCGATGCAGTACATGCTCACCAAGACCGGCGCGACCAACGCCGCCGTGTTCCTGCCTGGCTCGCGGCCGACCCAGTTCGGCCTCGGCGCCTACGTCACCTACGACTGCCCGCGCACGACGGCCGAGCCGCTGCTCAGCCGTCTCGCCGAGGAGATCTGCCCGCGCCTCGCGCAGTCCGAAGACATCATGCGCTTCTCCGACACCGCGGAGTTCGTCGAGTCGATCGGGCTCGAGGCCTCGGTGCTCGACGAGTCCGAGCTGGTCGCCTGGCCGGCGCACCACGGCGGCGAGTGCATGGGCGTGTTCTTCCTGTTCCGCAACCGCAACGAGCCGTTCAAGGACGAGCTCGCGGCGCTGATCGACGCCCTCCGCCCGGTCTTCGCGGCGCAGATGGCGAAGCTCGTGCGCGTGCATCACCGCTCGAAGTTCTCGTGGCCCGAGTCGCGCGGCAGCGCCGACGAGTCCGACGAGGACGAGGGCTTCGGCGACGGCGAGGGCTGGCGACGCGCCGCGTGACGGAACCGCGCCGCGTGACGGAACCGCG
>JBMOGJ010000131.1:0-6539 GCA_049318425.1 Phycisphaerales bacterium | reverse complement strand
ACGCCGTAGCCGCCGGTGTCGACGATCTCGGCGAGCTTGGGCGCGGCGTCGCGCGCGCGGTCGTACGGAAGGTCGGTCGGCGGCAGGATCTCGACGAGCTGCGTCACGCGGTCGCGCGTGGTGCCCGGCGTCGGGTCGACGATCGACACGCGGCGCCCGACGAGCCGGTTGAAGAGGCTCGACTTGCCCACGTTGGGGCGTCCCACGATCGCGATCTGCGGCAATGCCATAAGGGGTGCAGTCTACCCGACCCCGATCACGCAAGCAGCGAATTGCCCGTCATTTCCGCGGGTTTCGAGAGTCCGATCATCTCGAGCAGCGTGGGCGCGAGGTCGCCCAGGCGCCCGTCCGCGCGCAGCGCGCGGCCTCGGAACGCCTCGCCCACCACCGAGCACGGCACCGTGTAGTTCGTGTGCGCGGTGTGCGGGCACCGCGCGCGCGCGTCCCACATCTCCTCGGCGTTGCCGTGGTCGGCGGTCACGATCGCGCTGCCTCCGCGCGCCAGCGCCGCGTCGACGATCGCGCCCACGCACGCGTCGACCACCTCGACCGCGCGCGTCGCCGCCTCGAGGCTGCCGGTGTGCCCGACCATGTCGCCGTTGGCGAAGTTCACCACGATCACCGGCTCGCAGTCGGGCGCCGCGAGCCGCGCGAGCACCGCGTCGCGCACGCCCGCCGCGCTCATCTCGGGCTTGAGGTCGTAGGTCGCCACGTCCTTCGGGCTCGGCACGATCACGCGGGACTCGCCCGGGAACGGCTCCTCGCGGTAGTCGTTGAAGAAGAAGGTCACGTGCGGGAACTTCTCCGTCTCCGCGCAGCGGAACTGCCGCACGCCGTGCGCCGAGAGCCACTCGCCGAGGATGTGCCGCATCTTCGCCGGCCGGCGGAACACGACCTCGACCGGCAGTCCCGTCTCGTACTCCGCGAGCGTCGCGAAGTAGAGGTCGGCGATCCGCGCGCCGCGGTCGAAGCCGCCGACGCCCGGCTTCGCCTGCTCGACCTTCGCCCACGCCGCGTCGTCGCACACGAACGCCTTCGTGATCTCGCGCGGCCGGTCGCCGCGGAAGTTGAAGAAGAGGACGGCGTCGCCCGGCTTGATCCGCGACCGCGCGATCGCCGCCGCGTCGCGCCCGATCCGCGTGGGCAGCACGAACTCGTCGCCCCCGCGCGACGGATCGCTCGGCGCGGCGTAGTAGCGCTCGACCGCCTCCAGCGCCGTCGGCGCGGTGCGGATGGGGTCGGCCGCCGCGCTTCCGAGGGCCCCGCCGTGGTCCGCCCCGCGATCCCCCACCAGCGCCGCGTACGCCGCCTGCACCCGCTCCCACCGGTGGTCGCGGTCCATCGCGTAGAAGCGGCCGACCACGGTCGCCACCGCGCCGAGGCCGACCGCCGACAGGTGCGCCTCGAGGGACGCGAGGTACCCCGGAGCCGACCGCGGCGCCGTGTCGCGCCCGTCGGTGATGGCGTGGATGTGCAGCCGGCCGGCCTCGACCCCCGCCCCCTTCGCGAAGTCGACGAGCGCCAGCAGGTGCGCCAGGTCGCTGTGGACCTGTCCGTCGGACACCAGGCCGAGGTAGTGCAGGTCGCCCCCCGTCCGCCGGATGTGCCCGACCGCCCCGAGCAGCACCGGATGCGTCGCGAGGTCGCCGCGGCGGATCGCGTTCGTGATCCGCATGAGCTCCTGGTCGACGATGCGCCCCGCGCCGATGTTCTGGTGGCCGACCTCGGAGTTGCCCATGACCGGGCCATCGGGCCCGACCGGAAGGCCGACGTCCTCGCCGCTCGTCCGGATCAGCGTGCGCGGATACTCCGCCGCGAGCCGCGCATCGACGGGAGTCCTCGCGCGCACGATCGCGTTGGTCGCGTCGCGCTCGCGGTGCGGCGACTGCCCCCAGCCGTCGCGGACGATGAGGACGCAGGGCGTGTTCCGAAGCGCGGGCGCTGGAGCGGTGCTCATCCCGCAAGCCTAGCGTCGATCCGTCGGCACGCGGACGGCACGCGTGCTCTTGTGCGCGGACGGAAGCACCGCTACGCTCCCGCCACCGACATGCCTTCTGCACCGAAAGCAACCTCTACCGCTGTGGTGAGCGAGAAAGCGCCCGGCATGCACGCGCCGACCACCGACACGCGCACGCTGCGCGAGCGCTACGACGACGTGCGCGCCCGCGTCGCGCGCGCCGCGGAGAAGTCGGGCCGCCGTCCGTCGGAGGTCGTGCTCGTCGCCGTCACCAAGTACGCGTCGATCGAGGACATCCGCGAGCTCGTGAGCCTCGGCCACGTCGACCTCGGCGAGAACCGCGTCCAGCAGCTGGTCCAGCGCGCCGCCATCATCGATGAGTTCAGCGCCCGCCGCGCCGACCGCGGCAGCAAGCCCACCCCCGTCCGCTGGCACATGATCGGCTCGCTCCAGCGCAACAAGGTCAAGCAGGCCGTCGACACCGTGCGGCTGATCCACTCCGTCGACTCGCTGCGCCTCGCCGAGGAACTGCAGGAGTACGCCGAGGAGCGCGGCAGCGCCCCCGGAGGCGAGAAGCACGGCCCCGTCGACGTCCTCGTCGAGGTCAACGTCGCCGGCGAGCGCTCCAAGCACGGCTGCGCCCCCGCCGCCGCGCGCCACCTCGTCGACATGATCGACACCATGGTCGCCCTCCGCCCCCGCGGACTCATGTGCATGGCGCCCAACACCGGCTCGATCGACGACGCCCGCCGCACCTTCATCCGCTGCAAGGAGCTCTTCGACGAGATCCGCGCCATCGGCTCCGGCGGCGAGCGGTTCGACATCCTCTCCATGGGCATGAGCGGCGACTACGAGGTCGCCATCGAGTGCGGCTCGAACATGGTCCGCGTCGGCAGCGCGATCTTCGGCGAGGCGAAGCCGGAGGATGGTCGCGACGGCGAGGGCCGCGATGGCGACGGCCGTGATGGCGAAGGCAAGCACGGCGACGCCAACCGGGACACCGAGTAGACTCCCGACCAACGAACGATGTTGTTCCGAACGCGCGCGCTCCCTCCGACAGTGCGCGTGTTCGGTTTTTGGGGGTTGAGGGAGCGCTCGCAGCGTGCGGCTGCTCGCTTCGGCGGTGTCGACGCCTGATCAGGACCGACTCAGCGCGCGCGGCGACGGAACGCCAGCCCACCCACCGCAAGCAGTGCCATGGCGCCCGGCGCGGGGACAAACTGCACCTGGAACTCGACGAAGTCGCCGTCATAGAAGTTGTGCTGGCCGAGCTGCACGAAGTTCAGGTGCATCGTGTTTGCATCGACCACCGTCAGGACGTTCGCCCAGTTGCCGCTGTTCGTCGCCACGACCGACACATCGGTGAACGAGGGGATCGTCCCGCCGAGATCGCTGAGGACATAGCCGACGAAGGTCCGCCCCTTGGTCAAGTCGAAGTAGAAGTAGCTGGCGGTCGTGAAGAAGTCGATGCGAAAGCGGTCGCCGACGAAGTCAAACCGCCAGCCGGCATCGACATAGCCCGAAGTGAAGTCGGATCCAGCCGCGAGCGTGGTCGTGAAGTCGTACAGCGGATCGTTGAGGGGCGTGTTGATGTTCGGATCGAAGAACCGGCCGTTGATGACCTGACCGTTCACGAAGTCGGCCGATGCGCCCGAGGCGAGCGTGAGTGTGACCGCGAGCGCGGCGATAGCCGTTGCCGTTCCAAATCGCATGGTGTGGACCCTCTTCTGAACTCCCTGGCTCCTCCCAAGAGCCTATGCGATCACTATGGACTCCGAAGGCGGGCCAGGCAACCCGAAGAGGTCCAAATTTCGAAGATACCGCGAGGGGCGTACATTCAGGCGGCATTGTGGAACGAATCAGCGCTTGCGCGAGGCCTGCTTCCCGCTCCGCGTCGGGGCCGACTTGCGTGCTGCGGGCTTCTTCTTCGCGCCCGATGTCCTGCTTTCTACGACCCGCTTCCGCACCGCCCGTTTGGGCGTCGCCAGGCTCGCGATCGGAACGACCGTGCCCTCGGGAAACCGCGCGAGGACCTCGAGCTCCCCGCCGAGCGCCTCGACGTAGCGGCGCAGCGTGCTCAGGTACATGTCGGCCGCGCTCTCGATCTTCGAGACGCTCCCCTGCCCGAGCCCGAGCTCCGCGGCGAGCTCGACCTGCGTCTTGCCGACCGCCTCGCGGATGTCGCCGAGGCGCAGGCGCGCCATGGTGTCGTTGAACCGCTCGTCGACGCGCTTGCGCGACGCGGGCGCCATCGCGGCGACCAGCTCGGCGAATGGTCGAAGTTCGCTCACGCTCGTGGCATGGCGTGTGGAGTGGATAGGGGGCTTGTTCACGGTCCTGCTCATGCTCACTCCTGCGACCCTTCGCGGTCGCTTCTTCGCCCAATGTGACGGTCGTAGAGATGGTCCGCCAACCTAATCATGCGTTCGTAGAACCTTGCATCTCCCGATTTGTCGCCGCCGATCAGCAGCACCGCGCGGCGCGACGGATCGAAGGCGAAGAACACCCGGTACTGGTTCGGGCCGACGCGAGTCCTCAACTCCTTGAGGTTGGCGTGCCGGGAGCCCTTCACCGAGTCGACGACGGGCCGCCTCGCCCGCGGTCCCTCGAGCTCCAGCACGCGCACGTCGTGCCAGATCGCCTCGCGCGACTCGGCCGGAATTCCGGACCACCAGTCGCGAAACTCCCCTGTCGTGACAACCTCCCACATCTAGTATTCCTTTCTCACGATATTCGTCAAGCAGAATCCCGGGGAATCCCCGCGGATCCCGCGGGCCGCCGGCGAGCGTACGGGTTCGATCCCGCCCATCCCGCGCCATGACGCACTTCCCCGAATCCCGCATCGGGCGATTCCGCACGTACGATGGCGTCCATGCCGCAGCAAACCGGAACCGCCGCCGTCACCGCGAAGTTCAACCCGCTCTACCGCCCGTATCTCGTCGTGACGATCGGGCTCACGATGGTCTGCACCGTCATCGGCGCGCCGCTTGCGGTCGTGTGGTTCCTCGGCGCCGGCCAGTGGTGGGCGCGCCACTACTTCGACAGGCTCGAGTGCCAGATCACCGACCGCGCGCTGCGCTTCCGCAAGGGCATCATCTTCCAGGTCGAGAAGACGGTGCCGCTCGAGAACATCCAGGACGTCACCTTCATCGAGGGCCCGCTGCTGAAGAAGTTCCACCTCGCGACGCTGAAGTTCGAGACCGCGGGCCACAGCGCGGGACAGGCGCACGACATGCAGCTCACGGGCATCATCGACGCGCACGAGTTCCGCAACCGGATCCTCGAGCGCCGCGACGCGCTGCGGCACGGCGCGCAGAACGGCGCGCACGCCGCGCAAGCGTCGACCGCGAGCCAGACCGAGCTCATGCAGGCGATGCTGTCGCGGCTCGACGAGATCGCGGCGCTGCTGCGCGAGCGGAAGTAGGCGCGGCGCGCACGAAGCCGTCTGAATCCGCGGGAATCCGTCACATCGGCGGATGTGGCTTCCCACACCCGTATGCTCGCGACTCGACCCATGGTCGATCCATGGTCGGGAGGAGCGCGGGGATGCAGTTCATCTATGTCGACGAGTCGGGCGATCCCGGGGCGCATCACGCGACCTCCGATACGCCCTGCGGAAGCAGGCACTTCATACTCAGCAGCGTGGCGATCCCGGCGGACCGCTGGTTCGAAACGCTCAGCGCATTCGCGCGACTGCGATCGTCACTGCTCGCACAACACGGCCTGCCGGGCTGGCCGGAGTTCCATGCACGGGAGGTGCTGTTCCCCGGCGACCGCAGTCCCTTCCGAGCGCTCCGCAACCGTGCCGTCCGCGTCGGGTTCCTTCGGAGCCTTGCGCAGGGGATCGCTTCGACGCTCCCCCAGCTCTGCGTCGCGAGCGTCGCGCTCGACAAGACTGACTACTCGCCGGCCGTCGATCTCCATGACCACGCTTGGTCGCATCTCATTTGCCACTGCGAACGGCGAATGCTGCGCCTCGGTCCATCGGTGCACGGTCTGCTCCTCGCCGACGAGACCAGCGAGCACAGGCTGAGGCGGCTGATGCGATGCATGCGGCACGGATTGCTGCAGCAAGACGGGCGTCGTCTCGATCGGTTCACCGAGGACCCCGTGATCCGCCAATCGCACTACTCGTTCCCAATCCAGATCGCGGACCTCGTGGCGTACACGCTCTATCAGCACCTCTGGCCAAAGGGCGCGCTTCGCCGATACGGCGCGGACAATCTGTACCTCGAACTGCTGCCGATCCTCGATCGATCGACAACCTCCGCGACAGCGGGCGTCATCGAATGCTGAGGTCGGAAAAAGAAATGCGCCCGCTACAAGCGGGCGTCTTTTCGGTGGCCGGAGTCCTCAACGTGAGAGGCCCTGTCACCGACCGAAGTATCGATCTCGACTCCACTCGAGTCAAGTGAGCGAACCGAACTTTGCGCGAGATCATGGCCGAAGAGAAGCGCGCCCGCTCCCCTCAATCCGCCTTCCGCAGAATCTTCCCCATCTCCCTGCCCTTCGCGAGCTCGTCGATGCGCTTGTCGAGGTAGCGCAGCTCGCGCATGAGCGGGTCCTCGATCGTCTCGACGCG
>JBMOGJ010000130.1:0-6675 GCA_049318425.1 Phycisphaerales bacterium | reverse complement strand
TCCACCACCACCGCCCTGTCCGCCACCCTGCCCCTGCCGCGGCGGACGACCCGCGCCGCCCTGACCGCCTCCGCCGCGCTCGCCGCGCGCGGTGTAGGTCTCCTTCGTCACCTTGCCGTCGACATCGGTGAACACGAAGTTCGCCTTGCCGTCGGGCAGGACCTCGTACGCGATCGTGCCCTTCTTCGCACCGACCTGGTACTCGAGCGTCCACGACTTCTCGCCGGTCTGCCTGAAGCCCGTGATGCGCGCGCCGCGCAGCACCTGCAGCGCGGGGCGCATGGGATTCGCGTGCGCCTGCGGGACGACCTCGTTCTCAGGGCCGGGACCGGACAGCTCGACCTTTCCGCGCAGGCCGCCGTTGATGTAGGGGAAGGCCTTCGAGGCGTGGTAGTGGTACGAGCGCGTTCCGCCGCCGAAGCCCTCGCCCTTGGGGACCGCGCAGAAGTGGCCGTTGAGCTCGTCGAGCTTCTCGTGCGAGCCGCACGGGCACGCGAGATCGTCGCCCTTCTTCGCGGCGGGGTCGAAGAGCCCGTAGATCGGGAAGCCGTCGAGCGCGTACGCGATGGGCTTGCCCTTGCCGACGACCTTCTCGAGCGCGAGCGGCGCGGCGTGGTAGTGGTAGTCGTCGGCGCGTCCACAGTGGCCGCCGAATTCATCGAGCTCGCCGATCGAGAAGCTGTCGACGCCGCGGTTGTTGAGCGCATTGAAGATCGGGATGCCGTTCGCGGCGAGCGCGACGGCGCCCTTCATGAGGTTCGACTTGCCGAGGATCGGCGTGTCGGCGAGCTCGGGCTTGAGCGGGATCTGCCACGCGTTCGCGCCCTCGTACTTCTGCGGGAGCGGCACCTGCTGCTGCCACGCGGTGATGCCGACCATCATCGTCATCTCGAGCGGCGCGTGCGGGAGGCCGTCGCTCTCGACGTAGAGCCAGCGCTCGTCGAAGCGCGTCTTCACGAAGGGCGCGAAGGCGTCGAAGATCGCGGCCTGCGGCGGCTTCGGCGACGCGGCCGCCTGCGCGACGATGCGGTCGTTCGCCGCGCGGATCGCGCCGATGCGCGACTCGGCGAAGGCGCGGTCGTCGCCCGCGAGGTCGGCGAGCGCGATCGACGCGACGTCGCCGCCGGCGGTGGAGACACCGACCTTCCCGCTCCGCGCGAAGAGGAACGAGCCCTCGATCGACTCACCGGTGCGCGCGTTGCGCCACACGCGGCTCGTCGCGGCGTCGAACTCATCGGGCGGATGCGCGTGCGCGAACGCCGCGGATGCGAGACATGCACAGCCGACGATGAACCGACGCATCACGCGCCACCTCCCTGCTTCTGCTTGCGATTTCCGCCTCCGCCGCCACCACCGCCTCCACCCCCGCCGCCGCCACGCGGCCTCGCGGGCTTCTCCGCCTCGCCGTCCTTGGGCGCGGAGCCTTCGGAGCCCGCTGCGGGCGCGGGCGTCGCCATCGGCGCCTTGATGGCCTTCAGGTACGCGTCGAGCCGCGCCACGAGCTCCTTCACGCGCTCGGCGTTGGCCGCGGCGATGTCGTTCGACTCGGCGCGGTCCTTCGCGATGTCGTAGAGCTTGATGGTCTTCGCGTCGTCGTTGCGCACGAGCTTGTGGTCGCCGAGGTAGATCGCCGACGCAGGCCCGCCGTTGTTCAGGTCATAGTGCGGGAAGTGGATGACGATCTCCTCGCGCGTGCGGGCGATCGCGCCCTTTCCGGCGGATTCGCCGTTCGAGCGGAGCACGGGCGCCAGGCTGCCACCCTCGACGGCGCTCTGCGCGTCGGGGTTCTCCGCCTTCTCGATGGGCTTGCCCGCGAGGTCGCGCAGCGTGGGCACGAGGTCCATGCCGGTCGCGCGCACCCGGCTCACGATGCCCGCGGGAATGCCGGGGCCGGCCGCGATGAAGGGCACGCGGATCCCGCCCTCGCTCACGCTGCCCTTGGCGCCCGCGAACGGGGGATTCGCCGCGCGGCCGTTGCGCCCGCCGCCACCACCACCTCCGCCGCCGCCGCCACCGCCCTGCGCGCCGTGATCCGCGCTGAAGAAGATGTACGTGTTGTCCGCGATGCCGAGTTCGGCGAGCGCCGCGCGCACGCGGCCGAGGGAGAGGTCGACATCGTGCTGGCCCGCGATCGCGCCCATCGGCTTGCCACTGACGCCCGGCACAAGCGACTTCGCCAGGGCGAGCGACTCGGGCGACGCCTCCTCCTCGGCGCCGAAGCCGTAGTGCGAGAGCTGCAGGTAGAACGGCTTGCCCGCCTTCACCTGCTCGCGCATGAAGGCGATGCCCCTGTCGGTGATCTCGACGGCCTGCGTCGGGTTCGGCGCGACGCCGCGCTCGGGGCCCTGGTTCGAGTTCGGTCCGTCGGAGAGGTCGAAACCGATGACCTTGGGATCCTGCCGGCCGACGTGCCACTTGCCGAAGTGCGCGCTCGCGTAGCCGAGTTCGCCGAGCCAGTGGCCCGTGGTCTTCACGCCCGTGGGAAGCGTGGTCTCGACGGGCGGCGGCACCATGCGCAGCAGGCGGTACTGCTCGCCCCCGCCCTCCTCGCGCCGGCTGTTTCCGCCCTCGTTCTGGTAGGTCATGTGCAGCTTCGCCGGCGAAATGCCGGTGACGAAGCTCGTACGCGACGGCGTGCACCGCGGCGCGGTCACGTAGAAATCGCTGAAGCGCATGCCGTCCGCCGCGAGCTTCTCGAGGTTCGGCGTGAGTCCCGCGGGGCGGGCCTGCGAGGGCGGCTCGCCGTCCATGTCGACGGAGGTGCTCGACCAGCCGGTCGCCTCGGCCTGGATGAAGATGAAGTTCGGCCGGGCGAGGGTCGCGGGCGGAGCCTTCGACGTGGCTGCGGCCGGCGCCGCGGGTGCGACGGGCTTCCTCGCATCCTGCGGCGGCGCGACGGCGGCGAGCATGGAGGCGACGAGTGCGATGCGTGCGATCATGTCAGTCCTCTTCGATCACGGCGCGGTCGGCCGGGTGATGGAACTCGTGGGTGAAGAAGCCGTCGCCAAGGGGGCTGTCGTCGACGAGCTCGAACTCGACGGAGCGCGGTCCGCCGCGCCCCTGCGGGAGATTCTCGAGGCGCATCGCGCGGATCACCGCGGTCTGCGTGTCGTAGGCGATCTCGATGCGCTTCGGGCCGCCGCGCGCGCCGGCGCGGCGCGTGGCCACGATCTGCGCGAACCCACCGTCGGACGCGGGCGGGAAGAGACGCACGTCGTAGGACCCCGCGAGCTCGCCGAGCCCGTCGTGCGGGTCGACGAATGCGACGCCCTGCTGGCTGCCCGGAAGGAGTCCGCTGAAGCGGCGCACGTCGCGCGAGACGCGCACCGGGCCCTTCACGGGCACGATCCAGGCGTGGACGCCGTCGCAGCCGGTGAGCACCTCGTCGCCCGACGCGTCGACGCGCGCGAGCACATAGCGATCCGGGCCGCGGAGGTAGAGCACGGCGCCGTCGACCGAGGCCGGTGGGCGCGGTTCGGGGCGTGCGGCGCGCGGCGGGGTCTTGACGGCCGGGGTGTCGGGCGAGGCGGTGGCGGACGCCGAGATTTCGCGCGGTGACGCCTGGCCCGCCCGGCCGCCCGCTCGCCCGCCGCCGTCGGGCAGCACGCGGAGCAGGTAGGTTCGATCGCCGCGGCGCGCGGCCTCGACGATGCGGGCGAGGACCTCGTCGGCCGACGCGGTCCGGCTGGTGCCGATCGCCAGCCAGGCCGCACCGGCCGTGAGGACGAGCATCGCCGCGACCAGCACCGCGCGGCGCGCGCGCGACGCCCATTGCATCCGGCGCGCGGCTCCGCGGCCGCTGGCGCCCTCGTTCCACGCACGCTCGACCGCGTCGTGCAGCATGGCCATGCGGGCGAAGTCGCGGGCGCGCGCGGGGTCCGCGGCGATCTCGTCGCTCAGCCGCGCGCGTTCCTCGGGGCTGGCCTCGCCGTCGAGCACGGCGTGCGCGAGCGCGTTCCACGACGAATCGTCGAGCGGATCGGGCCTCATGCGCGGGCCTCCGACATGCGCTGCTCGATGCACTCGCGGAGCTGCTCGCGCACGCGCTGCAGCGTCTTCGCCACGGTGTTGGGCTGCATGCCCAGCAGTACCGCGATGCGCGACGGCGACATGCCGCTGCGGTAGCGCAGGTCGCAGACCTCGCGCGGGCGTCCGTCGACACGGCGAAGGCAGTCGTCGAGGAAGGCGAGCCGATCGCGCTCGCCCTCCCCGACGTCCGCCACGGCGGCGGCGAGCGAGGACTCGGCCGCCTCCGTCAGCAGCGCGGGGAACCGGCCCCATCGTCGCCGCGCATTGGCCACCTCGTTGCGGGCGATCCCGAGCGCCCATGGCAGGAAGGGCCGTGACTGGTCGTAGCTCGCGAAGGACTCGAGCACCGAGACCGCGATGTCCTGGAGGATCTCGTCGCGCTGCCGGCGATCGCCGACCAGCGTGTAGACGAACGCCGACACCGCAGGCTGGGCCTGGGTCCAGAGGGCGAACGCCTGGCGGGTGCGTGGATCCATCGGAACTGGGTATTCCCCGCAGCCGGAGGCGCGTGACGGGAAATCGTGCAAACCGGCGAAAATCGGGCGGCGGACGCCCTCATCGACGCAGGAAGCGGTCGACCTGCACCGCCACCCGGTCGTCGGGGTCGATCGCGAGCGCGCGGTCTGCGGCGACGCGCGACTCCTCGAAGCGATCGGTCTGCATCAGCACCGCGGCGAGGTTCGCCCACGCGGGCGCCATGTCGGGCGCGAGCTCCACCGCCCGCCGCGCCGCGGTCTCGGCGCCGGCGAGGTCGCCGGTCTCGGCGCGGATGCGGGTGAGCTCGATCCAGGGGGACGGCTCGAAGGGAACCAGCCGCGCGGCCTGCATGAACGCACGCTCGGCGTCGGCCGGGAACCGCAGCAGCCGCGAGACGATGCCGAGCGCGTGCCAGCCCTCGGCGATCGACTCGGCGTTGTCGTCGAGCAGCGCGACGAGCTCCTGCTGGATCGCGACGAGCCGGTCGAAGAGCCGCTGCGCGCGCGCCGTGTCATCCTCGGCACGCGCGGCCTGGACCTCGCCCTCGAGCCGGACGAGCTCGCGCACGCACTCGACGCTGCGGGCGCGCGCGGCGCGCTCGCGCTCCTGCACCTCCGCCGGGCGGAAATCGGGCGCCTCGGTGAACGACACCGGCCCGCCGCGCCCGATGTTCGCATCGGCCTGCGCGCGGCACCTCGCCATGGTCCGCTCGAGGAACGCCCGCACCTCGGGCGTGCGCCGCCAGGCGTTCCACGCGGCGCAGTCCTCGTCGGACCAGCCGTCTGGCCGCTCGGCGCGGTCGAGCGTGAACCCGAGCAGGAACGAACGCCCCTCGCCGTAGAGCCCGACGACCTCGACGAAGCGCTCGGTCTCCTCGACCGTGGTCGGGCAGGGCGCGTGGACGAAGTCGCAGATCACCTGCTGCTCGGGATGGAACGGCGGCGCGTTGAGCGCGAGGTCGGGCGTCTGGTACCAGAAGTGCCCCTCGGGGCACTCGAACCACTGCGTGCCGGGCTCGAGGATGTGGTCGGCCCTGAGTCCGACCATGCGACCGCTCGGGAGTGTGGGCATGGGGTTGTCCTCGCGAGCACACGGCACCGCGCCGCGTCGCATCGAATCGCATCGAATCGCCTGGCATCGCACCGAGTCGCGCCGCGCGCGGCCGGTTCGCGGTCGGTTCAATCCTCGCCGCGGCGGCGGCTCACCACTCCGGACCGCCCGAGTAGCGCCCGTAGATGTCGGCCATCGCCTGCACCTGCTCGCCGAGCGTGCAGCGGACGAGGCTCGCCTCGACCAGCGCCGGCATGACGTTCTCGCCCTTGCGCGCGGCCTCGCGGATCGCGGTGAGCGCGCGCTTCACGTCGTCGTTCGAGCGCGCGGCGCGCATCTTCGCGAGGCGCTCGTTCTGCTCGGTCTCGACGGTGTGCGGGATCTCGAGGATCTCGACCTGCTTCTCCTCGTTGCCCTCGGGGTAGGCGTTCATGCCGACCACGATGCGGTCGCCCGCCTCCATCTCCTGGCCGAAGCGGTAGCTCGCCTCGGCGATCGAGCGGCGGAAGTAGCCCTTGTGGACGCCGGCGACCACGCCGCCCATGTCGTCGATCTCCTTGATGATCGCGTTGGCGTCCTTCTCCATCTGGTCGGTGAGCGCCTCGACGAACCACGAGCCGCCCAGCGGATCGACCGTGCGGTGCACGCCCGACTCGTGCGCGATGATCTGCTGCGTGCGCAGCGCGACGCGCACGGCCTGCTCCGTCGGGAGGCCGAGGGTCTCGTCCATCGAGTCGGTGTGCAGGCTCTGGCAGCCGCCGAGCACGCCCGCCATCGCCTGCAGCGCGACGCGCACGATGTTGTTGAGCGGCTGCTGCTCGGTGAGCGAGCAACCCGCGGTCTGCACGTGGGTGCGCATGAGGAGCGAGCGCTCGCTCTTCGCGCCGTAGCGCTCCTTCATCGCCTTCGCCCAGATGCGGCGCGCGGCGCGGAGCTTGCAGATCTCCTCGAAGAACTCGTTGTGGCTGTTGAAGAAGAACGAGAGGCGCGGGCCGAAGCTGTCGACGTCGAGGCCGCGCTTGATGCACTCCTCGACGTACTCCATGCCGTCGCGCAGCGTGAAGGCGAGCTCCTGCGTGGCGGTCGAGCCGGCCTCGCGGATGTGGTAGCCCGAGATCG
>JBMOGJ010000129.1:0-6830 GCA_049318425.1 Phycisphaerales bacterium | reverse complement strand
CCGCGGCCGGGCATCCAGCTCTCGATGTCGATCATGTCCTCGTTCTTCACGCCGAGGTCGCCCGAGCAGCACTGCAGCAGCCGGTACGCGAGTCCGAGCGACTGCAGGATCATCTCGACCGACTCGATCATCTGCCGGTGCCACGCGCGGCTCTCCGCGTCGTCGGCCCTGCACACCACGACCTGCTCGACCTTGTCGAACTGGTGGATGCGGTAGAGGCCCGCGGTGTCCTTGCCCGCGGCGCCCGCCTCGCGGCGGAAGCAGGTCGACACCGTGCAGTACTTGAGCGGCAGCTGCTCGAGGTGCAGGATCTCGTCGGCGTGCAGGCCCATCAGGCCGACCTCGCCGGTGCCGGTCAGGAACATGTCGTGCCCCGATCCGCGCCTCGACTCCTCGATGTGGTAGGCCTGCTCGCGCCCCGCGGGGAAGAAGCCGGTGCCCACCATGCACTCCTCCTTCACGATCACGGGCACGCCCATCGGCGTGAACCCGCGGCGGTCGGCCATGAAGTCGACCGCGTAGCGCAGCACGGCCTGGTGCAGGCGCATGCCGAGCCCGGTGAGCACGTAGTGCCGCGTGCCGCCCATCTTCACGCCGCGCTCGAAGTCGACGAGCCCGTGCATCTTCACCAGCTCGAGGTGCGTGCGCGGCTTGAAGCCGCGGTTCGCGGCGAAGGACTTCGCGAAGTCCCATCCCGCCGGCGCCCAGCGGCGCACCTCGACGTTGTCGTCGCTGCCCTTGCCGCGCGGCACGTCGGCGGCCGGAGGCTGCGGGACCTGCAGCCAGAGCGCCTTCCACTCCGGCTCGATCGCCGCCAGGTGGCGCTCCTCCTCGGCGACCAGGGCCTTCAGCTCGGCGGGCTTCGCCTCGAGCGACGCGATCTCCATCTCGAGCCGGTCCTTCTCGTCGCCGGCCGCGCCCTTGAGCTTGCCCTTGAGCTGGCCGATCCGGGGACCGATCTCCTTCGAGATCTTGTTCTGCTCGGACCGCGCGTTCTCCTGGCGCGTGAGGATCGCGCGACGCGCCTCGTCGAGCGCGAGGAGCTTGTCGATGTCCACGTCCATGCACTTGTCGCGCACGCCGTTGCGGTACTTGTCGGGATGCTCGCGCAGGTCCTTCAGGTCGATCATGGCCTGCGGAAGATAGCGAAACCTCGCCCGCGGGGGCGCGCCGCCGGATCAGGCCCGGTAGGACGGCGGCGCCGCCCAGCGCATCTTCGAGCGCAGCGCATCCCAGTACCTGCTGGAGGGATTCGCCACGAACAGCGCCTTCCGCTCGTGCTGGCGGGTGCGGAGCGTGTCGCCCCGCCCGAGCGCGAGCTGCAGCTGGCCGTCGAGCACCACGCAGGTGCCCTCGTTCACCCGCCGCATGCGGATCGCGATGGTCTCGTTGGCGCTCACCACCACCGGGCGGAACGCGAGGCTCTGCGCGCAGATCGGCGTGATCGTGACTCCGGCCACGTCGGGGTGCACGATCGGCCCGCCCGCGCTCGCGCTGTACGCGGTCGATCCGGTCGGCGTGGCGAGGATCACGCCGTCGCCGGTGATCTCGACGCCCTCCTGGTCGTCGTCGACGGTCAGCGCCATCTCGATCATGCGGTGCGGCGCGCCCGCGGTGATCACCGCGTCGTTGATGGCCACGCCGTGCTCGCTGGCCCGGCCGTCGGCGTGCAGCACGTCGACCGAGAGCAGCATCCGCTGCCGGAGCGGCGGAGTCTCCGAGAACACCAGCGCGGCGTGCCGCTCGAGGTCGGCGGCGTCGAACTCCGCGAGGAAGCCCAGTCGCCCCGCGTTGATGCCCACGATCGGCCGCGCGCGGTCGACGAGACGCCGCGTCTGCCCGATGAGCGTGCCGTCGCCGCCCACCACGAAGGCGAGGTCGAACGCGACCGACGCCGGCAGGGGCTCGTCGCCGGCCTCGACCTCGGTGACCTCCGCGTAGCGCGCGAGGACGCCGCGGATCCCGTCGGCCGTGCGCGCGGCCTCCGGCTTCTGTCGATTGGCGATGAGCAGTGCCTTCGGCATGTGTCGTTCCTCAGCTGACCAGGCCCTTCGTGAGCCGCATGAACGCCGTCTCGAGGCTGATCTCCTCGGGCTGCAGCCGCGAGAGACGGTAGCCCTGGGCGAGGAGCCGCGCCGCGAGCTCGCTCGCGGCGATGTCGGCGTCGGGCGCGAGCTGCACGTCCATCCGGCGCCCGCCTTCCTCGACCATCACCTCGACCTTCGCCACGCCGCGTACGCCGCGCAGCAGCAGCGCCGCCTCCTCGGTGCGCGCCTCGACCGAGATCTGCACGACCTTCCCGACCTTCGCCCGCTGCATGAGGTCGCTCACCGCGCCGGCGAAGACGAGCTTGCCCTGCTCGATGACGCCGACCGCGTTGCAGAGGTCGGCGAGCTCGTACAGGATGTGCGACGAGATCAGGATCGTCTTGCCGATGCGGCGCAGCTCCTTGAGGAGCTCGCGCATCTCGATGCGCGCGCGCGGATCGAGGCCGGAGCTCGGCTCGTCCATGAGCAGCACCTTCGGGTCGTGGATCAGCACGCGCGCCACCGCGAGGCGCTGCTGCATGCCGCGCGAGAGCCCGTTCACCTCGGTCTCGGTCTTGTGGGTGAGGTCGGTCAGCGCGAGCACCTCCGCGATGGTCTTCTCGCGCCGCGCGCTCGGCACCGCGTAGCAGGCGGCGAAGAACTCGAGGTACTCGCCGACCGTCATGTCCTGGTACGCGCCCATGAAGTCCGGCACGTAGCCGATCAGCGGGCGGATCAGGTGGTTCTGGTAGCCGACGACCTTGCCGTCGATGCGCGCCTCGCCCCAGGTCGGCTTCAGCAGCGTGGCGAGGATCTTGATGGTCGTGGTCTTGCCCGCGCCGTTCGGACCGATGAATCCGAAGCACGTGCCTTCCTCGATGGTGAGGTTGAGGTTGTCGAGCGCGACGAATTCGCCGTACTTCTTCGTGAGGTTGACCGTCTCGATCATCGGCATGGCGTTGGTCTCACTCTTCGCGGCGGTTGGCGCGGGGGAACTTCTCGGGCACGACCCAGTGGCCCTCGGCGGGCAGCGGCATCATCCACCGCACCAGCACGCGCCCCGAGCTCTCGATGGGCTCGCCATCGAGCGTGAAGTCGTACGGCAGCTCGGACCGCTCGAGCCAGCCGGTGACGATCAGGCACGGCTGCGCCATCCAGCGCGAGAGGTCGAGCTCGCGCCCGCCGAGGCGGGTGACGCGCAGCGCGCCCTGGCCCGTCTCCTGGCTGCGCAGGTAGCGCGGCGGCTGCAGCATGCCGTAGATCGACAGCATGTCGAGCGCGTCCTGCAGCTTCACCGTGTCCGCGACGAGGCCGAATCCGGTCTTCAGCTGCTGCTCGAGCCCAAGGTAGTAGCGCTGCTCGATCGCACGCTCGAGTCCGACCCGGTCCGCGAGCGACCGCGGATCGGGGAACACCTTCGCGAGGTCGAGCGGCGCACCGGGCGCCCAGTCCGGCACATCCACCATCGCGCCGCGGTTGGGCAGCGGCGCCTGGAAGCGGCGCACCGGCAGCTGTCCCTGCTCGGGGATGCCGTAGGCCTGCAGCGGGTTCTGCCGCGGCCAGATGTGGATCACCTTCACGTCGGTCAGCGTGCCGGGCAGCTGGTGCACGAGCGTGCCCGAGATCGAGATGGCGGGCGTCGCCAGGCTGGTGTCGATCGTCGCCTGCACCGGCGTCTCGACGCGCGGGACCTGTCCCCAGCCATCGCGCAGCGCGCCGACCCAATCGGCCTTGAAGTCGATCGTCGTGGCGCGCGACGGCACCGACGCGCGGTGGGGGCTCTCGAGCGGCGCCGCGTAGCGCTCGCGGCTCGGGAATCCCTCGACCGACGCTCCCGCCGGCCGCCACGAGGAGAGCAGGTTCCGTTGCGACGGATCCGCCTCGGGATCAAGCGCGACCTCGACCTCGCCGTAGCTCGGCGCGTAGACCGAGAGCCAGCTCGTCGCCCGGCGCCGCTGCGCCTGCGTGATGTCCGACTCGCCGGGCGCGCGCTCGATCACGTCGAGCACCGTCAGGTGGCTCGCCCGCGGCGTGCGCCCCGAGAGGCCGCCGCCCACCGCGAGGATCGCGCCCGTGAACACCACCGCCACGCCGACATACGCGACCCACGCCCAGCGCTCGCGCTTGAACGCGCGCAGCACGGCGAATCCGAGCGGTCCCGCCACGAGCCAGTAGAGGCCGAACACCGCCGTCGCCGCGAGCGCGCCGATCGCGGCCTCGCCCGACAGGCCGATCGCCTCCGACACGTTCCGGCCGTCGCCGATCTCCTTCGAGAACCCGGAGCCGTTGACGAGCCGCTGCGCCTCGGCGAGCGCGGTGTACTCGGCGCCCGACGGCGTGTCCGCGCGCCGGCCGAGGATGCGGTTCCAGAACACATCGCCCTGCGGCAGCGCCGGCACCTGCAGCGCGCGCGAGGAGAGCTCCTCGACGTCGAGCCCGAGCAGCGTCATCTTGCCGAAGCCGTACTCGCGGCGGATGCCGACGAGCTTCGCGTCGTAGGGGCCGATGTCCGCCGCGGGCCGCCCATCGGGCGCCTTCGCCGCGGGCGTCGCGATGAACGGCCTCCAGCCCCGGTCGAGCCGGGACTCGTCGAAGACCGCGAGGCGCGTCCGCGCCTTCGGATCCCGCAGCGCGTCCGACACCGAGAGCATCGGCAGCAGCTCCGACACCGGGACATCGTCGATGCGGGTCGGCGCGACCGACGGCAGCAGGGGGCTGAAGCGGTGCCGTCCCTCGACGCCGACCGACCACGGGTCACCCGCCGACGGCAGCGCGATCACGAAGTTCCCGCCGCGCTCGGTCCACTGCTCGACGGCCCGCGCCGCCTCCTCCGACAACCGCGAAGGGGCGACCGAACCGTCGGCCCACACGATCGAGTCGAACACCGCGAGCCCGTCCCATCGGTCGGGAAATGCCTCGGCGTCGCGCGCATTCGCGATCACCGTCGCCGTGTTCATCGAGGGGATCGTGCCGTTCGGCCCGAGCTGCGCGAAGACATCGAGTCCCGCCGCGCGCGGACCGATCACGAGGATCGCGTCGTCGGCGAGGCCAAGCACGCGCGGCGGATTCGCCGCGTTCGCCGGTGCGATCTTCGCGGCACCGAGATCGCGCGCGCGCTCGCCGCCCTCGAGTTCGTACAGCCGGAGGTCGAACACCGCGCCCTGCAGCGAGCCTTCCGCCATCGGCGGCAGCACGCCGTAGATCCAGCGCCGCTGCGCCTGGCCGGGGTTGAGCACGAAGCGGCGCGAGTGCTCGACGATGTCGAGATCCGCGTTCGGCACCTCCCAGACGGCCTCGATCTCCGCCACGCGGTCGAGTCCGCTCCGGAACTGCAGCTGCACCGCGATCGGTCCGCCGCCGCGCGCCACGTCGCCCACGCCGAAATGGAGCAGCTCGACCTGGACCGACTGCGCCGCCGCGCTGCTTCCGAGAACCCCGCACAACGCAAGGCTCGTGCAGACCACGCTGGAGCGCGCGGTGCGGATGCGGGCGAGTGCCGGACGACCCTTCATGGGCGGGCAGTGTACCCACGCTTCCGCGGTCAACCTCCGTTCGCGCGCTCAACTTGGCCCCGTTTCCCGCCGATGTGCCGGGCATGATCGCGTTCGCCATCCTCGCCGCGCTCGCAGGCACCTTCCTCGCCGCGATGATGACCCTCCGGGTCATGGTCACCCGCGTCGACGACGCCTGCCGCCTCGCCGAACTGGTGCGCGACACCCGCCGCCTGCGCGCGAATCACCGCGCCGCGATGGCCGTGCCGGTCCGCGTCCGCCGCCGCTGATCAGCGCGCGAGCTGCGCGAGTTCCCACAGGATCGCCGCGTGGCTGCGGATCGCGTTGCGGTAGCACTCGAGCTCGAACTTCTCGTTGGGCGAGTGGACGCAGTCGTCGTCGAGACCGAATCCGACGAGCAGCGAGTCCATGCCGAGGATCCGCTGGATCGATCCGACCGCGGGGATGCTCCCGCCCGAGCCGATCAGCAGCGGCGCCTTGCCGAACACGCCGTGAAGCCCCTTGTTCGCCGCGGCGAGGTAGCGCGAGCTCTCGCTCACCTCGATCGCCGAGTTCGCGCCGTGGCTCTCGAACTCCGCGCGGCAGCCCGCGGGCAGCCGCGAGCGCACGAATTCCTCGAACGCCTTCGCGATCTTCGCGGGATCCTGCTTCGACACGAGCCGGAAGCTCACCTTCGCCGTCGCGTGCGCCGCGATCACGGTCTTCGCGCCCTTGCCCGTGTAGCCGCCGAAGATACCGTTCACATCGCAGGTCGGGCGCGACCACGTGCGCTCGAGCGTCGAGCGGCCGCGCTCGCCGAAGCCGTCCTTCAGCCCGATGTCGCCGAGGAAGTCCGCATCGCTGAACCCGAGCGACTCCCACTGCGCCTTCGTCGCGCCGGAAAGCTCCGCGACGCCGTCGTAGAAGCCGGGGATCGTCACCCGGCGCTCGGCGTCGTGCAGTTCCGAGACGATCCGCGCGAGCGCGTTGATCGGGTTCGGCACCGCGCCGCCGTACATGCCGCTGTGCAGGTCGCGCGACGGGCCGTGCACCGTGACCTCCATGTACACGAGCCCGCGCAGGCGGGTCGTGATCGCGGGCGTCGCGATGTCCCACATGCCGGTGTCCGACACGATGCACACGTCCGCCGCGAGGCGCGCCTTCGCCTCGTGCATGAACGGCTCGAGGCTCTTGCTGCCCGACTCCTCCTCGCCCTCGATCATGAGCGTGACCGGGCACGGCGGACCTCCCGCGATCGCGTGCCACGCGCGCAGCGCCTCGACGATGCCCATCACCTGGCCCTTGTCGTCCA
>JBMOGJ010000128.1:0-6879 GCA_049318425.1 Phycisphaerales bacterium | reverse complement strand
TCGCGAAGGGCGTCTGCTGGAGCTTCGGCGACTGCCCGGGCGAGGAGCCCTGCAACGTCGCGCACCAGTCGCCCGGCTGCGCCGACGCGACCTGCTGCTCGGTGGTCTGCGACGCCGACCCGCTCTGCTGCGAGATCCAGTGGAACTCGACCTGCGTCAACGCCGCCAAGCTCCTCTGCGTGCCGCGCGACAACTGGGACTGCCCCTGCATCGGCAGCTGCTTCGACGAGCACCCGGAGACCGCCGGCTGCGAGGACGAGGTCTGCTGCTCGGGCGTCTGCAACATCGACCCGCTCTGCTGCACGCAGAGCTGGGACGCCGGCTGCGCGACCCTCGCGCGCGTCGTCTGCTGCGGTACGCCCGGCTGCGGCGACAACTGCGCCGGTGACTGCCTCCGCCCGCACCAGACGCCGAACTGCAACGACCCCGCCTGCTGCGAGGCCGTCTGCCGCTTCGAGCCGTACTGCTGCGAGGTCCGCTGGGATTCGTCGTGCGTCCTCGCGGCGCGCGAGACCTGCTTCGGCGGCTGCGGCCAGCCCGCGAGCGGCAACTGCTTCAACACCCACGAGGCGCCGGGCTGCTCGATCGGCGAATGCTGCGAGCAGGTCTGCGCGCAGAAGGAGTTCGAGTTCTGCTGCATCATCGGCTGGGACGAGGAGTGCGCGGTCGAGGCCCGCAAGGTCTGCGCCGACTTCCTCCCCGAGTGCGGCGACTACGGCTCCGACGGCTGCAACATCCCGCACCTCAAGCCCTCGTGCGCGGACCGCGACTGCTGCACGGCGATCTGCGCGATCGACAGCTTCTGCTGCTCGGCCGAGTGGGACGCGACCTGCGTGAGCATGACCTACACCACCGCCGGCTGCGAGCGCTACCAGCCCGAGTGCGGCGGCGCGTGCGCCGGCACCTGCTGCGAGCCGCACCCGACCCCGTGGTGCAACGACAAGGCGTGCTGCGACGCGGTCTGCCTCGTCGACATCTTCTGCTGCACCACCGAGTG
This sequence comes from Phycisphaerales bacterium, assembly GCA_049318425.1. Taxonomy (GTDB): domain Bacteria; phylum Planctomycetota; class Phycisphaerae; order Phycisphaerales; family SM1A02; genus QWPT01. Next base: position 5,882 of record JBMOGJ010000128.1, on the reverse strand, counting down.
GGATGCGTTCTGCGCCTCGACCGCGCGGCTCAATCCCGCCTGCGAGGTGGTCTGCCCCGATCCGACCTGCGGCACCCCCGAGGCCGGCAACTGCTGCTTCCCGCACGACAACGCCAACTGCAGCGACCAGACCTGCTGCGACGCGGTTTGCAAGATCGACGCCACCTGCTGCGACACCGTCTGGGACTCGATCTGCGCCAGCATCGCCAACACCGAGTGCAAGCTCTGCGGTGGCGGCCTCAGCTGCGGCGACCCCGATGCTGGCAGCTGCTGCAACGAGCACGACGAGCCGTACTGCAACGACACGAAGTGCTGCGCGATCGTCTGCTCGTTCGACGAGACCTGCTGCGTCGCCGCGTGGGACACCACCTGCGTCAAGCTCGCGCAGGCGTTCTGCGGCTGCGGGCAGTGAGCCGACGGGTCAGCCCGCGCCGTGACCGCCCGTGATCCGCGCGATCACGGCGGTGGCGCGTTCACCCCGCCGGAACGCGAAGACGATGGAGTCCCCGCTCGGCCGCGCGCCGATGGACTTCGTGAGCAGATCCGCGTCGACCGCGCGGCCGCGGACGCGCACGCTCCGCGCCACCAGGCCGTGGCGCGCGAGCGTCCCCACGATGACGTCCGCCCGCGCGGCGCACTCCTCGACGAACGCGAAGCTCTCGAACCACGGCGGCGCGAGCGGCGCGTCGGACGCGACGAGCCCAACGCCGCGGACGATCTCCGCCGCGCGTCCGCCGACCGCCTCCGTCAACAGCATCGCGCGCTCGAGCGCCGCGCACGGCTCGCTCACGAAGCGACCCGCGCCGAGCGCACCGCCCGCCTCGAGCCGGTCGGCCCGCGCATCGTCCGGACGACCCGACAGCGTGACAGGCTCGCCTTCGGACAGCACGGTCGCCCTCGTCGCCCCGGCAGACCGCGCGAACGACCCGCCCCATGCGACCGCCTGCACGAGTGTTCCATGAGCGCTACGCGCGGGGGTTCCATGAGCGCTGCGCGCGGGGATTCCATCAGCGCTGCGCGCGGGCCCACCGCGCGCGCCGCGCTCCTCGATGAACTCCCACTCGATCCGCAGGTCGCCGAACTCCCGCCGATCGACCCCCGGCGAGAACTTGATCGCCACCGCCCGTGCCTCGCGCAGCGCCCGCTCGATCCACGCCCGACCCGGACGGTGATCGTCGAGGCTCCAGGACCGCGCACCGCCGCGCTCGTCGCGCCGCGCAGGATCGGCGTGGAGCGCGGCACCCGCGCGCGCGATCGACTCGGCGTCGGCCGCGCGCGTCGGACATCCCGCGTTCATCCCCGCCATCCACGCCCGGCGTTCGTCGAGATCAACGGCGGTCACGCGCAGACCCGCCCGCGCCAGCGCCATCGCATCACCGCCGATGCCGCAGCAGACATCGAGGATCGCAGCCCCCGCGCCGAGGACCTCAGCCATGCGCCTCGCCTTCCAGGCCGCCACCCGCTCACCCGACGCCTGCTCGACACCCGCGACATCGCACCAGAGCGCGCCCGCCCCCGCGAACTTCGCCGCCGCCTTGCGCCGCGCCTCGGCCAGCTCCAACGCCGCCGCCACCAGGTCCGCATCGAACTGCTTCCGCAGCCGCGCGATCGACGCCGCATCGCGCGCATCCACCGCCGCCGCCGCCACCTGCGCCTCCGGCGCCTCGGCCAGCCGCCGCCATACGGAGATGTCACGCCAGTCGGGCATGGGGGGACGGTACACGATGGCGACGCGCCTTCGCGCATAATCCAGCCATGCTCCCGACGCCTGCCGCTTCACGCATCGGCCTCCTGCTCACAGGCGTCGATGATGCGCCCTGCCCGCGCCAATCCCGCGCGCGGGCGGGGCTTTCGCTGCTTCTCGCCGGATTCCTCGTCGCCGCGCTCCATGCCGCCCCGCGCTCGGGCTCTCTCGACACCCCGCCGACACGTCTCGCCGGGGGTGTTGCAACAACCCAACGGCACGATGGCCACGAGGATTCACGGATGGAACTCACTCAGAAGCTCGGTGCGGCAGCAGGTGCTGTCGCGTTGTCGCTTGGCGCCACGTCACTCGCGCAGGACGCCGTCCAATGGCGCGTGGAGGATGGGGGGAATGGGCATTGGTACGCGGCGGTACGAACGCCGACCCGTGTGACCCACGCCGAAGCTGAGGCGTTCGCGGACAGCCAAGGGGGACATCTGTTCACCGGCTGCGGGAGCGAGTTTGACGCTGCAATCTCGATCACGGCTGCCCTCTCTCCAGACTACTGGACTGCGGCCGACAGCTCTCAATGGCTGGGACCATGGATCGGCGTTCGTCTCAACGAAACCGAGTGGTCCTGGCTGGACGGTTCGTCATGCACCCTTGACCGTTGGGATGCGGCATTCTCGCAACCAGACTCCCCCGCCAGTCCGGGCGAGATCTTTGCATACCTCAATTCGGTCGGATCCGAGCCTCGGCCTGTCGTCCACGACGTGCCGCCAACGGCTACCACCGGCTCGCTCATCATCGAGTGGTCTGCCGACTGCAACTCCGACGGCATCGTCGACTTCGGCCAGATTCGCGCGGGTCAGCTCCCGGACGTGAATGCCAACGGGGTTCCCGACACCTGCGAGCCCCACAACGGAGGTCCGTATCTTGCGGTGCAGTGGGCCCCGAAGGCGGGAGGGAATGGCAACTGGTATCAAGCGGTGGTCGCGCCGCAGGGTCTCGGCTGGAGCGCCGCTCGAGCGCTCGCCGCGAGCCTCGGCGGCCGACTGGCCTGTGCGGAATCAGAAGGAGAGAAGAGCTTCTTCTTCAACGAGTTCGGTCCGAGCGAAGTCCCATCCGCCTGGATCCGTCAGGCGCCCTGGACTGAGCCGAACTTCGGTCCTTGGATTGGTGGAACGCAAGACCCCGGTTCAGGCGAGCCGTTCGGCGGCTGGCACTGGATAAGCGGTCCGGCCTTCAACCCGACTGAACTCGGTTGCTGCGACGACTCTGGCTGCGCCGGACCCGAGGATCGCCTCCACCTCCTCCTGAGCCAGGGCATGGTCACATGGAACGACCTTCCCGATACCTGGACCTGCGGGAGTATGCCGAGTTCACTCCTCGTCGAGTGGTCCTCGGACTGCAACTCCGATGGCATCGTCGACTTCGGCCAGATCCTCGCAGGTGAGCTCGATGATGCGAACCGCAACAACATCCCCGACTGCTGCGAGGGCGCGGGATCGTGCAATTGCCCGGGCGACGTGGCGCGCGATGGCGTGGTGAACGGCATCGATCTCGCAGCGGTCCTCAACAACTGGGGCACCAGTGGCGGCGCGATCAACGCCGATGCGAATGGCGACGGCATCGTCGACGCCGAGGATCTTGCGCTCGTCCTGGGCAGCTGGGGCGAGTGTCCGTGACCGATGAGCGCGCGGATCCGCGCGCGCCGTTGCCGATCGCAGCGCCGCGCGCGGATCACTTTCCCTCGACGCATCTGACATCGCTGCTGCATGAGCTTCGAACCGCAGTGTTCGATCCGAGTGCGCCACATCCGCCGGCCGGGCATGCCAGGCTCGCGGAGGTGGTGATGCAACGCTACGCCGCACCGCTCGAGGCGTACGCGCGCGGCTCGACGCTGCGCGACATCGCGGAGCCCGCCGACCTCGTCCACGGGTTCTTCGCCTCGGCGCTTGCCGACGCGGAGTACTTCCGGCGATACCAGGCGAGCGGCATGCGGCTGCGTCGGTGGCTGATGAACGGGCTGCTGCTGCACGCCCGCAGCGTTGCGCGCGACCGGTCGCGGGCGGCGCGGCGCGAGGGCGCCACGCTCGACGGCGTCGCCGCACCGATCGCCGCCGAGCGTACGGGTGAGGAGGCGTTCGACCGCGCCTGGGCGCTTGCGATCCTGAGCGAGGCTTGCGCCGCGGTCGAGGGCGCGCTGCTCGCCGAGGGGCGCGACCGTGCGTGGACGGTCTTCCGACGTCACGCCATCGACGGACGCAGCTACGCCGATCTCGAGCAAGAGCTTGGGCTCGGTCGCCAGCAGATGGCGGACCTCGTGCGCGGCGTGACCAAGCGGATTCGCACACGGATGCTCGAGTTACTGGAGTCCGAGGGCGGTGATGTCGGCGAAGAGCTGCGCGAAGTCCTGAGGCTTGTGACCTGAAATCGCGGGCCACGACTTGCGTTTGCTTCGTTTGCTGCGTATGCTGCCTTCATGCCGAAGACGAAGCCCGCCAACAGGAAGCCTGCGCCTCCCGAACGGAAGTCCGACCACGCCACGCGGAAGCCGCCCGCTCGCGCAGGACGCCAAGATGAGACTCCAACACGCTCCACCGCGGCTTCGCTGGCAAAGACGTCGTCCCGCCAACGATCGCGGGCGGATGTCGCATCCGCGAACCCACCCTCCGCAAGCCCGACCGCCGACGAGATCCGTCGCGCCCGTACGAGCGGGCGCTCCGTCTCGGTCGCGATCGCCCGCCGCCCACGCACGCCCCCCCTGCCGGACATCCTCGCGGCGCTCCTCGCCGACGCGCTCGACGCCCATGCGCGCGGGCATTCGGTCGAGCTCGTCGTCAACGCCCATCGGTCCGAGCCGCCGAACCCCTACCTCATCCTCGACCGCGACCCCAACGACGAGCTGACCACGCAGCAGGCGGCCGCCGCGCTCCGCGTCTCGCGCCCCACGATCATCAAGGCCATCGACGAAGGACGGCTGCCCGCGCGCATGGTGGGCAAGCACCGCCGCGTCCGCATCTACGACTTCAACGCGTTCGCGCGCGCGGAGCAAGCGGCGCGCGCCGTCCACGGGATCGAGTCCACGCGCCTGGAACAGTCGTGGGGACTCCACGAGGTGGGCCCTGCTCCCACCATCGAGGAGTGGAAGGATCTAGGCGGCCGCATGGTGGCACCGAATTCACGTGCACCCCGTCGAAAGCGAGGCTGATGATGGCGAGGGGAGAAGACGAGGCCATGCATCTTGCTCGGTCGAAGGGGGAATGGTCGGCGGACGCGCCCATCGTGCTCATCGACTCCTGCGTCTGGCATCACTCGTTCAGCCGGAACGTGCTGCGACATCTGGCGCTCGCGATGGCCATTCGGATCCGCTGGTCGCGATTGATCGAGGCGGAGTGGATCGCGAGCGTACAACGCGCGCGTCCCGAGATACCTCGATCGAGGCTACTCATGGTCCGCGACCGGTTCCGCAGCGAGTTTCCGGATGGCCTCGTGCCCGACGCGCTTCCTCGCGCCAGAGTACCCCGCCTTCCCGATCCGAACGACGAACATGTCCTTCGCGCCGCGATGCATGCGGGCGCGACGATCATCTGCACGGTCGACCGGCGGGGCTTCCCAGCTGAAATCCTGGGACCGCTCGGCATCACGGCCGTGCCTCCGCACGCGGTCCTCTCCGAATGCATCGCGAAGCAGCACGTGCGCGGCGCCGCCGCCCTTCACGCACATCGCGCCGGCCTGGAACGCCCGAGTCTCAGCGCACGGGAGTACGTGGACGCACTCAGGAAATCCAGCCTCATCGAGAACGCCACGCTCGAGCGGCAGGTACTTCGCATGCTCGCCCGGGGTGGCGAAAGCGCTCGCGAGCGAACCGATTGATCGGAGCAGACTCACCAAGGCACCTGAAACAAAGCAGCGCCGTCTTTCGACGGCGCTGCGGAGGATCCCATCACTCACGCCGCGGTCACATCGCCGCGCCGTTCTCCGTCTCGAGGTACGTGTAGCCGGCGAGGCCCGACTCGTAGTTGCGCACGAGCGCGTTCGACTCCGCGACCGACATGTGCTTGTCGCGCACCGCGCGCTCGCACTCGTGGCGGATCGCCTGGCCGAGGCGGTTCGCGTCGTACTGCACGTACGACAGCACCTCGCGCACGCTGTCGCCCTCGACGATCTCGTCGATCCACCAGTTGCCGTTGTC
>JBMOGJ010000127.1:0-6921 GCA_049318425.1 Phycisphaerales bacterium | reverse complement strand
TCCCCAAGAGCAAGTGGTGGTATTCGAGCGGAGGCTTCGTCGGCTTCCGCGTGATCTGCGAGAAGAAGTGACCGAGCGCACCCGCGCAGGAGAACCGATGGACCTCAATCGCCGCACCTTCGTCGCCGCCGCCGCGGCCTCTCCCGTCATCCTCGGCGCGACGCGCGCCTTCGCCCACCTCGGCAGCGGCCCGGTGCTCAAGATCGCCGTCATCGGCTGCGGCGGTCGCGGCACCGGCGCGATGTTCAACGCGATCAACGCGGGCAAGAGCAGCGGCTGCACCATCGAGGTGGTCGCACTCGCCGACCTCTTCGAGGAGCGCGCGGTGCGCGCCAACAACGCGCTGGTCGAGAACGGCATGAAGGCGATCTCGCCCGACCGCGTGTTCACCGGCTTCGACGCCTACAAGCAGGCCTGCGCGACCGATTGCGACATCGTGATCCTCGCGACGCCGCCCGGCTTCCGCTCGATCCACTTCAAGGAGGCGACCGAGAAGGGCAAGCACGTCTTCTGCGAGAAGCCGGTGGCCGTCGACGGTCCCGGCGTGCGCCGCTTCATCGAGTCGGCCGCGCTGAGCCGCTCGAAGAACCTCAAGGTGGTGGCCGGCACGCAGCGCCGCCACGAGGCCTGCTACGTCGAGGGCGTCGGCCGCATCGCGAAGGGCGACATCGGCAAGGTCGTCGCCGGCCGCGTGTACTGGAACATGGGCAGCCTGTGGAACGTCGCGCCCGACGCGAAGAAGTCGGACGTCGAGAACCAGGTGCGCAACTGGCTCTACCACTCGTGGCTCTCGGGCGACCACATCGTCGAGCAGCACGTGCACCAGCTCGACATCATGCAGTGGGTCATGGGCGGCCACCCCGAGCTCGTCCGCGGCGTCGGCGGCCGCCAGGTCCGCACCGACGGCAGCCTCTACGGGCACATCTTCGACCACTTCGGCCTCGAGTTCCAGTACTCCGGCGACCGCTTCGTCTTCTCGATGTGCCGCCAGCAGGACGGCACCGAGGGCAAGGTCGAGGAGTTGTTCCACGGCACCGAGGGCAAGGCGCGCCTGCACTCCGGCTTCGCGGAGATCACCGGCCCGAACGCCTGGAAGTTCAGCGGCAAGCAGGTCGATCCGTACACGCAGGAGCACATCGACCTGCAGAACGCGATCGTGAAGGACATCAAGCTCAACGAGGCCGAGCAGGTCGCGCACAGCACGCTCTGCGCGATCATGGGCCGCATGGCCGCCTACACCGGCCAGGATGTCACCTGGGAGCAGGCGCTCAACTCGAACGAGGTGCTCATGCCGGAGAGCGTCGAGTTCGGCGCGCGCCCGCAGGCGCCCGTCGCGACGCCCGGCAAGACCCGCGTCTCCTGAGCCGGCCGGGTCGCGCTCGGGGAATCCCGGGCAACCTCACGGAATCCACACCGCCGCGCCGTCGCGCTCGACGCGCGCGCGGTATCCGTTGAACTTCGCGAGCACCGCGCGGATCTCGTCGTCGCGCTCGCACAGCGCGAAGGCGGTTCCGAGCGCGTCGACCGCGCAGTCGAGCGGCCCGACGACGGTGACCTGCGCGAGCTTCGTCGCGCCGAGGCCGGTGCGCGGGTCGACGATGTGGGCGTAGCGCACGCCGCCGATCTCGACCCACTGCATCGATCCGCCCGAGGTGCTGACCGCCTGGCGCGCGAGGACGAGGCGCTCGTCGCGGGTGCCGGTGCTCGCGCCCGCGTCCGTCGTCCCCGAGGCCAGCTTCGACGCGCCTTCGGCCCCGGCCGTGGCAGCGTCGTCGGCACCGGCATGAGGCCCGGCCTCCGACGCGATGGTGACCGTCCATCCCGCCTCGCCGCGCGGGGCGTCGCCCGCCGCGATGTCGCCGGCGACCGCGACGAGCGCGCGCGGGCACCCGGCCGCGCGCAGCGCCTCGAGCGCCTTGATGGCTCCGTACCCCTTGCCGATGCCGCCGAAGTCGAGCGCGATGTCGGTGCGGTCGCGCACGACCTCCGACCCCTCGAGGTGGATCTTCGTGTGTCCCACCCGGCGCTTGGCGACGGCGAGCGCCGCGGGCGCGGGCAGCTGGCCGTCCTTCCGCAGTTCGCGCCACATCGCGACCATCGGCGCGACGGTGGGGTCGAAGCGGCCGTCGGTCGCGCGCGCGATCTCGAGCGCGCGCTGCAGGACCTCGCGCAGTTCGGCGCTCGCCGGATGGCGGGGCGTGCGCGACGCGTTGAGCGCCGACAGCTCCGACGAACGCTTCCAGTCCGACAGCATCGCGTCGAGCCGGTCGAGTTCGAGCTGCGCGGCGCGGGCGGCGTCGCGGGCGCGATCGGCGTCGTCGTCGTCGACGGTGATCTCGACGCGGCAGCCCATGGCGGTGCTGACGAAGCGGTGGCGTGTGGCGCGCGCGGAGTCAGGCGCGTTCGATGCGCCCGCGCCCGCGCCCGCGCCCGCGTCGGCGGTCGGCGTCAGCCCGTGCTCGGACGTGCCACCGCCGCCGCTCGCAACGCCTTGCGTCGGCGCCGCAGTACACGAAACGACGCTGGCCGCGCCGACAAGCAGCGCGGCCAGCGAGGAGATCGTGTGCGCGAGACGCGTCCTCCGCTCCGCGGGAACAGCCATCGTGGCGCGGCTCACTTGGTCGCCGCTGCCGGCTTCGAGCTCGAGAGCCACCACGGCTTGCCGATGTGGCAGCCGCGCTCGGGGTGCTTCTCGAGGTAATCCTGGTGGTAGTCCTCGGCGGCGTGGAACGCCTTCGCGGGCTCGATCTCGGTCACGATCTTGCGACCGTTGAAGAGGTTCTTCGCGGCGAGTTCCGCGACGAACGCCTTGGCCTCGGCGAGCTGCGCGTCGTTGGCGGTGTAGATGCCCGAGCGGTACTGCGTGCCGTAGTCCGGACCCTGGCGGTTCATCTGGGTCGGGTCGTGCATCTCGAAGAAGCCGCGCAGCAGGTCGCGGTACGAGATCACCTTCGGATCGAAGACGACCTTGACCACCTCGGCGTGGGGGCGGTAGCCCTCGGGCCGGCGCGAGGCGGGCACGCCGTCCTGCTCGCAGACTTCCTTGTAGTCCGGCTTCTCGGAGGAGCCCTGCATGTAGCCGCTGTCGGCGGTGATCACGCCCGGCGCCTGCTGGAAGTAGTGCTCGATCCCCCAGAAGCAGCCGCCGCCGAAGTACGCGGTCTCCGCGGTGGTGGTCGCGGGCATCGACTCCGGCGGACGGGCCTCGTCCTTGCCGTAGAACTTCAGCGCCGCGCCGTTCAGGCAGAAGCGCAGGCCGGTCGGCTTCGGGCCGTCGTCGAACACATGGCCGAGGTGGGAGTTGCAGCGCTCGCAGAAGATCTCGACGCGCTCCATGCCGTGCGAATCATCCTGGCGGCCGCCCACGTGGTCGCGGTCGAACGGCTGGAAGAAGCTCGGCCAGCCCGTGCCCGAGTTGAACTTGTGCGAGCTCGAGAAGAGCGGCAGGCCGCACACGACGCAGCAGTAGACGCCGTCCTTCTTGTTGTCGAGCAGCGTGCCGCAGAACGCCGGCTCGGTGCCCGCCTTCTGCGTGATGCGGTAGGTCTCGGGGTCGAGCTTCTTCGCGAGCTCCTCCACCCGCGCGCGCGGGAGTGGCGTCACGTCGTAGCCGGAGCGGGAGTACTTGGTCTTGGCGGAGTCGGTCTTGGCGGCGTTCGCCTTGGCGCCATTCGCGTTCGCACGGTCGGTCACGGGGGGTTCCTTCTTGCGGTCTTCGCTCGCGCGGCCCTTCGGGGCGGATGAATCGGGGGTCTTGTCGTCGCCGCCCTCGTCGCTGAGCGCCGCGGCGGTCACGACGGGCAGCGCCGGCGTGGCCGTGCTCAGCCGTGCCAACGCCACGAAGGGAAGGACCAGGATCGACGCGAGGAGCAGTGCGATGGTGAGTCTCATGATGGCGCGGTCGTACGGGGTTCGGAGGCTGCGGTTCGCCGTTCGCGATGGGTGTGTGACGGATGCAGTGGGCCCGGTGGGAATCGAACCCACACACCTTGCGGCCGCAGATTTTAAGTCCGCTGCGTCTGCCAGTTTCGCCACGGGCCCGGGAGAGGAGGGACGCATCGTAGCCAGCGCGGCGCGCCGTCAGTTGCGGTGCGGTCCGTCGGGGGTTCGGTCGGTGGTGGGTGCGCCCGCGACCGCCTGCCCGCTCGTCGCATGCGCCACCTGGATGCCCACCAGCCGGGCCACGATGGCGGCGAGGTAGATCTGGGCGATGAGCGCCTCGAGCGCCGCGAACGCCCGCGCCTCGGGGCTCCTGGGCACGATGTCGCCGTAGCCGACGGTGGTGAGCGTCATCATCGAGAAGTAGCGCAGCTGCACCTCGACCGAATCCACCCTGCCGCCGCCTGGGGCCGCGCCACCGCCGAGCTCGAAGGCCGCGGGGTTGCGCTCGTAGAGCAGCAGGTACGCAAACCCCCAGAGCACGCCGAGCAGGATGTAGACGCAGATCGCCGCCAGCACCGTGTTGTGCGACACCCGCGGCGCACGCACCACGTAGTTGAGCAGGAAGAAGACCACCATCGCGACCAGCAGCGCTGAGAGCGCGCTCGCGGTCCCGGCGAGCCAGTGCAGCGCCTCGAAGCCCTCGGCGATGCGCGCGGCGGCGGTGAGGACAAGCAGCAGCAGCGCGCCCAGGAACACCGGCGTCCGCTGCACCAGCTGCCGCAGCACCGCCAGGATCACCAGCGAGAACGCGATGTCGACGACGATGAGCCACGGTCCCGACTCAACCGCCGGGCGGATGCCGAACACGATGAGCGTCGACCACAGCAACGCCCGCAGGGGATGCTCGCGGATCGACGCGAGGAGCCCGCGGCGACCGGCGGCATGCGGGGTCAGTGCTTCGCCTCGCCCGGCTTCGCGCCATGCTTCTCGAGGTGGCCACCGAAGGCGAAGCGCTGCGCGCTCATCACCTTGTTGGTGTAGTCGGCGTTGCCACGCGACGCGAAGCGGCCGAACAGCGCGGCGGCGAGCACTGGCGCGGGCACGCCCTCGTCGTTGGCTGCGGCGAGCGTCCAGCGTCCCTCGCCCGAGTCGCTCACGCGGCCGCTGAACTGCTCGAGCGTCTGGTCCTTCGCCATCGCCTGGGCGGTGAGGTCGAGCAGCCAGGAGCCGACCACGCTGCCGCGGCGCCACAGCTCGGTGATCGCGGCGAGATCGAAGTCGTACTGGTAGTGCTCGGGGTGGCGGAGCGGGGTGGTCTCCGCATCCTTCTCGTAGGCGTGCTTGCCGATGTCGGCGTGCTTGAGGATGTTCAGGCCCTCGGCGTAGGCGGCCATCAGGCCGTACTCGATGCCGTTGTGGACCATCTTCACGAAGTGGCCGGCGCCGACCGGGCCGCAGTGGAGGTAGCCGCTCTCGGCGGTGCCGAGCTTGGCGCCGTCCGGGTTGCGCGAGATCTCGCCGACTCCCGGCGCGAGCGTCTTGAAGACGCCGTCGAGGCGGGTGACCGCGGCCTTGTCGCCGCCGATCATCTGGCAGTAGCCGCGCTCGAGGCCCCAGACGCCGCCGGAGACACCGACGTCGCAGTAGTGCAGGCCCTTCGCCTCAAGCTCCTTGGCGCGGCGGATGTCGTCGATGTAATGGCTGTTGCCGCCGTCGATGATGCAGTCGCCCTTGGCGAGGTGCCGGGCGACCTCGGTGATGGTCGAGTCGACGAACGCGACCGGGAGCATCAGCCACACATGGCGCGGTCCAGGGAGCTTCGCGCACAGGTCCGCGACGCTCTCCGCCGCGACGGCGCCCTCGGCGGCGAGGTCGCGCACGGCCTGCGTGTTCACATCGAACACGACGACCGTGTGGCCTCCCTTGATGAGACGGCGAACCATGTTTGCGCCCATGCGCCCGAGACCAATCATGCCGATATGCATAGTTGGAATGTATCTCGACAGGTTCGGGGCGGGACGGCGAGATTTCCCGTGCGAAGGGGGGCGATGCCTGAGGGTTGGGAAGGGGGGCGACTGGTCGGATGCCGGACTCGGGCGCCCCGCTTCGTCGCCGCGATCACCCGCGTCCGAAGCCGAGCGCCAGGCCGGTCGCGAGCCACCCCGCAAAGGCAGACTTCGACACGCGTTCGCCCGCCGGGGCCGGCGCGTGCACCGAGCCGTCGCGCAGGAAGAGCGTGCCCTCGATGTCGGGGGCGTCCATCGTCTCCAGCGGGTTGGCCACGATGCCGGCGAGGTCCTTGCGCTCGAGCTTCTCGCGGGCGGAGCGCTCGAGGCGATCGCGCGGCTCGAGCGCGAAGCCGAACACCCGGGCGCCCGGCTTGCGCGCGGCGCGGGTCGACGCCAGCAGGTCGGGCACGCCCTCGAGCTCGAGCGTGAGGCCGGCGTCGGTCCGCTTCATCTTGCCCTCGCTGGCGCTTCGCGGACGGAAGTCGGCCACCGCGGCGGCCATGACCACCAGGTCGGCCTCGGGGAGTTCCCGACGGAGCAGCGACTCGAGCTCCTGCGACGATCGGAAGCGGAGGATGGTCGCCCGCGGGTGGTCTCGCAGGCGCTCGGGGACCTCCGTGCGGATCGGTCCCAGCGCGAGCACGGTGTGGAAACCCTGCGCCAGCAGGGCTTCCGCGATCTCGATGCCCATGCGTCCCGACGAGCGGTTGCCGATGAAGCGCACCGTGTCGATCGGCTCCTCGGTCGGTCCGGCGGTGACGAGTGCGCGCATGCGATCGGGCGAAGGAGCAGCCATAAATCGTCAAGGTGCGCCCCCGCAGGCGGTTGCGGCGGCGGGGGTGAAACGCGATACTACGAGACTCCGCGCTGTGCGGCTCGCTGAAGGATTTCGGAGACCTGAAATTGGCAAAGAAAAGCGACAAGAAGCTCGAAGAGATCCTCCTCGAGAGCGGCGTGATCAATGCCCAGCAGGCGGCCGCCGCGGTCGCTGAGGCCGAGAGCACCGGCAAGCGCGTGGGCGAGGCGCTCA
>JBMOGJ010000126.1:0-7082 GCA_049318425.1 Phycisphaerales bacterium | reverse complement strand
GCGACCGACAGACCCTTGTCCTTGATGAGCTTGGCGAGGGAGCTCGCGAAGATGCCCTTGCCGAGACCGCTCATGACGGTGCCGATCACCACCACGAACTTGGTGCGGCCGCGCTGGTAGCCGGCGGGTGCCGGCGAGTGCCACTCGGTGCTCTCTTCGCTCCTGCCAAACTGTGAGAGGAAGCCGCAGCTGTCAGGGGTTTCGTGACCGTGAGGATCCGAGTGGGGCATTCCCGAATGTAGTCAGGAATGGGTGGGAAATGCAAGCGGGAATCTTGGCGATCGGGGGGTGGCGGGGGTGCGCCGGACCGATTGGCCGCGCCGATCAGCCGCGGTGGCGGCGGACGAAGTCGGCGTACTGCTCGGGCGTGTCGATGCCCTGGCTCGTGACCTGGCGAACGGCGACCGCGATCCCGTGGCCGTGCTCAAGCACGCGGAGCTGCTCGAGGCTCTCCGTCTCCTCGAGCGCCGAGGGCGGCCACGAGACGAAGGTGGGCAGGAAGCTGGTGCGGTAGACGTACAGCCCGACATGGCGGAGCGGCGTCGCGCGGGGCGAGCCGCCCTTGGCGGCGTCGCGGTGGAGCGGGATCGGGGCGCGGCTGAAGTAGAGCGCGCGGCCGCCGAGGCCGAGGACGACCTTCACGAGGTTCGGGTTGTTCGGATCCTCGCCGGGGCCGAAGGGGGTGGCGACGGTCGCAACATCCGCCCACGGCGAGGCGTGGAGCAGTTCGACCGCGGCGTCGATCACGTCCGGCTCGATCTCGGGCTCGTCGCCCTGGATGTTCACGAACACGTCGGCGGGAACCCGGGTGGCGACCTCCGCCAGGCGGCTGGTGCCGTTGGGGTGGTCCTCGCGGGTCAGGACGGCGGTGCCGCCCGCGGCCTCGACCGCGGCGACGATGCGGGGATGGTCGGCCGCCACCACGATGGCGTCGAGCGCGCGCGCCTTGCGGGCCTGCTCGAGCACATGCACGATGAGCGGCGTGCCCGTCTCTGCGGCGAGCACCTTCTCGGGGAAGCGGCTGGAGGCGAGGCGCGCGGGGATGACGCCGACGGTGCGGGGACGCTGCGGACTCATGGCGGCACGCCCGTCAGGTGGGCATTTCCTTCATGAGCGTGTCGATCTCCTTGCGCTTCACGCGGATGTCGCGGTAGGAGATGTCGCGGCGGACGATGGCGGAGCAGATCTCGCCGGCCTCGCGGGCGTAGGCGCCGTTCTTCTCGGCGCGCGCGAGTTCCATGAGCGCGACCATGAGGTCGTACTTGATGGGGAGCTCGCGATCGCCCTCGCCGGCGCCGAGGCCCTGGAGCGCCTCGCGGTACTCGCCAACCGCCTCGCTGTGCCAGCCCTCTGCGGAGAAGCACTTGCCGAGCATGTGGGTGGCGAAGATGCGGAGCTTGGCCTCGTCCTTGCAGGCCTGGAAGGCCGCCATCGCGTCCTCGAAGTTGCCGAGCTCGAACTCGATGCGGCCGAGTTCGGCCTTGATCGAGCGGTCGGTCGGGTACGCCTTCTGGCGCTCGCGGAGCTCGCGGGCCTCCTGGTCGAGGAGCTGCGCCTTGAGCTCGGCATGCGCGGCCTTGAGCTCGGCGCTGTCGGGGCTCGCGTCGGCGGCCTTGGCGGCGGCGGAGACCTTGCGGCGGAGCTGGTTCAGGCGGATCTCGCCCGCGGCCATCTTGAAGCGGTACTCGCTGGTGCGCTCGTAGCCGGCCATGAAGACGGAGACGGCCTCATCCTCGCTCTCGGCGGTCGCCTGCTTGCGGAGCAGGGTGCCGAGCTTCTGCGCGGCGTCGCCGGACATCGGGTTCTCCTCGAAGTCCTTGCGCGCGCGCTCGAGGATGCGGGCCTCGGTCTCCTCGCTCTGCACGATGGAGTTCGCGTCCTGGAGCTGCTGCTGCTTGGCGGCGTCGCGGATGTTCGCGCGGAAGCCACCCGCCTGCGTGCCGTCGGTCTTGTCGTAGCCGCCCTGCTTGAGGGCGTGGCGGGCGGTGGTTTCCTTGAGGTCGGCGGCGAGCTGCGTGTCGCTCGGATCGGCCTTGAGGGCCTCCTCGACGCAGGCGAGCGCCTCGCCCGTCGCCTCGATGGCGGCGAGCAGGGCCTTGAGCTTCATCCACGCGGCCTTCGACTGCTTCTTCTGGCGGCGGAGGACGTCGAGCGCCTTGGGGGCGATGAACGGCGCGTAGTCGAGCTGGCTGGCCTTCGCGGTCGCCTCGAGCAGGCGGAAGAGATTGTCCGCGTTGAGGAGGTCGCGCATCCAGACGTACTCGGCGAGCGCGAACTTGTCGATCGGGCTCGGGCCGTCGAGTTCCTTCATCTGGTCGCGTCCGGCGGGCTTGCCACCGGAGGAGATGAACTGCAGCGCGCACTGGTACATCGCCTTGTGGTGCTCGATCGAGCTCGGGTCGAAGCGGAAGCCCTTCGCGTACAGCATGAGCGCGTACTCGAGGTTCCCGGTCGCGGCGATCGTGCGGGCGTGGTCGAAGAACTTGCGTGCCTTGTCAGGCTGGGCGATGAAGCCGCCGCCGCTGGCACCGCCCGAGGGGGCTGGGGCGCCGCTCTCGGTCGGGGTGTCGGCTGGCTTCTTCTTGCCGAAGGAAAAGAGACCCAATCCTGGCTCCTGCGCTGCGGGTAGCTTGAACCCCCGAGCGGGCTCGGGGAGGGACTCCGCAGGGTACCTCCTCGGCGGGGTTTCGGTCAAATACGGACGGCGCGGGCGGCCGTCGCGGGTACCATTCGCGGAATGGCGAGTGATCGTGGCATCGTTTTCCATCCCGCAGCGGTTTTGCGCCAGAAGGCGAAGCCGGTGGCCAAGGTCGACGGCTTCGTCGTGGAGCTGGTGCGGGACATGCACCGGCTCGCGAAGGAGTACGACGGCATCGGCCTCGCGGCGCCCCAGGTGGGGGAGAGCCTGCGGATCTTCGTGACGTGCGGTCTCTACGGGGAGCCGGAGCGGGTCTTCATCAACCCGCGGCTCGAGCTGAGCGGCGCGATCGTCGGCGACGACGAGGGGTGCCTGAGCCTGCCCGAGATCCGCGGCGAGATCATGCGGCCGCCGGTGGCCCGGATCACCGCGCTCGACATCGAGGGCAAGGAGTTCACGATGGAGCACGAGGGGATCTGGGCGCGCGTGTGGCAGCACGAGTACGACCACCTCGAGGGCGTCATGATCATCGACCGCATGCGTCCGCTCGACAAGCTGGCCAACCGCCGCGCGCTGCGCGACCTCGAACGGTCGGGTGGCGAGCGGTCGGGCGGCGGGCGGTCCGGAGGGCGCTGAGCCGTGCGGATCGTGTTCCTCGGTTCCGGCGCGTTCGGCGTGCCGACGCTGGACGCGTTGGCGGCGGGGACTGCCGCGGGCGGCGCGCGGCATGAGGTCGTCGCGGTGGTGTCCCAGCCCGACAAGCCCGCGGGGCGGGGCAAGGTGCTCACGCCGACGCCGATCGCGCTGCGCGCTGCGGAGCTCGGCATTCCGGTGACCAAGCCGGTCGACATCAACGAGGCCAGCGTGCGGGAGGCGGTGCGCGCGCATCGGGCGGACGCATGGGTGGTGATCGCGTTCGGGCAGAAGCTGTCGCGCGAGCTGCTCGAGGGTGTGTTCGCCATCAACCTGCACGGATCGCTGCTGCCGGCGTATCGCGGCGCCGCGCCGATCCAGCGCGCGGTGATGGATGGCTGTGCCGAGACCGGTGTGAGCGTGATCTCGCTCGCCGAGCGGATGGACGCAGGACTCGTGTACGCGACGCGCACGCGCGCGATCGGCGCGAGCGAGACATCGGACGAGGTGCATGACGCGCTCTCGCTGCTCGGACCCGAGGTGATCGCCGATGTGCTGGCTCGGCACGCCGCGGGCACGCTGGTGGGCGCGGTGCAGGACGAATCGAAGGCGACGCGCGCGCGCAAGCTCGCGAAGGCGGACGGCACGGTGGATTTCGCAGCGCGCGACGCGCGGTCGGCGCGGGCGTGGATCAACGGGCTCAACGCGTGGCCCGGATGCACGGTCGACATCGGCGGGCTGCAGGTCAAGCTGCTGCGGGTGCGCGAGGCCGACGACGGCGGTGCGGGTCCGCTCGCGACGCTCGGCGAGGACGGGCGCGTGCGCGCCGCAGGCGGGGCGGTCGAGATCCTCGAGGTGCAGCCGCTCGGCGGGAAGCGCATGGGGTTCGGGGAGTTCGTGCGCGGTCGGCGGCAGCTCGTCGGCGCGGCGGTGGCGCCGGTCGTCGCGGGGTGAGGTGGCGGCCACGGTCGCGATGCGGCGAGTCGAGGTCCTGCGCGGGAATCGCCGATAGACGGCGTCGATGCCGTTCGAGCAGCTGCTGTTCGATTTCGCCACGACGATGGTGCGGGAGAAGCCGCGGCCACGCGGTGTGCGTGCGCGCCCGGGGCGACCGGGTCGTCCGGTGCATCCCGGCCTGCTGCCGAGCGCGTCGCCGCAAATCCCGTCGGGAATCTCGCCGGGAATCTCGTCGGGCGTCGTGCCGAGCGTCTCGCCGGTTCCGGCGGCGGTCCGCGTGCGTCCGCGGTCGGTGGATGCGGCGCCCGCCGTGCCGTGTGCGCCGTCGGTGCTGCGGCTGGTCGCCGAGCGGATCGACGGCAAGAAGGTCATGCCGCAGCCCCCGCGCGGGATCGATCACGACCGTCCCGTGCAGCGGCGCTACGACGCGATCGTCGAGGCGTTCCTCACCGCGCACGGGCTGCGGGTCCGCTGCTGGCGGCGATCGCTGTCGGGCCTGGCGACGCTGCGGATCTTCCGCGACGGTCATCAGGAGCGGACCATCGAGTCGCCCTATCCGACCAGTCCGCTGCGGCTGGCGATCTTCCTGCACGAGGTGGGGCACCATGTGATCGGGCTCGGCGTGTTCCGGCCGCGCTGCCTCGAGGAGTTCCACGCGTGGCGGTACGCGATCGACCGCATGGCCGAGCTCGGCGTGCCGACCGACGGCACGGTGCAGCGGCGGTTCGAGCGCTCGATGCGCTACGCGGTGTCGAAGTCGACGCGGCGCGGCATTCGGCGTTTGCCGGCGGAGCTCGCGCCGTTCGTGGCGTGAGGCGCTCGGGCCAACCACTCACACGATCAGCATCGCGTCGCCGTAGGAGTAGAAGCGGTAGCGCTCGCGGACCGCGGTCGCGTAGGCCTCGCGCATGAGCTCCATGCCGGCGAAGGCGCCCACCAGCGCGAGCAGCGTCGAGCGGGGGAGGTGGAAGTTGGTGAGCAGCGCGTCGGTGAAGCGGAACCGGTGGCCGGGTGCGATCAGGATGTTGGTGGAGCCGCTGAAGCCGCCTTCGCGGTCGAGCGCGTCGGCGGGCAGGAGGTCCGACGCCGACGGGGTCGCGCGCACCGACGGCGGCTGAAGCATCGGCAGGCTCTCGAGCGCGCGCACCGTCGTGGTGCCGACCGCGACGATGCGCGCCGAGCCCGCGGCGCGCGCGGGTTCGAGGGTCTGCAGCGCCGCGAGCGAGGCGCGCGAGACCGCGAACGACTCGCGATGCATCGGATGTTCGCGGAGGTCGTCGACCTCGACCGGCTTGAAGGTGCCGGCGCCGACATGCAGCGTGACGGCGTGCCGCGCGACGCCGCGCGCCGCGAGGTCGGCGAGGAGCGCGTCGGTGAAGTGGAGTCCCGCGGTCGGCGCGGCCACCGAGCCGCGCTCGCTCGCGCGCGCGTAGACGGTCTCGTACTCGGCGCGGTCGTCGTCGTCGTCGATCTGCTGATGGCGGTCGCGGCGGGCCTTGAGGATGTAGGGCGGCAGCGGGGTGAGGCCCGAGCGCTCGAGGATCGCGGCGAGGTCGCCGCCGGCGGGCCCTGCGTGGAATCGCGCGATCCACGCCTCGGCGTCGCGGCGGAGGAGCTCGACCGCGTCGCCGTGGTCGCGGCCATGCGCGTCGCGCAGCGCGAGGCGGTCGCCGTCGCTGAAGCGCTTGGCCTGGCGGACGAGGATGCGCCAGGCGCCGGGCGCGGCGCTCGGCTCGAGAAGCAGGCCCTCGGTCGCGCGCGCGCGGGCGTCGTCATGCAGCGAGAGCCGCGCGCGCAGCACGCTGGTCTCGTTGACGAACAGGTGGTCGCCGGCGCGGAGCAGCGCGGGCAGGTCGCGCACGGCGTGGTGCGAGATCGCGCCGCGCGCGCGGTCGACGAGCATCAGGCGCGCGGCGTCGCGCGGCACGGCGGGTGAGGTCGCGACCAGCGCGGGATCGAGGTCGTAGTCGAGCTCGCGCGTGTGCATCGGTCACTTCTTGCGCTGCTTGAACTTGGACTTCGGCGACACGGTGGCGCTCGAGCCCTTGAAGTTCATGCCCGGGAGCGCCGGCATGCCGCCGGCCTTCGCCATCTCCTTCGCGGCCTGCATGCGGTTGGCCATGCCGCCCGAGGCGAGGCTGGCGGTCATCTTCTGCACCATCTCGAACTGCGAGGTGAGGCGGTTGACCTCGGCGGTGGTGGTGCCCGAGCCCTCGGCGATGCGGCGCACGCGGCTCTTGTTGAAGAGCTTGATGTTGCGGCGCTCCGCGGCGTTCATGGAGTGGACCATGCCCTCGAGGCGGTCGAACTGCTTGTCGTCGATGTTGACGTCCTTGAGCGCGCTGCCGACGCCGGGCAGGAGGCCGAGCAGCTGCTTCATCGGACCCATGCGGCGGAGCGACTTCATCTGCGAGAGGAAGTCGTCCATGGTGAGCTGGCCCTTGGCGAGCTTCTCCGCCATCTTCTCGGCTTCCTCGTCGCTGACCTCCTCGCGCGCCTTCTCGACGAGCGAGACCACGTCGCCCATGCCGAGGATGCGGCCGGCCATGCGCTTGGCGCTGAACTCGTCGAGGGCGTCGAACTTCTCGCCGGTGCCGAGGAACTTGATCGGCGCGCCGGTGACCTTCTTGACGGTGATGGCGGCGCCGCCGCGGGTGTCGCTGTCGAGCTTGGTGAGGATGACGCCGTCGACCTTGAGCCGCTCGTGGAACGCCTTCGCGCTGCGGACGGCGTCCTGGCCGGTCATCGCGTCGACGACGAGCAGGATCTGGTGCGGCTGCACCGACACGCGCACGCCCTCGAGCTCCTTCATGAGCTCGTCGTTCACGTGCAGTCGGCCGGCGGTGTCGAGGAT
>JBMOGJ010000125.1:0-7202 GCA_049318425.1 Phycisphaerales bacterium | reverse complement strand
GCGCCGACGCGTTCCGCATCACCGACATCCACCCCGAGGGCCGCGGCGGCGCCGCATCCATGGGCGTCGCGCTCGCGCAGGCGGGCATCGACCCGTCCGCCCGCCGGCCCGACGGCCGCGCCGCGATCGACTACATCAGCGCGCACGGCACCGGCACCAAGGAGAACGACTCGATCGAGACCCGCGGCGTCAAGCGCGTGTTCGGCGAGCACGCGAAGGACATCCCGATGAGCTCCATCAAGAGCATGATGGGCCACCTGATCGCCGCCGCCGGCGCGGTCGAGTTCATCACCTGCGTCCTCGCGATCCGCGACGGCATGCTGCCGCCGACCATCAACTACGGCACGCCCGACCCGGCCCTCGACCTCGACTACGTGCCCAACAAGGCGCGCTCGGCCAAGGTCGACATCTGCCTCTCGAACAGCTTCGGCTTCGGCGGGCAGAACGACACGCTGGTGGTGAAGCGCTTCACTGCGTGAATGGGCGAAACTGGCGGGCGACGTGTCGCCCCCGCTTGAAGCGCTCGCGTGATCCCCGGCGAGTCGGTTGGATTCCGGTTGGGCCTCGTTCAGTCCGAGAAGGCGAGATTTCACGCGTGCTCCGGCGATGTGCGGTGCGAAGCTGGAGGTCTGCTCGAGCGTTGGGCATCCGTGCGGTCTTCATTTCGTCACAACGTGTCGCAACTTGTCACAAGATTGCATATCTTGTGACGTCATGACGTGACAGGTCGCGTTGGAGCGCTTGGTGGCGCATCGTGATGGACCTTGTCCTTCGAGCCTTGTCCTTCGAGCCTTGTCCTTCGAGCCTTGTCCTTCGATCGAGCCGAACAGATGAACGTCCACAAGACTGCCGCCGCGAAACTGTTCGTCCTACTCGCCGTCACGCATGCAGGCGGGTACATGGGCGACCGTTCCGTGTACGCGGGCGAGATTCCGCCGCGCGCGACGCCTGGCACGCTCGGATCCTTCGGCTTCGTGGGATTCGCCAACATCCGCAATCTCGATCGCGTCGTTGATCTTGCCGCGGGCGACAGTCACTCGATGGCGCTCCGCACCGATGGCACCGTCGCGTGTTGGGGAAAGGCCGCGACCGGATCGTGTCAGCCGCCCGATGCGGCGGTCGATATCGTGGCGATCGCAGCGGGATCGCTGCACTCCATGGCGCTTCGCTCCGATGGCGCGGTCTTCTGTTGGGGGAGCGACGACTTCGGACAGTCGACCGTGCCCGCGGGCCTCGCGCCCGCATCGCGCATCGATGGCGGCGGCGCGCATTCGCTCGCGGTGTTGGCGAACGGTGAACTCGCGCTGTGGGGCGACAACAGCAACGGGCAGTCAACGGTGCCTGCAGTGCTCGGAGCACTCGGCGAGGTTTCCGCAGGCGGCGCGCACAATGCCGTCGTTCGTGCGGATGGAAGCGTCTTCTGCTGGGGCCAGAACGCCGATGGGCAATGCACCGTGCCCGCGACCCTCGGACCCGTGACCGATGTCGCTGCTGGACTCGCACATACGCTGGCGGTCCGCGCTGACGGCACGGTCGCACATTGGGGGGCGCTCCAGTCGCAGCCGCAGACAGTTCCGGTCGGACTTCGTGGCGTGGCGGAAGTGGTCGCGGGCGGCAATCGCTCGTACGCGCGTCGAGCCGATGGCAGCGTGGCGGTGTGGGGCGGGGGCACTCGCGTGCTTCCGCAGGGTGGCGTGGTCACGAAACTCGCTGCGGGGCCAACCCATGTTTTGTGGCGACTGCCCGACGGGCAATTCGCTGGCGCGGGCAACAACACGAACGGCGAGCTGCGCGTTCCGCGCGGGCTCGATGAAGTCGACTTCGTCGCGTGCGGTCGGACGAGTTACTTCGCGGCGACTTCCGCGGGGCCTGTCGTCGCGTGGGGCAGCGCGGAATTCCCCGAGCCGACCATCACCCAACTGCCGAGCGACCTTCTCTCGCCCAAGGCGATGGCGCTCACCAACAGTTACGGCGTGGCGATCGAAGCAGACGGCGACTTGCGATGGTGGGGGCTCGCGTCGCCGCCGACGCTTCCAGCGGGCTTTGGCCCCGTGCGGACGGTTGCGGCGAATTTCAGCGCGGTGGTCGTGGTCGGCCAGTCGGGCGCGCTCGTCCAGTTTCCGTCGTCCGGTGGCGTGGTCGGTCCCGTGCCGCCGAACCTCGGCGCGGTGCGTTCCGTTGATGGCAACTACCGTGCGTTCGCGGCGGCCCGCGCCAACGGCACGTGCGCGGTTTGGGGCGGAACGGTCGCGCAGGACATGCAGCCGCCTGCTGGCCTCGGCGGGATTCTGACGGTTGCTTGTGGCGACTACCACGCGCTCGGTCTTCGTCGGGACGGCTCGGTCGCCGCGTGGGGTCGTGAGGCGTACGGTGTCATTGATCTCCCCGCCGATCTTCCACCGGTCGAGGCGATCGCCGCTGGCGATGTCGCGTCGTACGCGCTGCTTCGCGATGGCACGCTGCGATTCTGGGGTGCGACGTATCCCGGAAACGCGCCGCCGGCGGGATTCAACTCAAGTCTGAAGGCGTGGGGCCGAGCGGCCACGTTTTGGCGATGCCCCATTTCAGAACTTCCCGCGGGGACTTTCGAGGATTGCAACAAGAACGGCGTTGAAGATTTCTGCGAAGTGCGCTTCGGCCTCTTCGACTGCAATGCAAACGGCATTCCCGATGCCTGTGATATCGCAAGTGGATTCGAACTCGACGCGAACGTCGATGGTCGGCCGGACTCCTGCGACAACGACTGCAACGCCAACGCCATCAATGATGCAGTCGAGATCGCGGGCGGCGCCGCGGACGTCGATGGTGACGGACGCCTCGACGCCTGTGAGCGGGCCGCGGGCGATGGCGATCTTGGCGGCACCATCGGTCCGGAAGACCTGGCGATGTTGCTCGGCGCGTGGGGAACGAACGGCGTGCCGTTCGGCGACCTCGACTTGAATGGCACGGTCGCGGCGAGCGATCTCGCGGTTGTCCTGGCAAATTGGGGCTTGCGGCCGTAGCGGGCCGTTCGCATACGGGGTGCAGTCCGTGAGGGCGGGTGCATCATCAGGGTGCGTATGCCCGGAGAAGTGTGCACCGCTGCAGCCCGCCGAGTGCGGGACTCCGGTGAGAGGTGCGAGGGCTGCTCCGTTACGCTGCGCGCGTGACGGACGAGTTCCCGAGCCAAGGCCCACTGGGCCACGATCCACCGCGTCGACGCCTTCTGCGGCTCGGCCTCGCGCTCGTCGCGGGCGCTGCGGTCGCGTGCGTGGTCCTCGCCGCCATGCCGCCGGCCGCCCGCCCGATGCTGCCTCTCGACGCCGTCGCCCGCGGCGAGGCGTTCGAGCAGGCCCTCGCGGCCGCGCTCACCCGGGTCCGCCCGGCGGGGGAGGAATGGGCCATCGCGATCGACCCCGACGACATCAACGCCTGGCTCGCCACCCGGCTCGCCAAGTGGGTCGAGCACGACCCGGCGCTGGCGGGGCTCGCGTCGGCGCGGTCCGCGCGGGTTGCCTCGGTGCGCGGCGCGCTCGTGCTCGAGGACGCCGATCGTGCGCCCGGCGGCGCGGTCCTCTCGCTGCCGGTCGAGCCGTCCCTCGTCGATGGCCGCCTCCGCCTCGACATCGGCCTCGCGCGCATCGGCCGCTTGCCGGTCCCAGGCGCCGCGACCGCACTCGCCGCGCTCCTGCGCGACGGTCTCGACGGGCTCGCCGCCGGTCCGGCCCACATCCGCCTCGGCGACGGCCGCCGCGTCGAGCTCCGCGACATCGCCTGCGAGCCGGGCGAGCTCCGGCTGCTGTTCGCGACGCTTCCGGCGGCCGCGCAGTAGGGGCCGCGCGGCCGCGCGACAGGCTCCCCGCGCGCGCCGACCCGCGATACACTCGCCGCCCTTATGCCAGAGCTCACGATCAACGGCAAGAAGTACCCCTTCAAGCCCGGACAGACGATCCTCCAGGCCGCCCTCGACCAGGACGTCGAGGTGCCGCACTACTGCTACCACCCGG
The DNA here is from genome assembly GCA_049318425.1 of Phycisphaerales bacterium. Lineage (GTDB taxonomy): Bacteria > Planctomycetota > Phycisphaerae > Phycisphaerales > SM1A02 > QWPT01. The sequence continues at coordinate 3,216 of JBMOGJ010000125.1, read as the reverse complement.
GTCTCTCGGTGGTGGCCAACTGCCGCATCTGCCTCGGCGAGGTCTGGGCGCCCAATCCCAAGTCGGGCAAGCTCGAGCCGTTCCCCAAGCTCGTCCCGACCTGCCAGCAGGCCGCAGCGGACGGCATGGTCGTCTACACCGACAGCCCCAAGGCCGTGGCCAACCAGAAGGCGGTCATGGAGTTCCTGCTCATCAACCACCCGGTCGACTGCCCCGTCTGCGACCAGGCCGGCGAGTGCCACCTCCAGGACTACAGCTACCAGTACGGCCGCAGCCAGAGCCGCTTCACCGAGGCGAAGAACAAGCAGCCGAAGAAGGACATCGGACCGAACGTCCTCCTCTACAGCGACCGCTGCATCATGTGCACCCGCTGCGTGCGCTTCACCCGCGAGGTGACCGGCACCAACGAGCTCATGGTCGACGGCCGCGGCTCCACCGAGCAGATCGACGTCTTCCCCGGCATGGCGCTCGACAACGAGCTCTCGGGCAACGTGGTCGACCTCTGCCCGGTCGGCGCGCTCCTCGACAAGGACTTCCTGTTCCAGCAGCGCGTGTGGTTCCTCAAGAAGACCCCGTCGATCGACGGCATCACCGCCTCGGGAGACAACATCTCGGTCGAGCACAACGACGGCCGCATCTACCGCGTCAAGCCGCGCGCCAACGACGCCGTCAACAAGTGGTGGATCACCGACGAGGTCCGCTACGGCTGGAAGTTCGTCCACTCCGAGCAGCGCCTCGCCATGCCGTCGATCAAGGGCAAGCCCGCCTTCGACGCGCTCAAGCCGATGCAGGCGTGGAGCGAGGCGTGCGCCGCGGTCGAGACCGCGATGAAGTCGCTCTCGGCCGCCAGGAAGAACCTCGCGCTCCTCGTGAGCCCGATGCTCTCCTGCGAGGACGCGTACCACCTCGCCCGCTACGCGCTGTCGGTCGACCCCGACGCGATGCTCGCCGTCGGCCCCGTGCCGTTCCATGGCGAGGACAAGACCTTCCCCGGTGGCTTCACCATCCGCGCCGAGAAGGCGCCAAACGCGCGCGGCGTCCGTCGCGTGCTCGAGGCGCTCGCCGGCGGCAAGCCGGTCGCCAACGCGCAGGGCTTCGAGAGCGCGCTCGCGTCCGGCAAGTACGGCGCGGCCGTCGTCACCGGCAACTACCCGACCAACTGGGTCACGCCCTCGCTCGTGAAGGCGCTCGGCTCGGTCGGCACCGTGGTCGCGATCGACACGCTCCCGAACGCCGTCACCGAGATGGCCACGGTCGTCCTCCCCGGCGCCGCGTGGGTCGAGAAGGCTGGCTCGTTCGAGAACGCCACCGGCCGCCTGCAGAGCTTCGAGAAGGCGATCGACCCGCTCGAGCACGCGAAGAGCGAGTCGCAGATCGCGCTCGACCTCGCCGCGGCGCGCAGCGGCAAGACCGCCGCAAGCTTCTGCGCGTGCACGACCCGCACCGAGATGTCGAAGGTCGCCGGCCTCGACTGCATGGCCAACGCCCTCCACGCCCCCGAGAAGTCGGAGACGGTCGAGAGCGACATGCAGCTCGTCGAACTCTAAAGCGTGCGCGGCAGTGCGAGGCACTGAGCGGCTCGTGCCTGGCACCGAATGCTCCCCACCCGCACCGACATCCGCGAAGTCTGGGCCCAGGCGTGGCCGACCGTGGTCGCCATGCTCAGCTACACGTCGATGCAGTTCGTCGACAGCCTGATGGTGTCGGTGCTCGGGCCCACCGAGGTGGCCGCGCAGGGCAACGGCGGCATGTGGTCGTGGGTCGCGATCTCGATCGCATTCGGCATGCTCACGCTGGTGAACACGCTGGTGTCGCAGCGCGTGGGCGCGGGGCGCACCGATGAGATCGCGCGCTACGGCTGGGCTGGGCTCTGGGTCGCGTTCGGATACTGGCTGCTGGTGCTGGTGCCGTTCGCCTTCGCGATCGGCCCGCTCTTCGCGGCCATGGGGCACGACGGCGCGCTGCTCGACATGGAGACGCAGTACGCGCAGGCGCTGCTGCTCGCCGGCATCGTGACCGTGGGCGCGAAGGCGATGTCGAACTTCTTCTTCGGGCTGCAGCGGCCGAAGGTGGTCACGGTCGCGGCGATCGCGGGCAACATCACGAACGTCCTCTGCAACTACCTGTTCATCTACGGCGAGCGCGGGCTGCCGGAGCTCGGGCTTCCCGGTGTTCCCGGCGCGCCGGCGTACGGCGTGCTCGGCGCCGCGATCGGCACCATCATCGGCACCGCGGTCGAGCTGGCGGTCCCGCTGGTGGTGTTCTTCTCGCGCGGGCTCGAGCGCGAGTTCGCCGTGTCGCGCGCCTGGAGGCCGCACTGGCCGGCCATCCGCGACGTGCTTCGCCTGGGCTGGCCCGCCGGGCTGCAGTTCGGCAACGAGATGGTCTGCTGGGCGATCTTCATGACCGTGCTGGCCGGCGGCTTCGGCAGCGCGCACATGACCGCTGGCTGGGCCGCGATGCGGTTCGTGCACATCTCGTTCATGCCGGCGGTGGGGCTCTCGACTGCGGCGACCAGCCTCGTGGGCAAGCACATCGGCGAAGGCGACCTGCCCCGCGCGGCGAGGTCGGCCCACGCCTCGGTGACGATCGCGGTCCTGTGGATGACCCTCTGCGCGACGGTGTTCATCGTGTTCCGCAACGAGCTGACCGGCGTGTTCGTCGACGCCGACGCGCCCGCCGACCTCGCCGCGCAGATCCGCGCGATCGGCGCCGAGATCTTCATCTGCGCCGCGGTGTTCCAGACGCTCGACGCGGTCGGCATCGTCTACACCGGCGCGCTGCGCGGGGCAGGGGACACGGTGGTGCCGGGTGTCGCGACCGTCGTGCTCTCGTGGCTCGTGATCGTGCTCGGCGGCTGGGCGATGACGGTCTGGTTCCCCGCCCTCGAGGCGACCGGGCCCTGGATCGCGGCGACCGCGTACATCGCCATCCTCGGGGTCTTCGTCGCCATCCGCTTCGAGCGCGGCGGCTGGCGCTCGCGGCATCTGCTCGACGCGTGACCGGCGCGGCGGTCGGGTTCGCACGCGGCAGGACTCCCGTTATCGGCGCTTCCCACCCCCCGCGGGGCGCGCCGATTCGGCGCGGACGCCGCGAACGGCTACACTTGGCGCCCTTCGCGAGCGCCTCGGGGTCGGCCCCCGGCGGTGCACGCGCGCATTTCTCCGAAAGAACACGAACGATGAGCGGACTCGACACGGTGATCGGTGGCAAGGC
>JBMOGJ010000124.1:0-7375 GCA_049318425.1 Phycisphaerales bacterium | reverse complement strand
CCCGGCGACCCGTGGCGCGAGATCAGCCACTACGGCTCGAGCCCCGCGACCGCGCAGGCGTTCATCCAGGACCACGGCGAGAAGCTCCACCGCCGCAGCATGTACACCTACTGGAAGCGCACGCTGCCGCCGCCGAACATGGCGATCTTCGACGCGCCGAACCGCGAGCTCTGCACCTTCGATCGCGCCGCGACCAACACGCCGCTGCAGGCGCTCGTGATGCTCAACGACGAGCAGTTCGTCGAGGCCGCGCGCGCGTTCGCCGAGCGGATCATGCGCCGCGGGCTCGACGACGCGCAGAAGGTCGTGTGGGCGTTCGCCGAGACGACCTCGCGGCTGCCCTCGCGCGACGAGACCAAGGTGCTCACCGACGCACTTGCGCGCGAGCGCGCGCGGTTCGCCCGCGACACCGCCGCGGCCGAGGCGCTGCTCGCCCACGGTGAATCACCGCGCGACGCATCGCTGCCCGCGGCGGATCACGCGGCGTGGACGCAGGTCGCGGCGGTCCTCCTGAATCTCTCTGAAACGGTGACGAGGAACTAGCGATGCACACCCCAATCGACCAGCGCCTCGCGCACCTCACCCGCCGCAGCTTCATCAGCCGCACCGCCCACGGCGTCGGCTCGATGGCGCTCGCGTCGCTGATCGCCGACTCGATCCTCGGCGGCGCACGCATCGCCCGCGCCGATGGTGGATCTGTGGGCGGACTCGCGGGCCTCCCGCACTTCGCCCCGAAAGCGAAGCGCGTCCTCTGCCTCTTCCAAAGCGAAGGCTTCTCGCACATCGACCTCTTCGACCAGAAGCAGGCGCTGTGGGACCACGCGGGCAAGGACCTCCCCGCGTCGATCAAGGGCACGCAGCGCGTGACCGGCATGACCTCGGGCCAAGGCAGCTTTCCCGTCGTGCCGCCGCTCATGAAGGGCAAGAACTGCGGCAACAGCGGCCTCTGGATCAGCGACCTCATGCCGCACCTCCAGACCGTGGCCGACGACCTCTGCATCATCAAGAGCATGCACACCGAGGCGATCAACCACGATCCCGCGATCACGCTCATGAACACGGGCAACCAGATCCCGGGCTACGCCAGCATGGGCTCGTGGGCGAGCTACGGCCTCGGCAGCGAGAACGCGAACCTGCCCGCGTTCATCGTGCTCGTGTCGCAGGGCTCGGGCAAGAACCCGGGCCAGCCGATCTTCTCGCGCCTGTGGGGCAGCGGCTTCCTGCCGAGCTCGCACCAGGGCGTCGGCTTCCGCCCGGGCGGCAATCCTGTGCCGTACCTCGCGAACCCCGACGGCGTCGACCCCGCCACGCGCCGCGCGATGCTCGACGACCTCGCGAAGCTGAACGCGATGCACGCGCATGAGGTGGGCGACCCCGAGACCCTCGCGCGCATCGAGGCGTACGAGATGGCGTTCCGCATGCAGTCGAGCGTGCCCGAGCTTGCGGACCTGTCGGATGAGAAGCCAGAGACCCTCGAGATGTACGGCCCCGAGGTCAACCGCCCGGGCTCGTACGCCGCGAACTGCCTGCTCGGCCGCCGCCTGCTCGAGTGCGGCGTGCGCTTCGTGCAGCTCTTCCACCGCGGTTGGGACCAGCACATTGCGATCAACCGCCAGCTGCCGAACCAGTGCCGCGATGTCGACCAGCCGACCGCCGCGGTGCTCAAGGATCTCAAGGCGCGCGGGATGCTTGAGGACACGCTTGTGATCTTCGCGACGGAGTTCGGGCGCACGGCGTACAGCCAAGGTGGGTTTGGCGATCCGAGTTCAGGCCGTGATCATCACGGGCGATGCTTCACGGTGTGGCTCGCCGGCGGCGGCGTGAAGGGTGGCGTGGAGTACGGTAAGACCGATGACTTCTCGTACAACATCGTCGAGAACCCCGTCGAGGTGCGCGACCTGCACGCCACGATCATGCACTGCATGGGGATCGATCATGAGAGGTTGACGGTGCCGTTCAGGGGGCTGGAAGTCAAGCTCACTGGGGTGGAGAGGGCGAGGGTGGTGAGGGAAGTCCTCTTGTAGGCTCGGCGGTGCGGTTTCGCAGGACAATGTCCGGACTCGGCCCAACTCCGCCACCACGGCAGCGCGCCGTCGACAAAGGCGCGCGATTGGGATGGGGGCCGCGGGACACGAGCCTTTAAACCATTGTGTCGGCTTCCGACAGGCTCACAGGCCGAGTGCACGCCATTACGATAGCAGCCGGACCCGCCAGGACTGGCTCGGCAAGCCATGTAAGTCGCGCTTACGCTACCACCATGGCATTTCGGAAGACCTTCGAACGGAAGCTCTCAACCCTGCTGCATCGGCGCACCGACCGTTTGGTCGGCCTGATCAAGCCAAAGCGGGGCCCCCGCAAGGACTTCACGAAGCGGCATCGTGAGGAAGGCATCGCGGAACTCCAGAAGCTCGCGGAGCAGATCCTGCGGAAGGAGGTCGTGCCGGGCCGTCTCAAGGCGATCACCGCAGGAACCCGTCGCACCATGCTCGGTGGGCGAGGACTCGAGGAACGATTCAAGCGCATGTGCGCGTGGGCGGAGCAGCACCTGCACGGGCCAATCATCTACAGCTTCTGGCGGGGCAAGCGGTGTCTCTACGTCGGAAAGGGCGGCTCTTGGCGACGTTTACGGGCGTACCGTCGTGACATCCTGCTTCAGCAGGCAACGAGTCTCAGGGTGCGGATGGTCGCTGGCAAGAGCCACGTCGCGATGGCGGAGTGCATGTCAATCCATATGCACGACCCGAAGCACAACATCAATCAGTCATCGAAGCCGAAGTACTCGAAGCGGTGCCCCATCTGCAAGACCAACCGAGAGATCCGCGATGAGCTGCGTGCGCTGTTTCGAATGAAGTGATTGGCCGCCGCGCCTCATTCGCTGCGGAAGCGAATCCGCTCAGTCTTCATCCGCGCGACCGACGGCACCGCGAAGAGTGTTTCCAGATCAAGGCCCTCGCTGATCTGGCGCGCCGTCCACGATTCTGCGTCCCCCGGGCCGAGCACGGACTCAAGCACCTGCTCCAAGCCGCGTAGTGCTTCCTTGTACCGGGTGTATGGGTTCGGCACGAGGGCGATCCTCGCGCTCAACGGGGCGCTGATATGTCCAGCCACCATCAGTGCGCCGACGACATTGGTGTTCTTCGGATTCTGGTCAAAGAGCGCACCCTTCACGCCACGCGACACCGACTGTCCGACAATCTCTCCAGTCGTGCGGTCGATTCCGATTGCGTGGCGTACCGGGCCGAAAAGCGCGTCGAAGAGATCTTCAAGGTCGGCGAAAGGGGAGCTGGCGCCATTGGTGCGCGCTACGGACAATGGGCTGTGTTCCGGATCACGGCGCAGGAGCAGACCGTGCTCGGGTGCTTCGGCCCGTGGTCGCGGTCGCGACGGTTCTAGTTTGCGTCGTCGCCCTCGTCGTCTGCGACATCGTCGAACGTCGGGTAGTACGACTTTTTCCATCGCATCGGGTCGCACGTCTGCCAATTGTTCGGCGGACACGCATCAAGCCAAGCGATCGCCCCGGCAAGTACGCCATTGTCGCAAGCCCACCGCAATTGCTCGCGCAATTGATGGAACTTGCGAGCCGCGGATTCTGCAGATCCTGACAAAATGATTGGCATCGGTGGGCTCTTCGCAGCTTTGGGGGCGGCGTGCACAAGCCATTCCCAGAACTCATGCCAGGCGTAGCCAGCGGGCGACGAGCGATTCGCTGCCTTCGTTCGCTCGAGCCAAGACTCGGCGGTTGACCAGTCGGTCATTCGTCTTCCTCGTTTGGTTCATCGCGACCCAGTCGCTCATCGAGCATCGACTGCAGACTCTGATGGAACGGCGATGCGATCCGTAGTCGACAGTCCGTCTCGAATGGGCATGGATCGCAGTCGGCGAGGAACTCCACCAGTTCCGTGTCGGTGAAGGGTTTTTCGATCCGATCGGTCGGTAGCTCATACTCGGTCTGGTACTCGTCGACGAGGCGCAGTGCCATCGCGTTGCCGTCGCGGCGCACACGAAGGCTCGTCACTTCGCCATGCACGCTGTCCGCGAGGGACACCCTTGCGATCTCCACCTCGCCCTCCTCAAGGTCTGGCAGATCCTCGCCACCCCGATTGCGCGGGTTACGGCTCATCAGCATCATCTTGAACATCTCGCCGAGTTCGTGCGCGGTCCACTGCGGAGGGATCGAATCGAGCCCGTCCTGCTTGATCGCTTCGGCGATGAATGCCTTGCGATGGTCGCCTTTGATGCGACGGATGACGGCTTCCTCCAGGCTCTTCGGCTTCGCGAAGTAGTCGATGTTGGGATTACTCACTTGCGACCTCCTTTGCTGCGGACTTCGACGACGTGCTTGCAGGTCCCTCGGTACTCGAATCCCGGGCAGGTGCAGTCCCTGCCCGGGCCCATGACCCTGACGGTGGACTTCTTGCACGGGTCGCTCGAGCTCGGAAACTCGAACTTGCTGGCGGTCGGGCCCGACAGGGCGTTGGTTTGCTGTAGGCCCGCCGTTGGCAACCGGCTTCCCAGGGCGGCTGCGGAGATCGCCGGCAGTCGCCTCAAAGACCTGGCGCGCCCAGTCGGCGGCTCGGTTCGCGCCGTTGGTGTTGGCGAGCGCATCGCCGTCGACGACCGCCGCCACGATCCGCGGCTTGAGCGAGAGCGTCCGATGCACGAAGGCGTCCACCGCCCCCGCGGCATCCGCGACCACCGGCACGACGGCCTCGCTGCCGATCGCGGCGTGGATCTCACGCTGCCGTCTGTGCTTGAATGAAGCGGAACAAACGACGAACCACGGGCCTTCGGGCGCGGCTTCACGCATCGCAACGATGCTCTGGCGCGATTTGCAAAGGCTCATGTCGTCGGTGAGGGTCGCGCGTCGCCTACCGAGGAGAAGCGCGAGCCCCTCGACCTGGTGCGGGAGGAGGCCGTCTGCCAACGCAGATTTCCGTTGGATTGCCTCACCGGCGACTTCATCGCTCGGCATAACCGCCCGGGTTTTCATCTGCTTCGCTGCCATGTCGCGCTCTCCACGACATCGAGAGGGGCATCAGCCCAGAATGCTCCGAGGCCCCCGTCGAACGTCGACGAGCGCTGATATTGCGAAGCCGGGAGGCGCTTTGCCGCCGCTCCTCGCTTCGCCCTGGAGGGGCTGACTTCAGCACCGTGGTCACGCTCGACTCGGTTGCCGCCCACGCTTGAAGAGGTCGCGCGGGGCTCCAGACACCGTTCAAGTTGTACCACGCGATTTGGATGTTGCAAATAAGGGCGTCGGGTTTGCCGGCGCTTGACAATGCGTGGGTGACACCGGCACCTTGCTGATGGGAGCTTCCGCGGCACAGCGGCCTGGGCATGGGTTTCCGGTGAAAGCCGGATCGTTCAAGGAATCGTCCGGATCTGCGGTAAACGCGCCGCGGAGCAGACTGCGCATCTATCCTGCAGGCCTGCGAATGCTCCTGTCAGCAATCCGGTGAACAGTCTCCATACGAGGGTCGAGGAACTGAGGCTTGCTTCGACACCCTGGTTGCTGACGGCCACCCTGCCATGGCCACCATCCTCCACATCCCCCACGCCTCCCTCGCGATCCCACCCGAGGCCCTCCCCGACTATGTCGTCTCCCGCGACATCCTCGACGAGCACCTCGCGCGCTCGACCGATCACTTCACCGACGAGTTGTTCCGCGCGACCGACGCCGACACCTGCGCCGTGCCCCACGAAATCAGCCGGCTCACCGTCGACCCCGAGCGCTTCGAGGACGACGCCCGCGAGCCGATGGCGGCGAAGGGTCTTGGCGTGCTGTACGAGCGCGGCCACGACGGCACGCGCATCCGTCGTCCGCTCGACCCCGCACGACGCCAGTGGTACCTCGACCGCTGGTACCGCCCGCACCACCAGCGACTGACCGACGCGGCCGACGCAGCGCTCGCCCGCGCGGGGCGCGTACTCATCATCGACGCCCACTCGTATCCCGACGAGCCGCTCGCGGTCGACGCGGACAAGACCCAACCCCGCCCCGACGCCTGCATCGGTACCGCGGGCATCCACACGCCCGCGGCGCTGGTCGCCGCGGCTGTCGCATACTGCCGCTCCGTCGGCTGGTCGCTCGGCATCGACGCACCCTATGCGGGTTCGATCGTGCCGATGAAGCACTTCGGTCTTGACGCGCGGGTGATGGCGGTCATGATCGAGATCAACCGCAAGCGCTACATGCGGCTCGACGGAACCCGCGCCGTGCGAACGGACGAGTTCGAGCCGACCAAGGCCTTCGTCACGGGCCTGGTCGAGGCGCTTCGCGACGCAGCACGTAAGGAGATCCTGTGATGCCGGAGAAGACCGTTTCGTTCGACAGCTTCGAGTTGCCGTTTATGAAGGATCCATACGAGGACCTCGACGAAGAGGAGGAGGACCCCGACCACGATGAGATCTTCGAATCGATGGAGTCCGCACTCCCGAGTTCCGCGCGGTCACTTGGCAACGTCGAGGACGAGGTCGAGAACTGGACCAGCTGGCAGATCAACTCCCATTTCTACATCCTCCCGCTCGACGAGGCTGCGCAGCGGTACGGGCTCATCCGCATCGACTGGGATGACAACTGGGGTCGCTGGGGCTGGGAGGGTTGCGCGCAGGCTGCTGGCTACGAGTCAGCGAACGGGGCTGCGGTGGCGATGCTCGAGGGCCTGTTCGAGCAATGGGGCATCGAGCTCGACTCCGAGGAGGGCGAACCGTACCGAGAGTTTCTCGACAGCCTTCGCCGCTGAGTTGACGCCAGTCCCTCGCCCGGCCGCGATCTGAATGGGTCTTGCGCGGGTCCTCGAAGTTGGACCGCCGCCGCGCGGGCGAACGCTCGAGTGCTCTGGCGTCACCCGCTCCGCAGACTTCGTCTGCGGGCACGCACGGTGGGCGCCCGCATGCCGGCCGGTCGGCGACCACCACCGTCCCGCGTCGAATACCCTCCGCACCCACCCACCCCCGAGGCTCCGCATGCCAGCCAAGCGCACCACCGCGAAGACACCTGCCGCAAAGCCTGCCGCCACGAAGCGCACCGCTGCGAAGCCTGCGAGCCGCAAGCCCGCCGCCCCCACCGCCAAGCCCGCGGCGCCTCGCCACCGCGTCTTCGCCATGTCCTTCGCCAGCGTCTACCCGCACTACATCGCCAAGGCCGAGAAGAAGGGCCGCACCAAGGCCGAGGTCGACGAGATCATCCTGTGGCTCACGGGCTACACCGCGCGCGAGTTCGCGAAGCACCTGAAGGACGGCACCGACTTCGAGGCCTTCTACGGCCAGGCGCGCCTGAACCCCGCGCGCACGCTCATCACGGGCACCGTGTGCGGCGTGCGCGTCGAGACGATCGAGGACCCGCTCATGCGCGAGCTGCGCTACCTCGACAAGC
>JBMOGJ010000123.1:0-7540 GCA_049318425.1 Phycisphaerales bacterium | reverse complement strand
GGTCGACCGCATGAGCATGCAGTGCTCGCTCGAGGTGCGCTGCCCGCTGCTCGACCGCGAGCTCGGCCTGTTCGCGGCCACGCTGCCCGACGCGCTGCTCTGGCAGCCGCCGTCGGGAACCAAGCAGATCCTGAAGGAACTCGCGATGGAGTATCTGCCCCGCGAGTGGATGGAGCGGCGCAAGATGGGCTTCGGGCTGCCGGCCCGGTGCTGGTCGCAGGCGGCGCTGCTGCGGATCGCGGACGAATCCCTGGGGAACGATGCCGCCCTGCGCGACCACCTCGACGGCGATGCGCTCGACCGATTTGTCCTGGAACAGCGCGATCCCGCGCAATTCTCGATCTACCGGCTGTGGCCGATGCTGATCCTGGAGCTCTGGCTCCGCGCGCGCCGCACGGGCGCGTAGACTGCGCCCCCCTCCCGCGGGGCGGGGCGAGTCGAAACCGTGCGCGTCGTTCACTTCATCACCACCCTTGCCGTCGGAGGAGCCGAGCAGATGCTGCTCAAGCTGCTCCGCGCGATGGACCGCTCGGAGTTCGAGCCGACGGTGGTGACGCTGGTGAACGACGGCGCGCTCATCGAGATCGTGCGCGACCTCGGCATCGAGGTGCAGAGCCTCGACCTGCGGCGCGGCGAGGTCAGCCCGCGCGCGCTGCGGCGGCTGGTGACGATCCTGCGCGGCGCGCGGCCCGACCTCGTGCAGTCGTGGATGTACCACTCGAACGTGGCCGCGAGCCTCGCGCGCCCGTGGCTGCCGCGGCGGACGGGCGTGGTCTGGAACATCCGCCAGTCGCTCTACGACATCTCGAAGGAGCGCTTCCTCACGCAGGCGGTGATCCGCTCGGGGCGCGTGCTCGCGCCGCACGCCGACGCGCTGGTGAACAACTCGCGCGTGAGCAGCGAGCAGCACGCGCGCATCGGGTACGCGAACCGCCGCAGCATGGTGATCCCGAACGGATTCGAGGTTGGGAGCTTCCGGCCCGATCCCGCGGCGCACGCGTCGTTCCGCGCGGAGACGGGGCTCGCCGACGACGCGATCGCGGTGGGCATCGTCGCGCGCATGCATCCGAGCAAGGACCATGCGCTCTTCTTCCGCGCGGCGGAGCGCGCGGCGGCGGCGGATCCGCGACTCGTGTTCGTGTGCGCCGGCCACGGCACCAACACGCACGAGCGCTGCCGCGAGGCCGCGCGCGGACCGCTCAGGGGACGCCTCCTGCTGCTCGGCGAGCGCGTGGATGTGCCGCGCGTGATGGCGGGACTCGACATGCTGGTGTCGTCGAGCGCGACCGAGGGCTGCCCCAACGCGGTGGGCGAGGCGATGGCGTGCGGCCTGCCCGTGATCGGCACCGATTCCGGCGACACGGCCGATGTCATCGGCGACGCGGGAACGGTCATCCCCTGCGGCGACGCCGACCGGCTGACCGCCGAGATCCTGTCGATCGCGCGCATGGGCGCGACGGCACGCGCGCTCATCGGCGAGGCGGCGCGCGAACGCATCCGCCGGCACTACTCGATCGAGACGGTGGCCGCGCGCTACGCCCAGCTCTACCGCGAGGTCGTCGGCGAGCGGCGCGACAGCGGACGCCGCGCCTTCTCCAGCACGCTGCCGCCCGCGGCGGCCGGGGCGGCCCTGCAGCGCTGAACTCCGACACGCCGCGCCGTTGCGTACATTGCCCGCCATGCCGGCGGAGGCGCGCACCTACATCATCGTGAACGGGATCGGCGACCAGGTCGTCTCGTTCCGCGGGTCGCTGGCGCGCGCGCTGGTCGAGCGCGGGCACCGCGTGATCGTCTCGACGCCCGTGCCCGTCGAGCGTGGCGCCGACGAGATCGAGGCCGAGGTGCGCGCGCTCGGCGCGCAGTGCGTGTTCTCGCCGCTCGACCGCACGGGGATCAACCCGCTGCGCGAGCGCGAGACGCGTCGGCACTTCCGCGCGCTGTTCGCGTCGGTGCGCCCCGACGGCGTGTTCGCGTCGAACCCGAAGCCGGTGTTCCACGCGATTCCCGCGGCGGCGGAGACCGGCGTGCCGCGGCGCGTGGCGATGATCACCGGGCTCGGCCACGCGTTCATCGCGCGGACGCTGCGCGCGCGGCTGCTGCGGCTCGCGGCGGTGCGCCTCTACCGGCGCGCGATGCGCGACGCGACCGGCGTGCTCTTCCAGAACGGCGCCGACCGGCTCGAGTTCGAGCGGCTCGGCCTGCTGCCCGCGTCGCTCGCGGTGGGCATGACCGGCGGCTCGGGCGTCGACCTCGCGCGCTTCGCGCAGGTGCCGGTGCCGCCCGCGCCGGTGTTCCTGATGGTCGCGCGGCTGCTCGGCGACAAGGGTGTGCGCGAGTTCGCCGAGGCCGCGCGCCTGGTGCGGGAGCACCGCAGCGACTGCCGCTTCCGGCTCGCGGGCTGGATCGACGCGAATCCCGCGGCGATCCGGCGCGAGGAGCTCGACGGCTGGATCCGCGAGGGACTGCTCGAGTACGCGGGCCGACTCGACGACGTGCGCGCCGAGCTCGCGGCGTGCAGCGTGTTCGTGCTGCCGTCCTACCGCGAGGGCACTCCGAAGAGCACGCTCGAGGCGCTGGCCACCGGCCGCGCGGTGATCACCACCGACGCACCCGGATGCCGCGAGACCGTCGAGCGCGGCGTGAACGGCGTGCTGGTGCCGCCGCGCGACGCGCGCGCGCTCGCCGAGGCGTGCCTGCGCTTCGCCCCCGACGCCGCGCTGCGCGAGCGGATGGGCGCGGCCTCGCGCGCGCTCGCCGAACGCCGGTTCGACGCGCGCGCGGTGAACGCGGCGATCATCGAGGCGCTGGGCGCATGAGCGCGTGGGCCACGCCATGGTTCGACCGCACGACGCCCACGCCGCGCGCGTGGCCGCCGCCGGCGCCGGCGAACCTGCTCGACGTGCTGCGCGACATCCGCACGCGCGACCGCCACGGGCACGCGCTGCATGTGGCGGCGGCGCTGCTGTTCGCGTTCCTCGCGCCGCTCGACCAGGGCCCGAACTCGGTCGCGTCGATCGTGCTGCTCTCGGTCGCGGCGGTGCGGATGATGGTGTTTCCCGCGCTGTTCACGCCGCTGCTCCGCTGGCCGCCGCTGTGGCTCGCGCTCGGCTGGGTGGGCTGGATGACCCTGAGCGCGTGGTGGTCGCCGCACCCGAACCCGCTGCGGCTGGTCGCGGGGCAGCGCATGCTGCTCGTCGTGCTCGCGCTCTTTCCCGTGCTCGACGCGTCGCGGGCGATCGCGTGGGCGCTGATCGCCTCGGCCGCGACCAACGCCGCGGTGCAGATCGCGCAGAAGTTCGGCGTGCTGCTGCCGGCGCAGGGCGCCACCTGGCGGCCATCGGGCATCGTGGCGCTGCCGGCGGTGGCGGCGATGAACGCGGGCAGCGCGATCCTCCTCGCGCTCGCGCTCTGGACGGGCGCGCGCACCGCGACGCGGCTCGCGCTGGGCGCGGCGATCGCGCTCTGCGCGGCGGGCATGGCGCTCGCGGCGTCGCGGCAGCCGCTGCTGGCGATGGGACCGTCGCTCGTGCTGCTCGGAGCGATGCTCGCGCTGCTCTCCTTCGCGCGGCCGCGCGCGATCATCGGCGGTTTCGCGGCGCTCACCGCGCTCGGCGTGCTCGCCGCGCTCGCGACGGGCGGCGACGTGCTGCGCTACCTCGGCGCGGCGCAGGAGGATGTGGCCGCGGCGATGCGCGGCGAGGTCGGGTTCTCGTCGATCCACCTCCGGCTCCACTGGTGGCGGCTCGGCATCGAGCAGTGGCTCGCCCATCCCTGGACGGGCGGCGGACTCGGCAGCTTCACGGGCTTCGTGGCCGAGCACCCCGCGACCGCGGAGTTCATGGAGCGCAGCGGGATCTCGGAGCGGGAGATGCTGCAGCTCCATCCGCACTCGACGTACATCCGCGCGCTCGCGGAGACCGGGCTGGTCGGGTTCGGCCTGCTCGCGGCGCTGCTCGCCACCCTCCTCCGCGGCGCGCTGCGCCACGCCGCGCGCGCACCGGTCGAGGTGACCGGCGCCTGCGCCGCGCTGTGCTTCTTCCTGCTCGCGACCGCCGCGGAGTGCGTCGAGCTCATGAACATCGGCTACGCGCACCTCGCGGTGATCGTCGCGCTCGGTGCGGCGCCGCGCGCGGATCGCGGCGTCGACGCCGCGCGCCGCGGGGCCCGCAACGCCATCTGATACGCTCACCCCATGTGCGGACTGGCCGGCTTCGTCGACTTCGCATCGCGCGTGGATGACCCCGCATCCGCGCTGGTCGCGATGGCGCGCCGCCTGGTGCACCGCGGGCCGGACGACGAGGGCATCTCGTTCGACGCGGCGACGCGCACCGGGCTCGCGTTCCGCCGGCTGTCGGTGCTCGATCTCTCGCCGGCGGGGCACCAGCCGATGCGCAGCGCGAGCGGGCGCTTCGAGATCGCCTTCAACGGAGAGGTCTACAACCACGACGACATTCGCGACGACATTCGCGGGGAGATTCGCCCGGGCGCAAGCGCCGGCGCGGCGAACTTCCGCGGGCACTCCGACACCGAGACGATGCTCGCCGCCTTCGAGGCGTTCGGCGTCGAGGCCGCGATCGAGCGCTTCCGCGGCATGTTCGCGTTCGCCGTGCTCGACCGCCGCAACCGCGTGCTGTGGCTGGTGCGCGATCGGTTCGGCGTCAAGCCGATGCACTACGGCTGGACGGGCGGCGCGGAGGTCGCGGCGTCGATCCGCCGCGCGCCGGGCGTGGCCCATACGAGCGGCGCGGACAGCACCGCCGCCGCGCCCCTGCACCTCGCCGTGCCGCCCGGCGCCGCGCTCGCGTTCGCGAGCGAGATCAAGGCGCTCCGCGCGCTGCCGACGATGCGCCTGTCGGTCGACCGCGGCGCGCTGACGCTGTTCATGCGGCATGGCTACGTGCCGGGGCCGCTCTCGATCCACCCCGAGGTGCGCAAGCTGCGGCCGGGGCATCTCCTGCGCGTCGACCTCGACGCGCGCACCGCCGAGGAGCGCTGCTGGTGGCACTCGCGCGACCTCGTGCGCGCCGGCCGCGCGGCGCCCTTCGCAGGCAGCGACGGCGACGCGGTCGACGCCGTCGCGGCGGCGCTCGACGAGAGCGTGCGCCTGCGCATGCTCGCCGATGTGCCGCTGGGCGCGTTCCTCTCGGGCGGCATCGACTCGACCGCGGTGGTCGCGTCGATGCAGGCGCAGTCGCCGCGCCCCGTGCGGACCTTCACCATCGGCTTCGGCGCGCAGGAGTTCGACGAGGCGCCCTACGCGCGCGCGGTCGCGCGGCACCTCGGCACCGAGCACACCGAGGTCTACGTCACGGGCGAGGAGGCCCTCGCGACCGTGCCGCAGCTCGCGGACACCTGGGACGAACCCTTCGCCGACAGCTCGCAGATCCCGACGCTGCTCGTGAGCCGGATCGCGCGGCGCAGCGTGACCGTCGCGCTCTCGGGCGACGGCGGCGACGAGCTCTTCGGCGGCTACTACCGCTACGCGTGGACCAGCGCGATCGCCGCGCGCACCCGCCTGCTCCCGCCCCCGGCGCGGGCGGCCGTCGCGATGCTGCTGCGCGCGACCCCGCGACGCGCGCTCAACGCCGTCGGCACCGCGCTCGCGCGCGCGCTGCCCGCGCGCGTCGCCATCGATCGCGCCGGCGACCGCGCCCACAAGCTCGCGGGCATCCTGCGCCACGGCGACCCGTGGACCATCTACCTCGGCCTGGTCGCGACCATCGCCGATGCGCCGATGCTCGTCCTCGGCGGCTCCGAACCGGTGACCGCGCTCACCGACCCCGCGCAGCGCGCCGACGAGCTCGACCTCGAGACGCGCATGATGCAGGCCGACATCGCGAGCTACCTCGTCGACGACATCCTGGTCAAGGTCGACCGCGCGAGCATGGCGACCTCGCTCGAGGCGCGCGAGCCGCTGCTCGACCACCGCCTGGCGGAGCTCGCCTTCCGCCTGCCCCTCGCGATGAAGATCCGCGGCGGCGAGCGCAAGTGGGTGCTGCGGCGCGCGGTCGAGCGGCGCGTCCCGCGCGCGCTCCTCGACCGGCCCAAGATGGGCTTCGGCGTGCCGCTCGCCCAATGGCTGCGCGGACCGCTGCGCGGCTGGGCCGAGGCGCTGCTGGCCGAGGACCGCATCCGCGCGGCCGGTCACCTCGACCCCGATCGGGTGCGCGCGATCTGGCGGCGCACCGTCGACCCCGCCTCGAGCTCGAGCGGCTACGAGGCGTGGAACCTGCTGATGTTCGAATCCTGGCGCGAACGCTGGGGGCACTGAGCGCACGCGCCGGGGGACTGTGCGCGGCGCCGCCGCCTCGGGCAATTCCCCGCCCCCATGCACGCCGACCGCAGGAATTGCCGATAGAACCACGCCACGCGCGGCTTCTCCCCTCGGAGTCCCGCGGCCCGCGCGGCCGTCCAGCCACCCTCCGTCCGCGACCGACATGACGAACCCCACCGCCGACGCCCCGATCCTCCTCTCGCCGCCGCACCTCACGGGCGAGGAGCGCCGCTTCGTCGACGACGCGTTCCGCACCAACTGGATCGCGCCGCTCGGCCCCAACGTCGACGGCTTCGAGCGCGAGATGTGCGCCTTCCTCGGCGCGGGCCCCGGCGCGGGCCCCGGCGCGAACCTCGGTTCAGGCCTCGGTGCAGGCTCGGGCGACGGCGCCATGCACGCCTGCGCGACCGGGTCGGGCACCGCGGCCATCCACCTCGGGCTCATCCTGCTCGGCGTGCGGCCGGGCGACCTCGTGCTGTGCTCGAGCTTCACCTTCGTCGCGACCGCCAACCCGATCCGCCAGCTGGGCGCCGAGCCGGTCTTCATCGACAGCGAGCCGGAGAGCTGGAACATGTCACCCGCCGCGCTGCGCCGCGCCCTCGAGACGCTGCGCCGCGAGGGACGCACGCCGCGCGCCTGCTTGACCGTCGACCTCTACGGACAGGGCTGCGACTACGCGCGCATCGCGCCCGCGTGCGCCGAGTTCGGCGTGCCCATCCTCGAGGACGCCGCCGAGGCGCTGGGCGCGCTCGCGCACGGCCGACCCTGCGGCACGTTCGGCGAGATCGCCGCGTTCAGCTTCAACGGCAACAAGATCATCACGACCTCCGGCGGCGGCATGCTGGTCGCGCACGACGCGCGGCACGCCGAGCGCGCGCGCTTCCTCGCGACGCAGGCGCGCGACCCCGCGCCCCACTACGAGCACTCGGTCGCGGGCTTCAACTACCGCCTGTCGAACCTGTGCGCCGGGGTCGGACGCGGCCAGCTGCTCACCCTCGCCGACCGCGTCGCGCGCCGGCGCGCGATCTTCGCGGCCTACGAGTCGGCGCTCGGCGGCCTGCCCGGCGTGCGCTTCATGCCCGAGCCCGCGTGGAGCCGCTCGTCGCGCTGGCTCACCGCGCTCACCGTCGATCCCGCCCGCGCCGGCTGCAGCCGCGACGGACTGCTCGCAGCGCTCGCCGCCGCGCGCATCGAGGCGCGCCCGACCTGGAAGCCGATGCACGCGCAGCCGCTCTTCGCGGGCACGCGCATGTTCGCGCACGATCC
>JBMOGJ010000122.1:0-7580 GCA_049318425.1 Phycisphaerales bacterium | reverse complement strand
ACGCGCACACCTTCGGCTACGAGTGGAAGGACGAGTTCGTCGTGCGTCCCGAGGGTGGTCCGGCGCGCGTGCGGCTGCCGGAGTACTTCCGGCTGGACGCGCGCGAGGGGACGAATGCGAAGGGGCAGCCGCGGACGCCGCGCTGGAGTCCGCTGCCTGCGCGCGACGCGGCGCGGACCGTTCCCGCCGAGACGGGGCTGGCTGCGCTCGAGTTCAACACGCCGACCGAGAAGGGCGAGGGCGCGTACGTGACGCCCGATGCGCCCGACTCGCCGTTCCGTGCGCCGGGGCCGGTGGCCGGTCCGTTCACGACGACGCTCGGCGACGGCAGCACGGTGACCTACTGCTGGTACCGCTTCGCCGACCAGCCCGCGATGCTCAACGCGGGCCTCACGCCCGCCGAGCGCGAGGAGGCGCAGCGGCGCGTCGAGCTGATCCACCGCGCGTGGACGAAGGACCGGGCCTATCTGCCCGCGCCGACGACGGGGCGGCTCGCGTCGCTCGACCCGGCGCTGATCGTGGTGCCGCCGAAGGGGTTCGAGGTCGGGTACGTGCCGATCGCGATCCGGCAGGGGCGGTGAGCGCGCGGGTGCGCGCGATCCGCGCGTGCAGGTGGAGGTAGGATCGCCGGCATGGATGGCTCATCAGACATTGCTCGGCTCCAGGAGAAGATCCTCGCCTTCGTCGCCGAGCGCGAATGGCAGCAGTTCCACGACCCCAAGAACCTCGCGATGGCGGTCGCCGTCGAGGCGGGTGAGCTCATGGACCACTTCCGCTGGGTGCGCAACGAGGCGTCGCTCGCCGTGCTCGACGATGCGCGCACGCGCGCGGGCGTCGAGGAGGAGGCCGCGGACGTCATGATCCTGCTCCTCGAGTTCGCGGCGGTGTGCCGCATCGACCTCACGAAGGCCGTCGAGGCGAAGATCGCGCGCAACGCCGAGCGCTACCCCGTGCACCTCGCGCGCGGGCGGTCGGACAAGCACGATCGCCTCTAGGACGCGCCGCTGTATCCGCGCCGGAGGTCGTAGAGGTACCAGGCCTCGACTTTCTCGCGCGCCCACGGGTTCTTCCGAAGGAACGCGAGGCTCGACTTGATGCTCGGGTCGTGCGTGAAGCAGCGGATGCGGATCCGTTCGGCGAGTGCGGCCCAACCGTGGCGCTCGACGAGCGTGGTGAGCATCGCCTCGAGGGTGATGCCGTGAAGGGGATTGCGGGGCTGCGGGTCCATGCGGCGAGCGGCGTGCTGCGTGCGGTGCGTGGTGGAGCGATGGTCGGCGCGGGGAGGGGAGGCGTCGGAGCCGACTGCCGTCAGTGTCGCATGTGGACCGCGTCGATGCTCCGCTGCGTCAATCTTCGTCGTCGGTCCTCTTCCTCAATCCTCGTCGTCGGTCATCGACGCGAACGGCGTGAACGCCGCATCGGGCTTGGTCGCGAGCAGCGCGTCGTCCTCGTCGGGGACGAGTCCGCGCACGGTCGACGCGAGCGCGTCGCCGAGGATGCGGCGCGCCTCGCTGCGGGCCTTGGTGGTGCGCTCGTCGCGCTCGAAGCGGAGCTTCTCGATGCCCTCGCGCTGGCGCATCATCCGCTGGAAGTCCTGGTCGCCGAGTGCGGCGACGCGCTCGGTCTCCGCGATCATGCGGTCGGTGAGGGCGTCGAACACGGCGTCGTACTCGGCCTTGAGGGCCTCGAGGCGCGCGAGCTGGTCGTCGGTCGCGCCCTTCGCGAGGAGCGCGCGGTCGAGGAGGTCGGAGGCGCGGTCGGCCGGGCGGTGGAAGGCCGGGTAGGCGAGCGCGCGCTCGGTGGAGCGGAGCGTCGCGGCGGTCGACTCGTCGACGCCTGCGAGCGCCGCGGCGAAGGCGGTGCGCACGCGGGCCACGTCCTCGCGTGCGAGTTGCGCGGTGCGCATCCAGGCCTGCATCGATCGCTCGGCGAGCTCGGCGCCGCGGCCGTCGGCGGTGGACATCGCGTCCTGCAGGCGCTCGACCTCGCGGTCCGCGTCGGTGCGCGCCTTCATGCGGGCGGGCAGCTCGGCGAGCAGGGCGCGCCAGCCGTCGAGTGAGCCGGCGAAGAACGCGCGACCGGCTTCGGGCGAGACGCGCGCGCGCGCCACCGCGTGCAGCGGGGTGACGAGCCGGCAGGAGCCGGAGTCGAAGGGTGAGAAGCCCGAGTCGTCCGTGCCCATCGACTGCACGCGCTCGAGCCGGATCGCGGTCATCTCGGGTCCGTCGGGAGCGAGCCCGAGCGCCGCGGCGAGGTCGGCGAGCAGGGCGTCATCGGCGGCGAAGTACTCGTCGCGCAGTCGGATGCCGAGCGCGGCGTAGGCGGTGGCGTTCGCGTCGTTGCGCACCATGGTGCCGTCGGCGCCCTGCGTCCAGAGGTTCTGGCTCAGTGCGATTGCCTGCTCGCCGAGGGGCGTGACGCGGGCGTCGTACTCGCGCGCCTTCCACGCGCTGTGGACGCTCTCGATCGCATCCTCGGCGTCGCGACCCGCGCCGACGAGGGCGAGGTTGGCGATGAGCTCCGGCACGCTCGGGGGCTGCGGGATGGGGAATCCCTGCGCCATGCTCGCGAAGGCCGCGAGGCGGCCGGGCAGGCTCTCGGCGGTCGGATCGGCGGGGTCGAAGGCGTCGGGGGCATCCTTCGGCTTCCACGCGGCGGCCTGCAGCAGGTTGTCGTTGCCGTGCTGCATGGCGATGAGGTAGGTGGCGCCGCGGCCCCCGCCGAGCTCGGAGAGCGCGCGCAGCGCCTTCTGCTCGGACTTGGCGATCGCCTCGGCGGCCTGGGCGAGTTCAGTGCGCTGCTTCTGCGCCGCGGGGTCCTCGGGCGCCTCGGGGTCGGCCATCATCGGCATGCCGAGACTGGTGGCGCCGCGGCCCTTGAGCACGGCGTCGGCGGCGTCCTCGACGGCGGAGGCGTATTCGGCGCGCCACTGTGCGACGATCTCGCGGCTCTTCGCGACGTCGTCCGGCCCGAGGACGCGGTCGCGGCGCATGCGCGCGGCGACAACGGCCGGCGAGCCCTGCGTGTTGTCGAGCGAGCCGTTGCGGAGCATCGCGAGTCCCATCGGGCCGGCGGCGCGGGTGGCGACGTCGATGCGCAGCTCGTCGAGGACGGGCGCGGGTAGGACGCCCGCGAGCTCCGCGAGCGCGGCGCGGTTGGAGCTGAAGTTCGCGGCGACGATCTTGAGACGCTCCTCGCCGGCGGCGCGCCTGATGTCGAGTTGGCGCTGCATGGACTGGCGGGCGCGCTTGGCCATGTCCTGAGCGGCCGCCGCGGCGGCATCGGCGTCGTCCGCGGCGCCGCTGGCGGCGAGTTCGGTGTCATCGAGGACCTCGGTCCGCGCGGTCGTCATCGACTCGAACATGATCTCGAGCGCCTTGGCGGTCGCCTTGTCATGGTTGCGGGCCTGGACGAGGAGGCGGGCCTCCTGCGCCACGAGGAACGCGTCGAAGCGCGCGCGCATGTCCTCCGGCACCGCCGAGAGGACGCGGTCGCGGGTCGCCAGGTCGGCGAGGTCGACGAACGCGCCGCCGCCGCCGAAGATCATGGCGCTCATGCGCGTGAGCCCGCCGAGCGCGCGCTGGCGTTCGCGCGCGTCGCGCACGCGGGCGACTCCGCCGCGGCGATCCTCTGCGAGGAGCTCGGTGCAGGCCGCGAAGAGCGCGGCGTCGGCCTCGGCGATGCGGGACTGCAGGCGCTCGATCTCGCGCATGAACCGGCGGAACTCCTGCATGGTCGGCATGCCGCCCTGCATGAGCTCGCCGAGGGCGGCGATCTCCGGGTCGAGCTCGGCGCGGAAGCGCGCGAGGTACGCCTCATGCAGGCGGTCGAGTGCGGTCGCCTCGGTCGCGGTCGGCTGGACATACGCGCGGAGCAGGCGCTCGAAGCGGCTCGTGGTGAGCGGGCCGCCGACCATCTGACCGGAGCTCTGCGCGTGCGCGCGGCCGGCGAAGAGCGCGGCCAGGACCGTGACGAGGAGCGCGAGCAGCGACGGGCGGGCATGCCGTGACAGCGAGGGGAGGGTTCGCATGATCGTGGTCTCCGTGGGTGTGGTTGACATTGAAGCATCGCGGCCGTGCGGAAGCGGCCGCGAAGCCAGGATTTTCGCGCGTTTCGTTTGGTGCCAGGTTGGTGCCTGGCACCAACCGCGCACCGACCAGGTCGTTGCCGAGCACGCCCCGGGCATCTGCAGGTTGGTGCCAGGATGGTGTCTGGTGGGTGCCAGGTTGGTGCCAGGCACGGATTTGCGCGCGGCTTCCGCAGTGTGCCGCAGTACAGTGGACGAACCATGAAGCCCCTCCACGTCGTCGGTTGCATCGCCCTCTCCGCCTCGGCCGTCCTGCTCGGCCAGCTGTCCGCGCGCGCGGGCGGCGATTCGCGGCGTGGCGGCGGCGGTGAAGGCGACGGCGGCGTCGCGGGCGGATCGGGCGACTGCGCGACCGCGCCAAGCCTGCTGCTCGGGCCGAACGCCTTCAGCACCGCCGACGCGACGGTGAACCTGCTCATCCCCGGGGCGTCGATCTGCGGAGAGCACACGATCCACAAGGCGACCTTCTTCCGCTACACCGCGGCGGTCAACGGGCCGCACACCTTCGAGACCTGCGGCGTCGACGGCTGGGACACGCGGCTCGCGGTGATGGAGGACTGCGACCCCGCGCTCGGCGTGCTCAACTGCGACGACGATGGATGCGGCGACCTCCGCAGCCGCGTGGGCGCGTCGCTGGTGGCGGGCGAGACCTACGTCGTCGCGATCGGCGCGTACTGGCCGAACGAAGGCGGCGCGGGCGTGCTCACCGTGACCGAGCCGACCGGCGGGGGCGGTGGCGACGGGCTGCCCGATGTCATCGTCGGCTCGCTGCCGGACATCGCGAAGTACGGGAGCACCGTCTCGGGTGGCCAGACCATCATGGCGTACGCCTTCGGCACCACGAGCTGCAACATCGGCACCGGCCAGCTGAGCTGGTACGGCGCGCCCGACAACCGGCATCCCTTCATCCCGACGAACATGTACCGCTTCAAGGCGGGGCGCCTCGAGCAGATCGGCATGAGCTGGGGCAAGCACGGCTTCTGCGCGCTGCAGGAGGGGCTGTGCGGCGCCTGCATCCCGGCGGGAGGCGGCTGTCCGCCGATCCTCGGCATCGGTTGCTCGGATCCGTACTCCGCGGGACTCAATGGCGACCAGGGCGGCCTCGGCACGCGGCGCGATGTGAACGCCGCGACCGGTGGCTTCCCCGGCAACTACAACAGCGGCATGCCCTCGGCGCCGGCGACCATCGGACGCCGCCTGCAGGTCAACGCGAACGACCTTAATCCGTCGCTCAACGCCGACGCCAAGTACCTCGTCGAGGGGCAGTACATCCACCCCGAGGACGCGGCGGCGGGCAAGGACGACAACAACGCGTCGTGGCGGCAGCTGCTCGTCGGCACGCTGTCGGCGGGCGCGTACAACCTCACCTTCTCGGGACCGACGGTGCAGCAGCAGCCGGCGATCGAGGCATGGCGCGCCTTCGACCCGACGGTGGCGCTCGTCTACTCGGATGTCGCGGGCGACGGGCGCTTCATCACCGGCTACACCGTGAAGCCGAACGGCAACGGCACCTGGCGCTACGAGTTCGCGGTGCAGAACCTCAACTCCGACCGCTCGGGGCGCTCGTTCAGCGTGCCGGTGCCCGCGGGCGTGACCATCACGAACGCCGGGTTCAAGGACATCAACTACCACTCGGGTGATCCGTTCGATCCGACCGACTGGACGGTCTCGGTCCCGTCGGGCTCGGCGGGCGGCGCGATCGCGTGGACGGGCGGGACCTACTCGGTGAATCCGAACGGCAACGCTCTGCGCTTCGCCACGCTCTACAACTTCTGGTTCGACGCCGATCGGCCGCCGGCCGCGGCGCAGGCCACGCTCGGGCTGTTCAAGCCGGGCGCCGCTGGCGCGGCCGACAGCGTCGCGATCGCGGTGCAGGCGCCGAGTGCGCCGGCGAACCCCGCCGACCTGAACGGCGACGGCGTGGTGAACGCGGCCGACATCGCGGTGCTGCTCGGCAACTGGGGCGGCGCGGGTGCAGGCGACATCGACGGGGACGGCGCGGTATCGGCACCGGATCTCGCGGCGCTGTTGAGCGCGTGGAGCTGAGAGGACGCGGTCGACGGTGAGCCGCGGATGACGACGGGCTCAGCCCGCGTGGCCGACCACGAAACCATGAAACCAACGAACAGGGCCGTCCACGCGGACGGCCCTGTTTCGTTGCATGCATCGCTGCGGCGCGTTCGGAGAACGTGAGAAGCGCCGTTGCGCGCCGCTCGAAGCCTGCTCAGTACATCACGACGCCGAAACGGCCGAGCAGGATGCCGAGGTCGCGCGGTCCGACGGTGTTGTCCGCGTCGAGGTCGCCGAACAGCGGGTTCGGGACGCCCCACCAACCGAGGAGGATGCTGACGTCCTGGCTGTCGACGACGCCGTTGAGGTTGAGGTCGCCCATCGCGAACTCGCAGCTGTCGAGGATGCCGTCGGTGTCCCAGTCCATCGAGCCGTTGCTGATCTCGGTCGAGTCCGGGGTGCCGTTGCCGTTGCAGTCGAGGCTGGTGAGCGCGGTGAAGACGGGGATGATCGGGCGGAGCGGCGACTCCATCACGGTCTGGAACTCGGTGACCACCGACTCGACCGGCTCGGCGACCCAGACCGCGGGGGCCGAGGGCTGGGTGGTCTCGAGCTTCTTCTCGACGACGGGGGCGGTGACGATGTTGGTCACGGTGTCGACGGTCGCGTTGACGCGGCGCTTGCTGCCGCTGGCGCCGAGGCTGCTGGTGCCGCCGAGGGTCGCGTCGGCGATGAAGGCGGTCGTGACGACCGCGGCGGTGAGTGCGAGGGCGCCGGTGTGCTGCATGCGATTCTTCATGGGTCTGAGCTCCGATTCTTGCTGTTCTTCTGCGTGAACGACCGGCATCCGAGGCCGGACTTCATCGCGCGGTGGGTCGGTCCGCCGCGCGCACCACGCACCCGCACCATGCGGGGCGTGCCACCCGAAAGCTCGCGGAGTCGCCGTCCCAGCAAGGGGCCGACCGGTGACCTGCGAGAAGTTATGTATCCAACCCGAGGGGATCCGCGGGAGTGGGGACTGAGGGCCAGAGTCTAGGGGGAGGCGGATAACGAATCGCCGCCAAGGGGCAGGGATTTCGTCCTGATCGGCGGCTGGATTCAGCCTGCGATGGATGTGCGGGTTGGAAGGGCGCGGTTCGGTGAAGCCGAACTTGTGAAGCGGGCGGGTCTGAGGTATTCTCGTCGACCCTCCGCGCGGCTCTTCGGGCCGTTGGTGTTGGCGGGGTGTAGCTCAGCTTGGTAGAGCGCTTGCTTCGGGAGCAAGAGGCCGCAGGTTCGAATCCTGTCACCCCGACTTCGTTCGGAACCGTCAAGACCCCCCATTCGGGGGGTCTTGTCGTTCCTCGCTGCGTCTGAGGGGTGACGCGTCCGCGGGCACGCGGCGCTGCGCACCGCGTGCGCGGAATGGCGGCGGAAACACCGCGTGACTCGGGGTTTGAAGCGGGCCTCGCAGCGCGGGTTCGACCGTGCGCCGGGCTGGCCC
>JBMOGJ010000121.1:0-7641 GCA_049318425.1 Phycisphaerales bacterium | reverse complement strand
TCCGCTACAGCGCCGAGTTCGGCACGACGACGGCGGGCAAGGACACCGCGGTCCGCACCGTGGGCGACCTCGTCTGCGGCGACGCCTTCGTGATCGACGGGCAGTCGAACGCCGTCGCGACCGACTGGGGCGAGGGCGAGTTCAACGACACGAGCCCGTGGATCCGCAGCTTCGGCGCCACCGGCGGCGAGCCGGGCAGCGTGCGCTGGGGCAGCGCCGCCCGCAAGGCGCGCGAGGACAAGCTCGTGATCGGCTACTGGGCCTACGACCTCGCGCAGCGGCTGGTCGAGGGGCAGAAGATCCCGGTC
Source organism: Phycisphaerales bacterium (assembly GCA_049318425.1). Classification (GTDB taxonomy): domain Bacteria; phylum Planctomycetota; class Phycisphaerae; order Phycisphaerales; family SM1A02; genus QWPT01. Next base: position 7,333 of record JBMOGJ010000121.1, on the reverse strand, counting down.
TGCATCATCAACGGCGCCGTCGGCGGCACGCGCGTCGACCAGCACCAGCGCAACGACGCCGACCCCGAGGACCGCGGCACCATCTACGGCCGCCTGCTCTGGCGCGTGCGGCAGGCGCGGCTCGAGGACGGCATCCGCGGCATCTTCTGGCACCAGGGCGAGAACGACCAGGGCGCCGACGGCCCCACCGGCGGGTACGGCCACGAGACCTACCGGGAGTTCTTCCTGCGCATGGCGGGCTCGTGGCGCGAGGACTACCCGAACATCCAGCACGCGTACATGTTCCAGATCTGGCCGAAGTCGTGCGCGATGGGGCGCGACGGATCGGACAGCCGCCTGCGCGAGGTGCAGCGCACGCTGCCGCGCGCGTTCGCGCGGATGAGCATCATGTCGTCGCTCGGCATCGAGCCCGAGGGCGGCTGCCACTATCCGGCCGAGGGCTACGCGCAGATGGCGCGGCTGATCGCGCCGCTCGTCGAGCGCTTCAACTACGGCGTCGAGCCCGCGGGCTCGATCACGCCGCCCGACCTGGTGCGCGCGCGCTTCGCGGGCGCCTCCGCCGACGGGCGCGATGCCGTCGTGCTCGAGTTCGACCAGCCGGTGCGCTGGGACGCGGCGCTCGCGGGGCAGTTCCGACTCGACGGCGCGGACACGGAGTGCGTCTCGAGCAGCGCCGACGGCGCGACCGTCACACTGAGGCTCGCCGCACCGACCGCCGCGCGCACCATCAGCTACATCGACGGCGACCGCTGGAGCCAGAAGTCGATCCTGCGCGGCGAGAACGGCATCGCCGCGCTCACCTTCTGCGAGGTCCCGATCGAGCCGGCGGCCTCGCGCTGATCGCCCGCGCGCTCAGGCCCCCGTCGTGAGTGCCCGTCGTGAGTGCCCGTGGATGGAGGCGAAGCCGGAATCCGCGGAGCGGATGGCACGCGACTGCGACCACCCACGTCATCCGCTCCGCAGACTGCGTCTGCGGGCACTCACGTCAGCGGCGTACGGCGGCGTGCGGGCGCGCGCGCTCAGCCGCCTGCGCCGCGGAGGTGCTTCACCAGGAAGTTGGTCTGGCGGTCCTTCGCGTCGCTCGCGAAGCGGCCGAAGCCGGAGTGCTCGTAGGGCGCGCCGGTCTCGCCGTAGGCGTGCATCTCGACCTCGCCCGCGAGGCCGCGCGCGCGCAGCGCCTCGACGAACTCGCGCTGGCCGTCGATCGCGACCCACGCGTCGAGCTCGTTGTGGAGGACGAGCAGCGGGATCGCGCGCCACCCCGCGAGATGCTGGATCGGATCGAGCCGCGCGGCGCGCTGGGCGTCGTACATCGCGCGGTTCCGCTGCCAGGCGAACGATCCCGTCGTGCACTCGACGCACGCCGCGCGGAACGGATGCGCGCTGCAGAGCCGGATGAGCGCCGCCATGCCGCCCGCGCTCATGCCGCCGATCGCGAGGCGCGTGTCGTCGAACCAGCCGGTCGCGAGCATCGCCTCGACCACGCGGTCGACCTCGCCGGCCATCTGCTCGACGAACTCGAGCGTGCGCTCGGGCTGCTGCAGCGCCTCGTCGAGCCGCGCGCCGTGGCCGGGCAGGTCGACGGACACGGTCGCGATGCCCGCGCGCACGAGGCGCAGGAAGCGGCCGGGATCGAGCTCCTTGTTCGCGGTGCGCCCGTGCATCCACAGGAGGACGGGCGCCCTGCCGCCCTCGATGCCGGGATGCATGCCGCCGTCCGCCGCGAAGCCCGGATGCACCACGAGCGCGGGAACGCCGGCCAACGTCTCGAACCGCGCGCGCTCGCGCACGCTGGCGGGCAGTCCGCCGCCGATCTCAGGCATGGGGGTGCTCCGACGCCGCGCCGGAGGCACCGCTCCCGCCGTCGCCGCCCGCCGGGGCCGGCATGTACAGGTACACCCACATGTCGTCCTTGTAGCGGTGGCTCTCGGGCCCCGAGAAGCCGGGGATGGTGCGCTCCGGCTCCTCGAGGTCGACCGGCGTGCGGAGGATGAGGAAGCCCTTCGGCGCGAAGAGCGCGCGCGTGCGCGCGGCCTGGTCCATCACCAGCTTGCGCGTCGCGGGGTCGACCATGAGCGCGTACGGCGGATCCATGAACACGAGGTCGACCGGCTTCGGGCTGCGCGCGAGCGCGGTCGGTCCGAGCGCGTCGGCCTGCAGCGCGATGGCGCGGTCGTCGCACCCGAGGTTCTTGATGTTGTGCTCGAGGTAGCGGAAGACCTCGCGGTCGCGCTCGATCATCACCACCTCGGCCGCGCCGCGGGAGACGCACTCGAGGCCGACCGTGCCCACGCCCGCGAACAGGTCGAGGACGCGCGCGCCCTGGAACCAGCCGTGCAGCATGGCGAACACGGACTCCTTCACGCGCGCCGTCATGGGGCGCGTGCGGTCCTCACCGTCGGGCGTGAGGAGGATGCGGGTCCGGAAGTCTCCTGAGATGATCTTGGGCACGCGGCGAGTGTACCGCGGGGGCGCGGCTCACTGCGGGCGGCGGTTCGCGGAGGGATCGGCCGCGGTGGCGGGCGACGCGGGCGCGGTCGCGGGCGCAGGCGCCGCCGACGACGCCTGGAACGGCGACTCGCCGCGCCAGACGCGCTCGCCGTTGCCGCGCTTGACCATCTCGCGCACGAACGCCTCGTACTCGGCGCCCATCCGCGCGATGTCCTCGGAGAAGTACTCGCGCATCACGGCCGGACCGACCTGGCGGCCGATCGCGAGCCGGCGCTCGTTGCGGGTGCCGGCCTTGTTCGACTCCCAGATCGTGCTCGCGATGCGGCCCTCGATGCCGTCGGTGAGGAGCCGCTCGAGGCCCTTGCGGTAGCGGCCGCCCTCGCCCTCGTTGAGGAAGTGGACGAGCGCCCACGCCTGGGCGTAGTAGCCGAGCAGCGTGCGCCGTCCGTCGCGCAGGTAGTCCTGCGGGGTGCCCTGGATGAAGTCCTCGAGCGGGACCAGCCGGTCGCGCGAGACCACGTCGCGGAGCTCGCCGTAGCGCTCGAAGTTGCGCCACGGGATGAAGGTCGGCGGCGCGCCGTTCACGCCTCCGCGCACGCCCTCCATGAAGCACGCGATGCCCTCCTCGAGCCACACGGGAAGCGCGTGGCGGAAGACCCGCTGCGAGTACGCGTGCCAGCCCTCGTGGGCGGCGATGGTGAAGGTGTCCCAGCGGCCGATGTCGTAGAGGACCGCGTCGCCCTCGATGGTGTAGCCGCCGCGGCCGATCTTCTCGTACATCGCGGCCTCCTGCGGCAGGCGCTCGCGGGTGTAGCCGAGCCAGTCGCTGCGCGAGCCGAAGAGGAAGACGTCGATCGGGCCATCCGGCTCCGGGAGCGGGAGGATCGCGGTGCGGTAGTGGTCGAGCGCGGTGGGCAGGAAGATCTGCATCCGCTCGCGGATGACCGGGTCGCGCAGCGTCGAGTGGATGCGGTGCGTGCCGGTGTCGATGCACTCGCCGGCGGAGGTGCCGAAGCTCCACGGCTCGACCACCGGTTCGGTGCGGCGATTGACGCTCTTCACCGCGGCGGGCGACGAGGCGATGTCCTGCTCACCGACGGCGCCCGGGCGCGGGGCGACCGAGCTGCAGCCGGCGGTGAGCGCGAGGGTCGTGGCGATCAGGCTGGGAGCGAGGCTGCGAACGGGGCTGGAATCACGGGCGGCGACGCGCCCGCGCACGAGATCGCGCATGAGATCGGGGATGAGGATGATGGAACGGCTCCTCAAGGTCGGGCACTCGTCCGCGGTGACGGGGCGTGACTCGCGTTGGCCAGTCTAGCCCCATATCGGCCCGATGCCTTCGAAACTGTCGGCTTTGCGGATGCAGCGCTCAGTCGCCGCCGCCGCCGCCGCCGCCGTCACCCCCGCCGCCACCGTCGCCACCGCCACTGCCGCCGTCGGAGCCGCCGCCGGAGTCGAACCCGCCGGAGCCAGCGTCGGGGGCGCCAGCATCGGAGCCGTCCGGGTCGGGGGCGTCGCGGTCGGATCCATCGGCGTCCGGCCGTTCACGAACGGCCGCGCCGTGCCCGTGGCCCGCGTGCGCGCCATCGTGCGAGCCGCGGTGCGACCCGCCGTCGTGACCGCTGAACATCCACGGATAGAACGCCGGCGCGCCGCCGTCGGAGTCCGCGCCGCGCCGGGCTGCACCGCCTCGCCGCTTGCTCCACTTCATGCGACGCGCCTGCACCACCGCGAAGCCGAGCGCGCCCATCACGAAGATGCCGACGAAGAGCAGGAGCTGGGACTTGGGTTCCATGGGGGTGGGCTCCGTGTTGGGCGTCTCGACCTCAGGCGGTCATTCTCGGGTGGTCAGTTTCGGGCGGTCAATCTCGGGCTGTCAATCTCACGCGGTCAATCTCGCTCGCTCAACCAAGCGCCGCCAGCGCCTGCTTCGCGGCGGCGACGTCGGCGTCGATCTCGGCGAGCTTCTGCCGGGTCTCGTCGACGAGCGCGGGCGGCGCCTTCGCGATGTACGCCTCGTTGCCGAGCTTGGCGCGCATGCCGGCGGCCTGCTTCTCGCGGTCGGCGATGAGCTTGGTGAGGCGGGCCTTCTCGGCGCCGGCGTCGACCGCGTCGACGAGGCCGTCGAGCAGGATCTCGCTGCCCTCGAAGGGGATCGCGACCGCCGCCGCCGGGCGCGAGGCCGGGCTCGGCTCGACCCGCTCGATGCCGGCGAGCGTCTCGACGACGCCGCCCGACGCGGCGATGAGCGCGCGCACCGACTCGGACGCGAGCACCGTGATGCGCCGCTTGGGCGACACCTGGCGCTCGCCGCGGACCTTGCGGATCGCGTCGACCAGCGCCTGCACGCGGCCGAACTCCGCGACCGCGCGGTCGTCGCGCAGACGCGCCTCGAACGCGGGCCACGCGGCGGTCGCGCACAGCGCCGAAGGCCGGAGCGCGACGCCATCGACCGGACCCTTCGCGAGCGACTGCACGCTCGGCCAGAGCGTCTCGGTCACGAACGGGCAGATCGGGTGCAGCATGCGCAGGATCGCGTCGAGCGCCGCGGCAAGGATCGCCTGCTGGGTGGCGTTGGTGCGGATCGTGGGCTTGACGCCCTCCAGGTACCAGTCGCAGAAGTCGCGCCACACGAGGTCGTAGACGGCCTCGGCCACGCGGTGGAACTCGTAGTCGGCGACCGCCGCGTCGTAGGCGCGCGAGGCGTGCTCGAGGCGCGCGAGCATCCAGCGGTCGAGGAGCGTGAGCGGCTCCGGCTTCGAATCCGGCGACGCCTGCGCGAGGTTCGAGAGCGCGAAGCGCGTCGCGTTCCACAGCTTGTTCGCGAAGTTGCGGCCGAGGTCGAAGCGCGCGCTCGTGTTGCGCGCGAGCGGGATCTCGGCGGTCGGCGTCGCGACGCCGGTGGCCGCGCCGAAGCCGGACACCATCTTCCTCGCCGCGTCCTTCGGCGACGGCTGGATCGCGTCGGCCACTGTGTAGCCCGCGCCCGTCGTGATCCACTTCGGCGTGAAGGTCTCGCCCGTGTGCGGGCAGACCATGTCGACCGGCAGGCGCACGTCCTGCGTGTTGGTCGCCATCGACACGAGCGTGAAGCGCATCGCGTCGGAGCCATGCGAGTGGATGATGTCGCGCGGATCGACGCCGTTGCCGAGCGACTTCGACATCTTCTGCCCGTGGCCGTCCTGGATCATCGCGTGGATGAACACGTCGCGGAACGGCAGGCGCCCGAGGAAGTAGCGGTTGAACATCACCATGCGCGAGACCCACAGCGTGATGATCTCGCGCGCGGTGCAGAGGACCGAGCTCGGGTTGTAGCGGTCGAGGAGCCCCGCCATCTCCGGCCAGCGCGACGGATCGGGCCAGCCGAGCGTCGAGAGCGGCCACAGCGCCGAGCTGAACCAGGTGTCGAGCACGTCGGGATCGCGCTTGAAGCCGTTCGCCTCGAGCGCGGCGCCGTCGGCGTCGTCGAGAAGGCACACGTGGAGGTCGTGCTCGCCCGTCGCCGAGGCGAGCGCGGCGACGGCGATCTCGGCGCCGTCGGCGACGCGCACCACCCGCACGCTCGCGCGCGCCGAAGAGAGCGACGCGCACACGCCGAGCACCGACGCGAGCGCCCCCGCCTCGCCGCGGCGCGACCACACCGGGATGCGGTGGCCCCACCACAGCTGGCGGGAGATGCACCAGTCGCGGATGTTCTCGTGCCACATCTGGAAGTTCTTCGCGTAGCGCGCGGGGTAGAAGCGCAGCTCGCCGTCGCCGGCCATCCTCGGGCCCGCGGCGACTTCGGCGGGAAGCGAGCCCTCGACCTGGTCCTTCGCCATCGATCGCAGCGCGGTGCCGCGCAGGCGGTCGTCGGTCACGCGCACGTACCACTGGTCGCTGAGGTACGGCTCGACCGGCACATGCGAGCGGTACGAGTGGCCGACCGAGTGGCGGTAGGGCCGCACCTCCTCGAGCAGGTTGTTCTGCTTGAACCAGGCGACGATCCTCTTGCGCGCGTCCTCGCGCGAGAGGCCGACGAACTGCCTCGCCTCGGGCGACACGTCCATCCAGCCGTGGCGGTCGCTGATCGAGCCGTCGGGGGCCATGATGTTGATCGCGGCGACGCCGTGGCGCTGGCCGATGTCCCAGTCGTTCGGATCGTGCGCGGGCGTGACCTTGAGGAAGCCGGTCGCGAACTGCGCCTTCGGATCGGCGGGATCGCCGCCGAGCTTCGCGGGCATGACCACGTAGTCGTCCTCGACGATCGGGATCTCGCGGCCGACGATCGGCAGGCGCAGCATCTTGCCGCGCAGCGCGGCGGCGCGCGGGTCCTTCGGGTTCACGGCGACCGCGGTGTCGCCGAGCATCGTCTCGGGGCGCGTGGTGGCGACGGTGACATGGCCCGAGCCGTCGGCGAGCGGGTACTTGAGATACCAGAAGCTGCCGTCGACCTCCTCCATCTCGACCTCGTCGTCGGCGAGCGCGGTCTGCGAGACCGGATCCCAGTTCACGAGCCGCTTGCCGCGGTAGACGAGGCCGTCGCGGAAGAGCGTGAAGAACGCGTGGCGCACGGCCGTCGCGCAGGTCTCGTCCATGGTGAAGCGCGTGCGGTCGAAGTCGCACGAGCAGCCCATGCCCTTGAGCTGGCTCAGGATGGTGGCCTCGTACTCGTCCTTCCACTCCTGCACCTTGCCGACGAAGCCCTCGCGGGTGAAGTCGGTGCGCTTCTTCCCCTGCAGCAGCAGCCGCTTCTCGACGACGGTCTGGGTCGCGATGCCCGCGTGGTCGGTGCCCGGCATCCACAGGGTGTTGCAGCCGCGCATCCGGTGGTAGCGCGTGAGGAGATCCTGCAGCGAGTTGTTGAACGCGTGGCCGAGGTGGAGCGCGGCGGTCACGTTCG
>JBMOGJ010000120.1:0-7646 GCA_049318425.1 Phycisphaerales bacterium | reverse complement strand
TCCTGCAGCGAGTTGTTGAACGCGTGGCCGAGGTGGAGCGCGGCGGTCACGTTCGGCGGCGGGATGAAGATCGCGTACGGCTCGCCGGGCGCGGCGGGGTCGGCGTGGAAGCACCGCGCGGCGTCCCAGCGCGCGCGGACGGCGCCCTCGGCCTCGGAAGGGACGTACGCCTTCGGCAATTCGTTGGGATTGGCCGGGGCGGTGGCGGGCGATGCGGATCCGTGCGTCGTTCCTGAAGACATAAGGCGGCGATTCTACTTCGCTTGCGCGTGGCGAAGTAACGCGTTTCCCCGTCATTTCTGCGATAGTGCGGGGGATGCGCCCGGAGTTCACGACCATTCCCGCACGCGGCGCGGCCGCGCGACGCGCGCTCGACTGCGCGCGTGCGACGACCCTCGCGCTCGCGGCGACCCTCGCGATCGCGGGCTGCGGCGGTGCGGAGTCGGGGACGGACGCCGTGACGGACCCGAAGGCGCGGGTCACGGCGCCAGGCGCGACGACATCAGACGCGGCAACGGCGAGCACGACCGCGACGGACACGACGACGGACACCACGACGGACACGACGACGAACACTGGGCCGTCGCCGCGCACGACCGAAGCCTCGGACGCCGACGCGCTCACCGCGCGCGAACTCATCGACGCCGGCGACGCGATCGGCACGCTGCTCAACGCCGAGCGTACCCGCGAGGCGGAGATCATCGTGCGCCGCCTGCTCGAGCGCGCGCCCGCGGGCAGCGCGTCGCACGCGCGCGTGCACGAGCTCGCCGCGCGCGTCTTCTTCACCCATGCGCGGCTGCCGACGAGCGAACTCGGCCCGGAGGAGCGCGACGCGCTGCTGTCGGAGGCCGCGGCCTGCGCGGTCCGGTCGATCGCGCCCGACGAGCGCGACGACGCGCGGATCGCGTTCGCCGCGCTGCTCGCCTCGGGCGGCGGACTGCACCGCGACGCGGCGCGGCTCTTCGACCAGGCGCTCGCGATCGCGCCGAAACCCGAGTACCTGCTGCAGGCGGCGCTCGCCGCGCTCGCCGAGGGCGACCTCACGCGCGCCCGCGCGCTGCTCGCGACCCGCCGCGGCGCCGCGCCATCGGACGCATGGAACGACGCGATCGAGGCCGAGATCGCGCTCGCGGCGGGCGAGTCCGCCCCCGCCGTCGCGGCGGCGCAGCGTGCGGTGGCGGGCGACCGCGACGCGCTCGAGTTCCGCATGATCCTCGCCCGCGCGCTGCGGAGGGACGGGCGCGCCGCCGATGCGGCGCGGCTCCTCTCGGCGCTCGAGCCGGAGGCGCGCACCAAACCCGCGCTCGCCGAGCAGTTCGCGCTCGCGCTCGCCGAGAGCGGCGACCTCGCCGGCGCGGCGCGCGCGTGGGATGCGGCGCGCGCGGCGAATCCCGCCGACCCGTATGTCCGCGCCGAGACCGCGCTCGCGTTCCACCGCGCGGGCGACACGGCGCGCGCGGCCGCGGAGCTCTCGGCGCTCGATGCGATGAAGGGCGGCGCCGCGCAACGACGGCGCGTGGCGGGCTTGATGCGCGCGAAACCGTGACGATGAAACGGCGAGGCGTCGCGTGACACCGCGGAGCCCTGCGAGCGATGCCACGCGCGGCGACGAAGTTGTCAGCGCGATGCGACGCGAGCCCACGCGTCGCGAGACTCCCCACACGTCGCGAAACTCCACGACCGCGCGCGACGCGATGCGACGCGCACCCGACGCGCCTGTCAGCGCAGCGCGCGCCCACCGTCGATCGCGATGGTCCCGCCGGTCATGAACGACGCCTCCAGCACGAGGAAGCGCACCAGCCGCGCGGCCTCCTCGGCGGTGCCCGCGCGGCCGAGCGGCGTGCGCGCGAGGATCGCCTGCTTCGTCTCCTCGGGAAAGCCGTCCGGCCAGAGGATGACGCCCGGCGCCACGCAGTGGACGCGCACCCGCGGCGCGAGCTCGACCGCGAGCTGGCGCGCGAGCGTCTCGACGCCCGCCTTCGCGAGCATGTAGGGCGTGAAGCCCGCGCGCGCGCGGTCGAGCGCGTACACATCGCTGAAGAAGACCACCGCGCCGCCGCCCGCGAGGCGCGACGCGGCGAGCGCGTCGGTCAGGCGCTCGGTGATCAGGAGCGGCGACACAACCTCGACGCGGTGCATCGACTCGATGGCGTCGGCCGCGATCCCGCGCAGCGCCGTCGGCTCGTACGCCGAGGCGTTGTGCACGATGGCGTCGAGCGCCGCGCCGTGCGCGCGGCAGCGCTCCGCGAGCAGCTCGCCGAAGCGCGACGCGGCGGCGGTGTCGGCGAGGTCGAGCGCAACCGCCTCGGCGGTGACCGCATGGCCGGCCGCGCGCGCCGCGTCGATCGCGAGCCGCACCGTCTCGGCGCACTCGGTCGGACGGGAGCGGTAGGTCAGCACCAGCCCGAACCCCTGCCGCGCGAACTCGAGCGCGATCGCACGACCCACCCGCTGCGCGGCGCCGGTCACGAGCACCGTGCCGCGCGGACCGTTCGGAACTGGAGGAAGGGGCGTTTCCATCGCGGCTCATCCGACGCCGGTCCGGTCGCGCGGGCTGGAATGCCGAGGGCGCGCCGGGACTCGTTCCGCCCCCCGCGGAAACATCCCGCGGAGCCAGCGAAACGCCGATCATAGGGGAACGGAACGGGGCCGAGTTTCCGTAGAATCCCCGCCCCCGCTCCGCACCCGACGACGACCACACCGACGACGACGACACCGACGATGGCCACCCACCCACACCAGCCCACGCGACGGAGGAGATGGCTCCGTCTCGCCCTGGCGCTGGTCGCGGTCGGGCTCGCCGGCTGGATCTTCTACCTGACCCGGCCGGCGACGCTGGCGTCGATCATCCTGCCGCGCGCGACCCGCGCCATCGGCGGCGAGGTGACGGCCTCGCGCATCTCGCTCGGCGGCATCAACTCGATCGTGCTCGAGGACCTCCGCGTGCGGGCGCCCGGCTGGGACGGCATCGCGGGCGAGGTCGTGTACGCCGACCGCATCGAGATCCGCTTCGGACTGCTGCCGCTCCTCGTGGGCGAGCTGCGGGTGCGGTCGGTGCAGGCCGGCCGCGTCGAGCTGCGCCTCGCCGAGTCGGCGGACGAGCTCGGGTCGTTCTCGGTGCTCGCGCTCGACCCCGCGCCGCCGAAGGACCCCGATGCGCGGAGCCCCGCGCGCCCCGGCGACATCTCGATCAACGAGCTCGTCCTCGAGAACGGCGTCGTGGCGCGCGACGGCTACCGGAAGCTCGGCGACCTGCGGTTCCGCGGATCGCTCACGCCGTCGGAGGAGAGCGCGAGCGCGTTCCGCTTCGCGCTGAGCGGCCGCCCCGACGCCGAGGGCCGCCTGTCGATCGCGTCGATCAGCGGCTCGTTCGACGGCGAGACGCAGGCGATGTCGATCGCGCTCGAGGATCTCTCGATCGACGGGCGGCAGCTCGCGGTCGCGCCGATCGCGGTCCGCACCTGGACGAGCCGCCTCGGCCTCGAGGGCCGCATCCCGCGCGCGAGCCTCGACTACGCGCCGGGACGCGAGCCGTCGGCGCTCATCGACCTCGAGGGCGTGGCGATGAACCTGCCCGTCGACGAACTCAGCGGCGACGCGCTCGAGGACGCGTGGGGCGGCTTCTCCGGCGGCAAGGCCGTCGACCTGAAGGCCACGCCGCGCATGACGCTGCGCTCGGGCACGCTGCGGCTCGAGCGCAACGAGGTGCGCTTCGAGCGCATCTCGGGCGAGCTCGGCGCCGACGATCCCAGCGGCCGCGTGCTCGCGGTGCCGTTCACCGGCGAGTTCTCGCTGCGCCTGCCCGCCGAGGCGCTGCCCGCGTTCGAGTGGGACCGCAAGGACGAGTGGTTCGAGCAGGCCGCGCGCATCGCGCCGTTCTCGATCCGGCTCGCGATCAACGACTTCGCGTCGCCCGAGCCGCGCGAGGGCGCGCCCGACACGCTGCAGCTCCCGCGCGCGGCGACCAAGGTCCTCTCCGACTTCAACATCACGCGGTGGACGATCGACGTCGAGACGCTGCTCGAGCGCGGCGCGCCCGCCGCCGACGGCACGCCCGCGCCGCTCCGCTCGAGCGGCACGCTCGTCCTCGACCAGGGCTCGGGCGCGTTCGAGGAGTTCCCCTACCGCCTCGACGGCGTGAGCGCGGTCTTCCGCTTCGGCGACGACAACCTCGTGGTCGAGCGGCTCACCGGCACCGGCGCCGAGGGCGCGACCGCGTCGATCACCGGTCGGCTCGACGGCCTCTCGACCGGAGCGGAGATCGACCTGCGGATCGTCTGCGAGGACGCGCCCATCGACGAGCGCCTCTTCAACAGCTTCGAGGACGCGCCGCGCGAGGCGTTCGGCCTGCTGTTCGACGCGCGCGCGGCGGCGCTGCTCGGCGAGTCCGGCCTCCTGCCCGATGCGAACGCGATCGTCGCCCAGCGCCAGGAGCTCTCGCGGCTCGGCGACGACGAGGCGGTCAAGGCGACGCGCGAGCGCCTCGAGCGCTCCATCGCGGCCGGACCGTTCACGCTCGGCGGCCGCTGCGGCTTCGACATGCGCGTCTACTCGCCGCCCGGCTTCGGCCAGCCGGTGATCGTGACCGGCGACGTGCGCATCCGCGACGCGGGGCTCGTGTTCGGCCGCTTCCCCTACCCGCTCCGGCTCAAGGACGGCGGCGTGCGCGTGCTCGACGAGGCGATCGAGATCGCCGGCGACGGGATCCGCGCGACCACGCCCGCGGGCGGCGAGCTCACGGTGTCGGGAAGCGTCGGCATCCCCCGCATCCCGGGCCGCGAGCGCGGACTGCGCCCGCTCATCACCATCACCGACCGGAACGACGCGCTCAATCCCGCGCTGCTCGCGGCGATCCCGCACGCCGGCGACGAGATGCCCGCGGGCTGGCCCGGCGCCGAGCTCGCGCCCGCGGGCGAACTGCTCGCGTCGCTCGGGCTGAGCGGCCGCGTCGAGCTCGACGGACTCGTCGACAGCGACGACGAGGGCCGCGAGCGCTTCCGCTTCAAGGTCGACTTCGAGGACGGCACCGCCGCGCCCGACGACGCGGGCCGCGCCGAGCTCGCCGAGAGCGGACTGCCGTGGCCACCCGAGTTCAAGCTCGAGGACTGCGCGGCGACCATCCAGCTCACGCCCGAGCGCGTGGTGATCGAGCGCTGCACGGGCCGCAACGGCGGCGGCACCATCGAGGCGACCGGCTTCGCAGAGCTCGAGGGACCGAACCGACTCGTCGAGCTCACGCTCAACGCGCTGCCGATCGGCCGCGCGTTCGAGGGCTACCTCGCGGGCGATCCCGCCGAGGCCGCCGCGCGCTTCGCCCGCTACGGTCCGAGCGGCGCGATCGACGGCACGGTGCGCCGCGAGGTCACCGCGACCGGCGCCGAGACGCGCGGCACCATCACGCCGCGCTTCATCGAGCTCACCCTCGACGGCAGCCGCGTGCGCGGCGAACGGATCGCCGGCGGCGTGACCGTGCGCAGCGAGGGCCTGCGCGCCGACAGCCTCGAGTTCCGTCTGTCGGAAGGCAGCCAGGACGACGGGATCCTGCGGCTCAGCGGCGTGCTCTCGGGTGAGATCGCGCGGGACGCGTCGGAGGACGCCGCGGATGCTGCCCCGGGTGCCGCGCCAGGCGCAGCGCCTGACGCCGCCGCGGCGGCGACCACCGTCGACGCGCCGCTCGAGGCCTCGCTCTCCGGCACGCGGATCGAGTCCCCGCTCGTGCGCGAGCTGCTCGCGACGCGCGCCAAGGGCGTGCTCGAGCTCCTGAACGCGCGCGCCGCGAAGGGTCTGTTCGATGCGCGCTATGTCGGCGGCGGCGACGGCGGCGGCGACGGCGCCACCCAGCCCGGCACCGACGGCACGCCCCCCGCCCCGCGCGAACGCTTCGAGATCCGCCCGCGCACGCTCGGGATCGGACAGCCCGGCGAGCGCGTCGAGTTCACCTTCGCGGAGACCGACCTGATCGCCGGCGACGGCGACCGCGTCACCTTCGATGTCCACGGCACGCTCGTGGGCGACCACGCGGGGTCGCTGCAGGCCGCGGGGTCCTATGAATCGGGCGGCGACAACCGCTTGAACGCGTCGATGCGCCTCGAGGCGCGCGAGCTCACCACCGCGCTGCGCAAGCACCTGCCGCCGCCGCTCGACACCTCGGCCGAGGCGGTGAACCTCACCACCACGCAGCTGTTCGAGCTCGTGCTGCCCGACGTCGCGCTGCGCTGGCCCGCGAACGGCTCCGCGGCCGCGCCCGATGTCTACCAGATGCGCGGCACCGCGCGGCTCTCGGGCGCGGCGTTCGACGCGGGCGCGCGCTACAGCGAGATCTACGGCGAGCTGCCGCTGCGATTCCGCTACGAGCCGCGCGCGGCCAAGCCGGTCGACTTCTCGGGCACGCTGCAGGCGCTCGGCGCGCGCGTGTGGGACCGCCCGCTCGGCGCGACGCGGATCCAGATCGACACCGGCGCCGCGGGCGACTCGCTCGTCATCGCGGGCTCGGGCGACGTGGCGTTCGGCCGCTTCGACCTCGCGACCACCGTTGACTTCACCAAGGACACCTACGACGCCCGCGTGCGCGTCGCCGACGCCGACTACGAGGTGCTCCGCACCGGCATGCCGCTCGCCGACGACACGCCGCGCACCGCGAGCCGCCTGAGCGGCACGGTGCAGATCGCCGGCAGCACCACCGGTTCGGTCGACAGCCGCACGGGTTCGGGACGGGTCGCCATCCGCAACGCGTCGCTCGCGTCGATGCCGGTGGCGATGCGCGTGCTGCAGCTCACCCAGCTCATGCTGCCCGGATCGGGCACGATCTCGGCCTCGGACGCGGAGTTCACCATCCGCGGCAACACCGCCGAGGTGACGCGCTGCGAGCTCGCCGCGGGCACCATCCAGCTCTCGGGCAAGGGCACGATGGACATCCCGACCTTCGGCATCGGCGTCCGCCTCTTCCCGCGCGGCACGCTGCCGATCGTGAGCGACGTGATCGGCGGCGTCACCAACCAGATCTTCGCGATCGACCTCTCGGGCACGCTGTCGGATCCGAAGGCGTCGGTCGCCGCGCTGCCCGGCATCACCGACATGCCCTCGCCGCCGCCGACGGACGCCGCGGCACCGGGCACCGCGCCGGCGACGACGCCTGCGACCACGCCCGCGGCGCCTACGGTCACGCCGCCAGCGACGCCGACCCCCGCGGGCACGCCCGCCGGCACGCCCCCCGCCGAGGCGCCCACCCCCAAACCCGCAGCCCCGCCCGCCGAAACGCCGAAGTAACCACCGCGCCCGTCGCGCCCCACCTGGCGCCCCGCCCGCCGCCTCCGCGCCGCCCCGTCACCCTCCGAGCCCCCATGAGCACACCCTTGCCGTCCGATCGCCCCGCACTCGACCTCTCCCACATCGAGACGGCGGTCGATTCGTTCTTCCAGGCGTCCGGCGTGCAGGCCTCGCACGAGGCGCGCGAGCTGGTCGCGGAGATCATGCTCTCCGGCCTGAAGCTCGTCGCCGACGGCGCCGACACCGGACAGCTCAAGCTCGTGCGCACCTCGCTCAAGGAGATGCGCCACGCGTACCGCATCTTCAATCCGTACCGCGGCACCCGGAAGATCTCGATCTTCGGCAGCGCGCGCACGCCCGAGACCGACCCCGACTACGCG
>JBMOGJ010000119.1:0-7691 GCA_049318425.1 Phycisphaerales bacterium | reverse complement strand
CGACGCCGAGGACCGCGCGTCCTTCGCCCGCCTGATGGCGGAGTTCGCGGCCGAGCCGGTGTCGGGGTCGCCGCACCTCGACGTCGCGCACTTCGGCCGGGTCGCGGACGACCTCGCGCGCCGCGCGGGCACGCTCGTCCTGCTCGGCGCGCGCGCCGAGAGCGAGCAGACCGAGGGCGTGCTGATCGCGTTCGAGGGCTACTCGTCGTTCGCGCGCGGGCAGCTCTTCAATGTGCACGATGTGCATGTGTCGCCCTCCGCGCGCGGCAACGGCCTCGGCAGCGCGATGCTCGAGGTCCTCGCCGACCTCGGCCGCGAGCACCGCTTCGCCAAGATCACCCTCGAGGTGGCCGCGTCGAACAGCGGTGCGATCCGCCTCTACCGGCGGCTCGGCTACACCGGGCTCGACGGCATCCCCGCGGCGACGCCGGCGGGCGTGACCTACTTCGCCACCAGGAAGCTCTGAGTCCGCTCGTCCGCGTCGGCATGCCGGCGGCGGTCACCTCCGACGCGCCACCTCCGACGTACCCGCCGACTACCGCGTACTGGCGGGTACTGCACGGTCCTCTGCGGGTACCGTCGGAGATCGCGCATCCTTGCTTTCCGAACGGGTCTTCTGCGGATTTGACGCCGGAGCCCGCCAAACACCCGCCACTGGCGGGTACTGGGCGGTAGTTGGCGGGTACAGGTGGATGACGGGTGCGGGAGAGGGTCGGTGAGGTGTTGCCCCGCGTCAGGCGAACAGCCCCTCGAGCAGCTCGACGATGCCCTTGCCCTGCGTGGCGATCGTCTCGAAGATCCGGCGGCCGCCCGCGATGTCGAGCAGCTCGCGCACGAGCTTCGACTCGCCCGCGTGGTCGGCCTTGTTCACCACGAAGAGATCGGCGATCTCGAGGATGCCCGCCTTGTCCATCTGCACCGAGTCGCCCATGCCCGGCACGACGACGACCGCGGTTCGGTCGACGAAGCTGCGGATCGCGACGTCGTTCTGGCCGGCGCCGACGGTCTCGACGATGAGCTTGTCGTAGCCCGCGCCGCCGATGAGCTCGATGATCTCGTTCAGGGTGCGGTAGTCCTCGCCCACGATCGCGAGCGAGCGGTAGAAGATGCCCTCGTCGACCGCGTTGAAGTCGACGCGCAGGCGGTCGCCGAGCAGCGCGCCGCCCGTGATCGGGCTCATCGGGTCGAAGGCGACCACGGCGATCCGCTCGCCGCGGCGCACGGCCTCGCTCGCCATCGCGGCGACGAGGGTCGACTTGCCCGCGCCCGGCGAGCCGGTGATGCCCACGACCTGCTTCGGGCGGCGGCGCGGCGCATCGACCTTGGCGCCCGCGTGCGCGAGCGAGATGTTCCGGGCAAGCAGCGCGGTCGGGTGCGTGGTGACCTTCGCCGCGAGCGGCGCGTAGTCGCGCACGCTGTCGCGCACGCTGCCGACGATCTCGGTCATGCCGGTGCCGGTGTGGTAGACGCGGGCGACGCCCGCCTCGATCAGCTTCGGCACGTCGTCCTGCGGGATGATGCCGCCGACGTTCACGATCATGTCGGGGCGCCCGACCTTCGCGCACTCCTCGAGCAGGCGCGGCACGAGCACCAGGTGCGAGTTCGACATCATCGAGCAGGCGATGCAGTCGGCGTCCTCGTCGCGGGCGCTGATGGCGAGGCTGCGCGGCGTCTGCCACAGCCCCGAGTAGATGACGTGGATGCCCGAGTCGCGCATCACGCGCGCGATGAGCTTCACGCCGCGGTCATGCCCGTCGAGGCCCATCTTCCCGAGGAGCACTCGGGGGCGGTGCGGGAGGTCGCTGCAGCGGTCCTGCTTCTCGATCGGCGTGGTCGGTTCGGTGGTGGCGCGCATGGCTGGTTTGGGTGGGCGGGCACCCGCCCGCAAGTCGCGAAGCGTAGCCAAAACCCGCGTGGGGCGCGGGTTGGTCGGCAGGGGGCGCCTGCGGTGGAAGGGATGGGTTCCCGGCGTCGAACCGAGGTTTGAGGCCGTCCGGTGGGGGTTCAGGCCGTCCAGCGGGGGGTCACGCCTGCGACGAGCGGTCCGCCGCCTCCGGCGCGCCGACTCCAGCGGCGGAGGATTCCGTCGCCGCGGCGTCCGTGCCGGCTCCCGCCGCAGCCGCGACCTCGGCCGCGCGCTTGGTGTCGCGGGACTTGGGGTCGCCGATCGGGCGCGCGTCGCTCGTCCACTGTCCGGGGTGGAAGCGCGCGGCGAGCGCCGCCACGATGTCCTCGACGCCCTTGTACTTGAAGTCATCGAGCTCGATCCGGCGGCCGTCCTGGATCAGCACGTAGGCGATCGACTTCGACATCCAGCGGTCCATGTCGATGCCGGTGATCGCGTCGTGGGCGAAGCTGCCGGCACCGCACTCGAACGAGCCGTCGTCATTGAGGCGGTACCGCGAGCGCGAGAGCTGCCACTGCGCCCACGCGAACCACGGCACGCCGAGGATGCCGCATCCCACGATGTACAGCCACAGCTGCACCGGGCGGTCGTACGCGGCGGGCTCCGCGGGCTTCTCCTTGTACTTGCCGAGCGTGTCGACGGCCGCCTTGTACTGCGCGCTCTCGTCCGGCGTGAGCGGCATGGTGCGCACCTTCTCCTCGGCGGTCGACTTCACCTTCTCCGCCGCGCTGTACTCGGCGAAGGCGGCCTCCTTGCCGGGGATCTTGATCGAGTAGTCGTACCAACCCCACAGCGCGAGCACGAGGCAGAGGACCGCGTACGCGACGTTCTGGATGGTCTGGCGGGTCTGGATGCGGGTCTGGATGGCCATGGTGTTTCGCGAGCCCTTCGGGACCTCGGGCATCGCGTCGGACGAGACGGTCCCGGGGTGCACTGGTTGAGCGGCCTGTCTGCCGGCCTGATTTCGGATCGATCCGATCTGCGCACTCGTTTTCGGTTCGATCGTGCCCGGTCGTTGCACGAGTTCGACGATTCCGACGCCGGCGGCCGCCCGACGAGCTGGACGACGCGCCGCACCTCTTCTCGGACGCATCCTACCCGTACCATGGAACGATGCTCCGACGCGCTGCGGCCGCACTGTTCCTCGTCCTCCCGCCTGTCCTCCTGCTCGCCGGTTGCCAAGGGCCGAGCGCACCCGCCACCGCGGGCATGCGGCTCCAGCACGTCGTGCTCGTCGACCTCGCCGACGACGCCGACATCGGCCCCATGCGCGCCGACTCCGACCGCGTGCTCCCCTCGATCCCCGTGGTGCGTCGGTATGTCTGCGGCACCCCGGTCGAGATGGGCCGGCCGAACGTCGCCAAGGACTACGACCTCGGCATCATCGTCGAGTTCGACTCCCTCGCCGACTACAAGGCGTACCTCGAGCACCCGGCGCATGTCGAGCTCGTGCGGACCTGGAAGCCCAAGTGGGGGCGGTCGTACATCGTCGACTTCGCGCCCTGAGCGGCGGGGGTGTCATTCGGCCGAAGGCCGCAGCGGGCGGTGCTCAACTCGCGCCTCAACCCCCGCGCCTCAACCCCAGCGCCTCAAGCCACAATCCTCGGCCAAGCCCGCTCGATGCGGCCGAGCGCCTCCTCGAGCACCTCCCGCGTCGTCGCCAGGCTCAGCCGGATGTGACCCGACGCGCCGGAGCCGAACCAGCGCGGGCTTCCCGGGACAACCCGGACGCGCGCCTCGCGCTCGATGCGGGCCGCGAGCTCCTCCTCGCCGAGCCCCGTCCCGCGGATGTCGCAGAACAGCACGAAGGTCGCCTGCGGTGCCCGCGCGATGCGCACCCCGGGCAGCGCGCCCAGCCGCGCCATCGCGAGGTCGCGCTGCCTTCCGCAGTGCCCGAGGAAGTCCGCCCGCCACCCGCCCGCCTGCTCGAGCGCCGCGATGGCCGCGACCTGCGACAGCGTCGCCGCGCCCTCGATCGTGTGGTCGAACCCCTGCGCCCGCGCGAACGCCGCCGCCGCCTCGCCGCTCGGCGCGATCACGGCGCCGATGCGGAGCCCCGCCAGCGCGTAGCCCTTCGAAAGGCCGTACACCACCCAGGGCGCGCGGTCGCCGCGCCCGCCGCACGACGCGAAACTCGTGAACCCGGCGCCGTCGAGCACCACATCCGACCAAACCTCGTCGGACAGCAGCGTCGCTCCGTGCTCCGCCACGATCTCGGCGATCTCCGCGACCTCGTCCGCGCTCCACAGCGTGCCCAGCGGGTTGTGCGGATGGCACACCGACACGACCTTCACCCGCGACGCATCGCGCGACGCGAGCAGCGCGCGCAGTCCGGCGGGCGTGAACCGCGCCTGTCCCGCGGCGCCGACGGCATGCGGGTCCGCCGACGGGGTCCACCTGCGGATCGTCGCGCCCGCGCGCCGCGCGCTCTCCGCGACGAGGAAGTCGACCGGGTCCTGCACCACGACCTCGTCGCCCGGTGAGAGCAGAGGCGACAGCAGGTGCCGCGCAACCAGCGTGATCGCGCTGGCCGCGGAGTTGGTGGCGATCACACGCCCGGCGTCGACGGCGGGCGACGCCTTCCCCTCCGCGAAATGCCGCGCCACCGCCTCGCGGAACGCCGGCAGCCCGCACGCCGGCCCGTAGCTCAGGTGCGGCTTCGCGATGTAGCTCGCGATCGCCTCGGTGACCGCCGCAGACACCGGCAGGTCCGGGTCGGCCGCCGTGAGCGGGATGACGTCCGCGTCCACGGTCGCCCACCGCAGGTTGAAGGCCCGCTCGCGCAGCGCCTCGAAGTCGGGCGCAGGCCCCGCGCTGGTCGCCGCGACGGTCGTCGGCACGGCCGCTGCCACGGGCGTCGGGTCGGAGGATGGGACAGGCATGTTCATGGGCGTTCCGACGGCGATGCGACGGCGATGGACGGGGATGGACGGGGAGGAGTGAGGAGTTGGTACCAAAGTCGGACTTGGCGGGGATGTCGGAAGTGACCGCCGTGGTGGGCTGGCGGCAGCGCGCGTCGCTCGTCGTGTGCCATCAGGCGTGCATCGACCGCCGACGGCGAACCACGCTCCCGCACCCCACCTCAATCGACCAACGGCACCACCCGCGCGCCGTGCCGCATCGGCGCCAGGAACGCCTCCCGCAGCCGCCGACCCTCCATGAACATCCGGCGGTGGTGCGGCCGCCGCAGCTCGCTGTACCGCGCGAGCGCCGTCCGCAGCGCCGCGGGGCCGTCCACCTCGCGCAGCAGGTCCGCCAGCAGCGCGGCATCGGCCAGCGCGCCGTTCGCGCCCTGGCTGGTGAACGGCAGGCATGCGTGCGCCGCGTCGCCCACGAGCGCGAGGTTGCCGCAGGCGAGCGACGCCATCGGCGGCAGGTCGCGCGTCGGCCACAGATGGCTGCGCCCGAAGTCGGTCGCGCCGCACGCCTCGCGGACCTCGCTCGACCAGCCCGCCAGCCGCTCCTCGACGAAGCCCGCCATCGCCTCCGCCGTCGCCGCGACGCCCGGCCAGCGGCGGCTGTCGAACTGCACGAACCACACGACGCGCTCGTCGCTCTCGGCGAGCACGCCGACCGCCAGTCCGCCCTCCTCGTCGTGGAACTTGTGGAAGGTCGTCCCCAGCCGCGCCGCGAGGGCGGGCGCATGCGCCACCGACACGATCTCCTTGACGACCACCTCCGCCAGCTGCGCCTCGGGAAACACCAGCGCCCGCGTCCGCGACGCCGCGCCATCGCAGCCGAAGAACGCGTCGCCGTGCAGCACCTCCGCCCGGCCCGCGACCTCGTAGGCCACGCTGCGGAAGTCCCCGCCTCGGACATCCCCGCCTCGGAAGTCCCCGCCGTCCGCGCGCTGCAGCCCCGTCACGTTCGCACCTTCGACGAAACGCGCCCCGCCGGCCGCCCGCCGCAGGAGCGACAGGAACCGCTCCCGCGAGACGCACAGCGCCGCGTCGATGTCATGGCTCGAGAGCTCGCGACCGCACGCCGCTCGCAGCGCGACCCGGTCGATGCGCCGTCCGGCGCCGCGCCACGCGATCTCGGGTGCGATCCGCTCCAGCGCCTCGACCCCGTTGGGCATCAGGATGAAGCCCATCCCCGCCGCCGCGCCCACCGCGCGCCGCTCGAGGATCGACACCTCGCCGCCCAGCGGGCATCCCCGCAGGGCCGCCGCCAACGCACAACCGCCGACGCCACCGCCAATGATCACGGATCGCATGGAAGACTCCTCAGTCTGCCCCGGACGCGGGGCAACCACCTTCTGGAGTTCCTCCCCGCGTCTCTCAGTGCGCCGCCGCGGATTCCGAGGATTTCCCGAACTTCTCGCCTGCGGGGACACGCACGGGCAGGCGGTTGTCCTCCGGCGGCAGCGGGCAGGTCGCGTACGGCGTGAAGCTGCACGGCGGATTGGTCGCCCGGTTGAAGTCGATCCACGCGACCCCATCGACCGGCGCCGCGATGTCGAGGAACCGCCCGCCGCCGTAGGTCTCGACGCCGTTGGTCTCGTCCCCGAACACGACGAACAGGCGCCCGCCCGACCCCGCGGTGGCGACGAGGCGCCGCTCCGTCGCCGCGCCGCCCGCGCCCGCCTCGGGCATGCGGAACCGCAGCACCGCCGCCACCGGCTGCTCCTCGACGAAGCCGGTCACGTTGGTGATCGCCACCGTCGCGCCCGGGGGCGGCACCTCGACCCGCGCCTCGACGCGCAGCGCCGGGTCGTGCGGGAAGAGCGCGATGCCCGCAAACCCGGTGCGCACCGGACTCGCGTTGTCGCGCACGCGCAGCGCCAGCAGCCCGTTGCGCCGCACCAGCGTGAACGACACGGAGCCGCTGCGGAGCACCGTGGGCGCGCCCGCGTCATCGGCGGTGCAGTCGACGGTGCCGCCACCGGTGGTCGGCGTGAAGCGCACCCGCCCGCCCGCGCGCTCGATCCGACCGACGATCGGTTCGGCGCAGTTCGCGTAGCGGAAGGTCGCGTCCGCCGCGCTGCCGATCGTCGACACGCCCTCGGGCAGGAAGTCGAGTCCGACGAGCGTGAGCCAGCCGTCCTCCGCCTGCAGCGTGGTGAGGCGCTGGGCATGCCATGCCCGGTGCTCGGCAGCCAGGTCGGCGTCGCGTGGTGCCTCGTGTCCGGCGGTGTGCGAGTGGCTCATGCAGCTGGCGACTCCAACGATGAAGGCGGGGATGACGCTGAGGTTCAGGCAGACGGGGACAACGCGCGCAATGCGGGACCGTGACATGGGTCGATGCATTCTGCCGCAAGCGGGTGCAGCACGCAGCACCGAAAAACAAAGCCGCCCGCGGAGGTGGGGTCCGCGGGCGGCGAGAGCGGGGCCTTCGCGTGGTTGGCCCCGCCGTGGTGGTCTGGAACGAAGTGTGATTCGGGGTTCGGTCGGTCTCCTGCGCTGCACGTGAGGCCGTGCATGCTGGGGAAGGCTCTGCCAACTCCTTGCGCGCCTTGCCGGTGCGAGCCAGATCCTTCTACTCGCCAGCCTTCCTGAACCTGAATCAACCTTCGTGAACTGTGCCGGGTGTGTCGGAGTCCTCAGCAAACACCCGGGTGAGTGACCGTGCGTGATATTCGGCTTCCATTCCTGTCAATCATCTCGGTGGTCGCCGGCACCGCGGGTGCCGGGGATTCCGAGTTCAGCCACCTCCTGTGGCGCACGGTCAGTCGCTGCAGCGGGATTGCCTCCGCGCTGCCATCAGTCTCCAGCCGCACACGATTGGTTCAGCGGTGCGCCGTGCGTCGCGCTCCGCCGGGGTCGAACGACCCTTGAAGTTCTCT
>JBMOGJ010000118.1:0-7754 GCA_049318425.1 Phycisphaerales bacterium | reverse complement strand
GCTTGTCGCTGACCGAGATCAGCGCACGACGAATGCGGACGAGTCCGTGCATGGTGTGTGGTTCCGTCAGTCGGTCCGACGCGGGGTCGGACGGTCAGTTGCTCGAGGAGGCCGGCTCCGCGGTCGGCGCGAGGCGCTCGACGCGGCCGTCGGCGCTCCAGGCCACGAATCCGCCCTGCTCGATCGTGCCGGCCGCGAGGTGCTCGACGGCGGGCAGGCTGATGGTGCGGAGGGTGGCGCCGTTCTTGAGGCTCACGAGGGTCGCCATGCGGCCCTTCGGGCACCAGAAGAGGATGCCGCCGTCGAGGGTGCAGATCGGCGAGCCGTGCACGCTGTCGCGGCGCCAGCGGACCTCGCCGCCGGGCTGCGCCTCGGGGTTCTGGGTGAGCGCGATGAGGCCCTCGCCGGGGACGTCCTGGACGACCAGGTCGCCCGCCACGAACGGCGACGAGCGGAGCGGGGTCTGCGTGAAGTACTTCCACAGCGTGGCGCCGGTGGCGAGGTCGAACGCGTAGAGGTACTGGTCCTCGCTCGCGACGAAGGTGACGCCATCGCCGATCGCGGGCGTCGCGACGACGCCGCCGAGGAGCTTCTTGGTCCAGCGCATGCGGCCGGTCGAGACATCGAGCGCCGTCACGCCGCCGGAGGTGTTGCCGCCGACGACCGCGCCGTCACCCACGGCGGGAGTCGCGGTGATCGGGGCGCCTCCGCTGAGGGAGTCGATCACGTGTCCGCGCGTGTCGTTGCCGGTCGCGCAGTTGAACCAGGTGATCTGGCCCGAGCTGGTGCCGAAGACGAGGAAGTTGCCCCACTGCTCGGCGCCGGTGTTCGGCACGTGGCGGAAGCGCGAGCGGGCGAGCGTCGAGCCGCTGTCGAAGCCGAGCGCGTAGTGGAGCGCGTCGGTCATGATCGTGATGCGCGACGACTCCTCGCCGCCGCGGCTGGCGTAGCCGAACACGCCCATGGCGACGATGCGGTCGATCGGATCGGCGGCGGAGACGGTCCACGCGGCGTCACCGGTCTCGGGACGGATCAGCGTGAGCTCGTTGCGGTTGTTGAGCGCGAGGACGGCGTCGGCCGAGCTCTCGACCATGCGCAGGGCGCCTCCGGCGGGGACCGAGGCGGCGGCCTGCCACTTGATGCGGCAGCCGAGCTCCGACGCCGCCTTGGGGGCGATCAGGTACTGCTCGGTGACCTTCGCGACGTCCGCGGCCACGCGCTGCTCGGCGGGGCTGGCGGGGGCCTTCTGCGCGTCGTCGGCACCGGCCGCGAGCACGGCGGAGTGCAGCGCACCCGCAGCGAGGACGGCGAGGCTGAGGCGGAACGACGGGGCGAGGGCGCGCGAGGGGTTCATGTGGTTCAAGGCTCCATCGATCGCAGGGCGGAAAGGCGCCCTCGGGACCGAAGCGCGGAGTATCGCCCCTCGGGGGGCACAGCGTCAAGCGGCGGGCGTGGGCGGCGACCCGGCACCAACCTGGCACCAACCCGGCACCAACCTGGCACCAACCCGGCACCAACCTGGCACGGGCGCCCCCGCGCGGCACGGTCGGGGGCGGGGCGGGGGCGGGTATGCTCGCGCCGTGTTCACAGGACTCGTTCAATCGCTCGGTCGCGTCGCGGAGATCCGCCCTGGTCCCACGTCGACCCGCCTGGTCGTCGACACCGGTGGCTGGCCGCACACGCCCGATCTCGGCGCCTCGATCGCGGTCAACGGCTGCTGCCTCACGGTGGTGGCGGTGGACGCCGGCCGGCTGAGCTTCGACGCCATCCCGCAGACGCTCGCCGTCACGAGCCTGGGCGCCCTCGCGGTCGGCGCGGGCGTGAATCTCGAGCATGCGGCGACGCCGATGACATTCCTCGGCGGCCACGTCGTGCTCGGGCATGTCGACGGCCTCGCCGAGGTGGTCGAGGTGCGCACCGCCGGCGAGTGGCGCGTCCGCCTCCGGCTTCCGGGGGACCTCGGTGCCAACGCGGTCGACAAGGGGTCGATCACCCTCGACGGCGTCTCCCTGACCATCGCCCGCGTCGAGGACGTGGCGGACGCCGGCACGGTGATCGACGTCTGCCTCATTCCCGAGACGCTTGCGCGCACCAACCTCGCCGAGCGGAAGCCCGGCGACCGGCTCAATGTCGAGGTCGACTACCTCGCGAAGCTGGTCCGTCGGCAGCTCGAGTGGATGCGCGCGCGCGGTTGAGACGAGTGCGACGCGCTCCGGATCGGAAACGCCTGCACGCACTCACGCCGCGACGCGCAGCGCCGCGACGTTCTCGATGCTGACGCAGAGCAGCGTGAGGTCGTCCTGCTGGTGCAGCGATCCCGTGTGGGTGTCGACGCGCGCGGCGATGCGGTTCACCAGCTCGTCGGGATCGAGGACGCCCGACATCTCGCCGAACTCCTCGATGTGGCGCGCGGTGCCGTTCTCGCTGAAGGCCTGCTCGAAGCCGTCGGAGTAGAAGAGCAGCCGGTCGTTGGCGCGGAGCTCGATCTCGACCTCGTCGTAGCGTTCGTCGGGGAAGACGCCGAGCAGGCTGCCCT
Organism: Phycisphaerales bacterium; assembly: GCA_049318425.1. GTDB lineage: Bacteria > Planctomycetota > Phycisphaerae > Phycisphaerales > SM1A02 > QWPT01. Next base: position 5,218 of record JBMOGJ010000118.1, on the reverse strand, counting down.
CGGCCTCGAGCGCGCGCGGCGGCTCGCCGGGACGGAGCAGGATCGCAGGCGGATGGCCCGCGCACGCGACGCGCATCACGCGTTTGCGGCAGTCGAGGACCGCGGCGACGGCGGTGGCGAAGCGCGTGGTGGCGCGCTGGTGCTGGTAGAGGCGCCGGTTCGCGCGCGCGAGCGTCTCTCCGGGGCCGATCAGGGTGAGCTGTCCGTTGATCCGGTCCGCGGTCTCGAGCGAGCGGCAGACGGCCATGCCGAGGAGCGCGGCGGGAATGCCGTGGCCGACCGCGTCGGCGAGGAAGATCGCGATGCGGTCGTCGTCGAGCTGCTCCAGGTCGTAGACATCGCCGGAGACCTGCGCGAGCGGGCGGTAGAGCGTGGTCACGCGCACGCCGTGCAGAGGTTCGACCGGCAGCGGCAGGAAGTCCTTCTGGACGAGCGCGGCGAGCTGGAGCTCCTCGTTGCGCTCCTCGAGTTCGTTGCGCATCGAGTCGACCACGCGGCCGAGGAGCGCGAGCTCGCGGCGCGCGGCGCGCAGGCCCGCGGTGCAGGAGAACATGCCGCGCAGGAAGGGGACGAGGTCCTCGTCGGCGCGGGCGCGGGGCAGGAAGTCGGCGCCCGAGGTGGGCGCGTGCAGCGTCTCGCCGTTGCCGACGACGACCACGCGCGCGCTCGCCATGGCGTTGGGATCGTTGGCGCCGCGCTCGACCGAGCGCAGCAGGGCGTCGATCTCGGCGTCCGTCTCTCCCTGGGAGTCGGGGGCGAAGAGCACCGCGATCTCGACATCGATGTGGACCGGCACGCCGCGCGGATCATGGAGCGACTCGACCGCGAGCTGCGAGACCGACGCCGAGGGGATCTCGCGCGCCAGGCGCTCACGCCACGCGGTGGCCTCCGCGGCGTTCGACGCCGGGCTGATGACCGCGATGCGGATGGATGGTCGTGCGCTCCCCATGCCGGACTCGTGGACGGAACCCGGTCTGGGACCGGACGGGGGACACCCCGCACCGGGGGGATCGGCTCACTTGATGTGGTTCTTGAGCGAGGCCCGGTCGAATTCGATCCGGGTGCCGCGCTTCACGCCCAATGGGGTGAGTGTCCCCGGTGCGACCTCGAGGACGTACTGCGCGGGCGCGATCGACGGGTAGCGCTTCAGGCGGGCGTAGTACTGGTCCTCGGACTCGCCCGGCTGCTGCAGCTCCTCCTTGGGCATCGTGTGGACGGCGGTCACGAAGCCGAGCGGATCGATGAAGGCGATGTCGAGGTCCATGATGCAGCCGCGCATCCAGAAGGTGCGCGCCTGGCTGTCGGTGAACGCGAACAGCATGCCTTCGTCGGGGCCGAGCGAGGCGACGCCGCCGAGACCGAGCTCGCGCGAGGCGTTGTCGATGGACAGGCGGCACTGGAAGGTCTTGCCCGCGACCGTGACCGGCATCGAGGTCGGCGGCGTGCCGGATTCGCAGCCGGCGGGGAGCACGCTGGCGGCGGCCGCGAGGACCAGCGCGGCGGCGAACGGGACGGACGCGGTGGGGGCGGAGCGCATGCGGCGCGGAGAATACGGGGCGCTTCCGCGAAAGTCGAGCGCGCGCGCCCCCGCGTCAGCGCGCCAGCATGTCGGGCGTGAACACGGTCGGCTGCGCGGCGACGCGCAGGATCGCGGCGCGGAGCGCGTCGGTGGTCGCGCGGTCGAGGAACTCGCGCGCGGTGAGCGCGCGCGGCGCGTCGGCGAGCCCGAGGCTCCAGGCGCACCAGCCGATCACGCGTTCGGGTGCGACGCCGGACTCGCGCAGCTGCGCGAGGCTGTGCGCGCCGTGGCGCTTGGCGAGGCGCTTGCCGTCGTCGCCGAACACGAGCGGCACATGCCACCAGCGCGCGTGCGGCACGCCGAGCGCGCGGGCGATGATCTGCTGGCGCGCGGCGCTCGCGAGGAGGTCGTCGCCGCGCACCACGTCGGTCACTCCCTGGCGCGCGTCGTCGACCACCACCGCGAGCTGGTACGACGGCACGCCGAGCTTGGTCCAGACCACGAGGTCGCCGGCGTCGAGACCGGGATCGAAGGCGTGCCTCCCGAGGAACTCGTCGAGCACCTGCTCGCGCGCGTCGGCCGAGCCCGCGGGCTCGAGGCGCAGCCGGTGGTTCGCCTCCCACGCGTCGATGGTCCGCGGCCACGGCTGCGGAGGGCGGAGCTCGGGCGGATAGCGGGTCTCGCCGTCCTCGGCGTGCGGAGCGCTCGCGGCGGTGCGGATCTCGGAGCGCGATCGCTCGCAGCGGAAGACGAGCCCCGCGCGCGCGAGCCGCTCGAGCGCGGCGCGGTAGGGCGCGAGGTCGTGCGACTGCACGGTCGGCGCGCCGTCCCAGTCGATCCCGAGCCAGCGCAGGTCGGCCAGCGACGCCTCGTGCGCGCCGGGGCGCATGCGGCCGCTGTCGAGGTCCTCGAGGCGCATGACGATGCGCCAGCCCTCGTGGCGCGCCAGCGCCCAGTTCACCAGGAAGGTGCGCGCATTGCCGACATGCAGCGCCCCCGACGGGGTCGGCGCGAGTCGGGTGGTGCGGGGGGCGTCCATCGCCGCAGCGTACGGCCCATCGCGGCCGAAGGGGAGTCGATTACACTTCGGGCATGGCACTCCTGAAGCTCAGCGACACCGAGATCGGCGCCCGCCTCGAGACCCTGCCCGAGTGGTCGCAGCCGGGCGAGGAGATCCAGCGCACCTTCCGCTTCAAGGACTTCGTCGCCGCGATGGCGTTCGTCGAGCGCGTGGCCGAGCGCGCCGAGGCGGTGCAGCACCATCCCGACATCCTGATCCGCTACAGCCGCGTGACGCTCTCGCTGTCGACCCACGACGCCGGCGGCATCACCGACAAGGACTTCGAGTTCGCCGCGGCGAGCGACGCGATCGCGGCCGAGCTCGGCGCGCGGGTCGGCAACGCCTGAGTGGTTCCGGCGGTGGTCGTCGCGGATCCGCGCAGCACCGCGCGGCACCCCGGCCGCGCCAGCTCCCGTTTCTCATCACGGAAAAAGAACAACGCCCCGGGGACGACCGGGGCGTTGATCGATCGAGATGTAGCCATATCACCAGCCGCTGTCGACGCTCCCTTCAGGTGCGGATGGTGAGCCAGTCACCGGTCCGCCCTGGATGAAGATCTGCATGTCCCGCATGTCCACCCAGCCGTCGCGGTTGAGGTCGGCACCATCGAGGTGGCCGAGTCCCTGGCGGCGGAGCTCCTTCACGCTGATGCGCGAGAGCGCGGCGTCGCCATCGGCGCCCGCCGTGCAGCTCTCGCCGCGACGGAAGAAGTTGGTGGAGATGAAGGTGAAGTCTGCGGTGTTCACGAACTGATTCCCGTCGAAGTTCGAGCGGGCGTTGGATTCGCACCGCGGGTTGTTCACGGTCGTCCTGTCGGACACGAACAGCGTGAAGTCCGCGATGTCGACCTTGTCGTCGTCGTTCGAGTCGCCCTGGAGCAGCGTGACGCTGCCCGTGTAGCGGGTCCCGACGATCGACGGGGCCGTCGTCGAGGTGAGCGAGTGGACGGGGTCCTTCACCTCGATGCAGGCGATCGTGGAAGACACCTTGACCTGCGCGGTGGCGAGCACGGCGCCGACGCCGGGGTTGAAGGTGACGTCGGTCAGGCTCGAGACGCCCTCGGCCGTCACGCGGATCGAGCGGGTCGACGCGCCGCGCTGCAGGCCCTCGAGGGTGATCGAGAGGTCGGCGAGCGCGTAGCCCGCGACATCGATGTGGCGCTCCTCCTGGACGCTGTTGCCGGTCTCATCGATCGCGGTCCAGCGGAGGATCGTGTGACCCACCGGGAACATGCCGTCGATCGGCCACTCGGTGGCGTCGGGCAGCCCCGATGCATCCGGGTAGTTCACGACGAGGTCGAGCACGATCGGATCGGTGCAGTTGTCGGTCGCGGTGACCGTGGGTGCCGCGACGAACGCGCCGAACGCCGAGCCCGCGTCGGCGGGGATCGCGACGCTCTCCGGCACGCCGGCGAGCACCGGGTCGGTGATGTCGAGGTCGAGCGGCAGCAGGCTCGACAGCGTCGGGAAGACCGACACCGCGGGCGGCGGGGTCACGAGCACGGTGCGGAAGGTGCCGACGTTCTCGAACCACGCGAGCTGGACATCCTGGGCGCAGACATCGGCGTTCGGGAGCACCATGAACACGAGGTCGACGAGGTCCGCCGGTCCCGTGAGGCCGCTCGCGCCCGCGTCGACGCCGATGGCGTAGCGCAGGGTGCCGATGGCAGAGCTGTTGTTGATGTTCTGCGCGATCTCGAACGAGAGCGGCGTGCCCTCGACCGGCTCGACATCCACCAGCGCGATGCGGGTCGCATCGAACTTCACCGCGAGCTGCATGCCGGTGAGGGCGATGATTGCCGACGGCGACATCGCGCTCACGCGGACGCGGTACTCCGCACCCGGGACGACGCCGGTCGTCATCGGGACCATGTAGAGCTCGACATCCTTGCAGTCGATGACGTCGTTGCCGTTGATGTCGGCGTCGGCGATGCCGCATCCGCAGACGCCGGGCGCCTGCTTGTTCGGATCGACCGGGCAGCCGTCGCCGCGTCCGAGCACGTAGCCCGACGGAGCGGCGCACGCGTTGATCGGCTGGCCGGCGCCGAAGCCGTCGCCGTCGACGTCGGGGTAGTACTCGCTGAAGGTCAGGCCTTCATCGGCGCTGCCCGAGCAGTTGTCGTCGATGCTGTTGCAGAGCTCGGCCGCGCCGGGGTAGATGGCCGGGTTGGCGTCGTTGCAGTCGCCCTCGTTGGTCGGCTCGTAGCCGGCGGGGGCGGTGCAGAAGAGCGCGGACTCCGAGCCGGTGACGCCGTCGCCATCGGCGTCGCGGTAGAAGGTCGAGCGGTCGCTGGCCTCCGCCTCGGTGTTGACGCCGTCGCAGTCGTTATCGGTGCCGAGGTTCGAGCAGAGCTCGGCGGCGCCGGGGTAGATGGTGTTGTTGGCGTCGTTGCAGTCGCCCTCGTCGCGCGACTCGTAGCCAGCCGGGGCCGTGCAGAAGAGCGCGGAGTCCGAACCAGTGAAGGTGTCGCCGTCGGCATCGCGGTAGAAGGTCGAGCGGTCGCTGGCCTCCTCCTCGGTGTTGATCTTGTCGCAGTCGTTGTCGGTGCCGAGGTTCGAGCAGAGCTCGGGGGCGCCGGGGTAGGTGGTGTTGTCGGCGTCGTTGCAGTCGCCCTCGTTGGTCGGCTCGTAGCCGGCGGG
>JBMOGJ010000117.1:0-7951 GCA_049318425.1 Phycisphaerales bacterium | reverse complement strand
GGGACTTGCCTTCCTCGACGGTGATGACGCCGTCCTTGCCGACCTTCTCGAAGGCGTCGGCCATGATCTTGCCCACGCTCGCGTCGTTGTTGGCGCTGATCGAGGCGACCGCGCCGATGCCGCCCGAGACCTTCTCGACCGGGCGGGCGCTCTCGCCGATGCGGGCGGCCACGGCGGTGACGGCCTTCTTCATGCCGCGCACGACCGCGTTCGGGTCGGCGCCGGCGGTGATCTGGCGGTAGCCGGCCTTGACCAGGGCCTCGGCGAGCACGGTGGCGGTGGTGGTGCCGTCGCCGGCGTCGTCGGAGGTCTTCGAGGCGGCCTCCTTCACCAGCTTGGCGCCCATGTTCTCGACCTTGTCGCGGAGCTCGATCTCCTCGGCGACGGACACGCCGTCCTTGGTGACGGTCGGGCCGCCCCAGCTCTTGTCGAGGACGGCGTTCCGGCCGCGGGGACCGAGGGTGCTCTTGACGGCGGCTGCCAGCTTCTCAACGCCGGCGAGCAGGCTCTTACGCGCTTCGTTGTCGAACGAAAGTTCCTTGGCGGACATCGTGGTCGCTCTCCGAATCTTCGGGATGTTGGGCTCTCGGCCACCCGGCGCCGCGCCGTGCCGCGCAACGGCGCGCAGCGAGGCGAACGGCGATGGGTGACGCTCCAGTGACGGTTCGTGCACACACGCAGCCGTCCCAGGGCTCTCGCGGGCACTCGCGGGTGGCGGGTGCGCGCGGGGAAGTCCTGCGACGACCCCCTCGAACCGGACGCGGGGCGGTGGCCCAGCGCCGTCTCGGACGGGGCGAGCCGCAATACAAAGGGCGTACCAGCGTCGCGGGTCGGTGCCAGGGCGCCCGGCGGGTGCGCGCGGGGGGCTGTAGGCGCGTGGAAGTCTTTCTCTGGCAGTGGCTTGTGGGCGCCATCCCCGAGATGCTCCCCGGCACCCCTCCTGACAACTCGGGAGCGTCGTTGGAGCGCGCTGCCGTATTGGCAGACACTCAGCGGTCGATCACATCGTCGAGGCGCGGCGGCGGCGTCCGGACCGATTGCAGGATCCAGTGCGCGTTCACCAGCCGGTAGCAGAGGCCCACGAAGAGGAGCATCGCGCTCGCGAGCGCGACCGCGGCCGCGAACACCGACGCGTCGGCGGCCTCGCCGCGGCGCGCCGAGAGCGCGAGGGCCAGCCCGCCCGCACCCGCGGTGACCGCGGTCGAGATGAGCAGGTCGCGGGTGGTCTGGGTCGCGTGGCGCGCCGTGCGGAAGAGCCGCGCGTGCGGGATGAGCTGCCGGAGCACCGGGGTCACCGAGGCGACGACCGCGGCCGTGCCCGCGAGCGCGAGCAGGGCGGCCTCGAACGACGGCGGCTGGATCGCCGCCAGGCCCCAGAGGAGGAACCCTCCGCCACCCGCGAGCCGCACCCGCAGGATCGGTCGCTCGCGCCGCCACGGCGGGACGAAGACCGCCCCCGCGAACCCGACCGCGACGCCGAGCACCGCGAGGATCGGCAGCAGCGCGCGCAGCCCGTCGACGCCCGGTGCGAGCCACGCCGGCGGGGTCACCCGCGCGCGGACGAGGTCGATGAGCGGCGCCGCCGCCACCGCGCTCGCCGCCACCGCGCCGAGGCTCGAGAGATAGACGCTCCACGCCGTGCGCCGCAGCGCGCCGCTGCGCTCGAGCGCCTCGGTGGCGGGGTCGAGCCGCTCGGCGAGCGTGGTCAGGATGTCCTGCCCGCATTCGGGGCACTTCGCGTCGACCGGCAGCCGCTCGAGGTCGTACCCGCATCGGACGCAGGCGAGCGACCTGCGGACCGAAGGCGAGGAGGACGACGACGGCGGCGAGGACATCGGCGCGCAGTGTGTGCCCTCGGGCGGTCGGAGGCAAGCGGGGCGGTACACTCGAACCCATGCAGGACCGGATCGAGGCACTCCGCGCGAACATCATCTCCGTCTACATGGGGAACGTGCAGGCCGTCGACCGCCTGATCGTGTGCCTGCTCGCCCGCGGCCACGTGCTGATCGAGGATGTGCCCGGCGTCGGCAAGACCGTGCTCGCCAACGCGCTCGCGCGCTCGATCCGCTGCAGCTTCAGCCGCATCCAGTGCACGCCCGACCTGCTGCCCTCCGACGTGACCGGCACCAGCATCTACCGCCAGGGCGCGGAGACCTTCGAGTTCCGCCAGGGACCGATCTTCGCCAACGTCGTGCTCGCCGACGAGATCAACCGCACCACGCCGCGCACCCAGTCGGCGATGCTCGAGGCGATGAGCGACGGCACCGTCTCCGCCGAGGGCGGCGTGCACCACCTGCCGCAGCCGTTCCTGGTGGTCGCGACGCAGAACCCCTACGAGTTCGAGGGCACCTACTTCCTCCCCGAGAACCAGCTCGACCGCTTCCTCATGCGGCTCTCGCTCGGGTACCCGTCGCCCGACGACGAGGCGCGCATCCTGCTCAAGCAGCCCGCGCGCACCGCGCTGCCCGACCTGCGCCCGGCGATGGGCGCCGAGGAGGTCATCGAGCTGCAGCGCCGCGCCGACGCCGTCCGCATGGACCGCGCGCTCGTCGACTACATCATCGAGATCGCGAAGGCGAGCCGCAACAGCGAGGACCTGCAGGTCGGCGTCTCGCCGCGCGGCGCGCTCGCGCTGGCCGCCGCCGCGCGCGCGACGGCGTTCGTCGCCGGCCGCGACTACTGCGTGCCCGACGACATCGTGTCGAACGTCCTCCCCGTGTGCGCGCACCGCGTGATCAGCCGCACCTACATGCACCAGGGCGACACGCTCACCACCCGCCGCATCATGCAGCGGCTGCTCGAGAGCGTGCCGAGCCCGGTCTGACGGCCGGCCTGAAGCCGGTCTGACGCACGCCGAACCCCACCGGATTTCCCGCATGAAACGCGCCGTCGTCCTTCTCTCCGGTGGCCTCGACAGCGCCACCGTCCTCGCCTGGATGCGGCGCGAGGGCTACGCCTGCCACGCGCTGAGCTTCTCCTACGGCCAGCGCCACGGCATCGAGCTCGTGCGGGCGGCGGAGCTGGCGCGCACGCTCGGCGCCGCCGAGCACAAGGTCGCCGAGATCGACCTGCGCGCCTTCGGCGGCAGCGCGCTCACCGCCGACATCGCCGTGCCCAAGGACCGCGACGAGTCGTCGATCGCGACCGGCGTGCCCGTGACCTACGTGCCCGCGCGCAACACGATCTTCCTCGCGTTCGCGCTCGCCTACGCCGAGACGCTCGGCGCGAGCGACCTCGCCATCGGCGTGAACGCGATCGACTACTCGGGCTACCCCGACTGCCGCCCCGAGTTCATCGCCGCGTTCGAGCACCTCGCGAACCTCGCGACCAAGGCGGGCGCGCAGGATGGCGCGCGGTTCCGCATCCACACGCCGCTCCAGACGCTGTCGAAGGCGGGCATCGTGAAGCTCGCGCTCGAGCTCGGCGTGCCGGTGGGCCGCACGGTCTCGTGCTACGACCCGTCGCCCGAGGGCGAGCCGTGCGGGCGCTGCGACGCGTGCCAGCTGCGCCGCCGCGGATTCTCCGAGGCGGGCGCGCTCGATCGCTGACCGGCGGCGGGCTCGCGGGCCCGCCGGCTGCCGCCGCCATCGCGTCGCGCACGCCACCGCATGACGCCGCACACTTCACCGCCCCGATGGGCGCGCGAGCCGCTACCGTGCCTGTTCCGATCGACCCCGCACGCATCACGCATGCCTCTCCGTCGCATGCCCGTGCCTCGCCCGACTTAGGAGATTCCATGCTCGAACTCTCGATCCTTCCTGTCGTCCTTCCGCTTGCCCTCGCGCTCGCGCCCGTCGCCCCGACCATGATCCAGGACACCGCGCCCGCCGCCGGCGCCGCGCAGGCCGCGAAGACCGGCCCGACGCCCGAGGAACTGCAGCAGCGCGTGGCGACCCTCTTCGAGTCGCTCCAGAAGAAGTACGAGAAGATCGAGAACCCGAGCGACGAGGAGCTCAAGAAGATCCAGGCCGATGTCGCCGCGCAGGCCGACGCCGCGCTCGCCGACCTCGACCTCGCGACCCTGAGCGAGGAGCAGCTGGCCGCCGCGGATCCGCTCATCAGCATGTCGAGCAAGGGCCGCGAGACGATGATGAAGCTGCTCTCCGAGCGCGCGAAGCAGCCGACGGTCGCGGGCTTCAAGGCCGCGGTGCAGTCGGCCGCCTACGGCATGCGCGACGGCGGCGGCACCGCCGGCATCGCGCTGCTCGACCACCCCGCGTTCCTCGAGGGCATGGACACCGAGGAGGCCGGCATGCTGTTCGAGCTGATCTCCGACGACGTCGCCGTCGAGGAGATCGCCAAGCGCGCCGCCGTGCTCGAGAAGTACGGCGCGAAGTTCACGCCCGACGCGTCGATGGCCATCGTCATGACCGCCGAGGGCTACCTCAAGCTCGCGAACAAGGGCCTGTCGAAGGAGAAGGCCGCCGCCGTGCGCACCGCGGTGCTCGCCTGCATCGCCGCCAAGTCGGCCGGCGCCCAGGGACGCGACCAGAAGATGCTCGAGCGCATGTCGAAGACGCTCAACGGCGCCGCCGCGCGCGGCGAGCTCGTCGGCTTCCCGGTGCCGAGCATGCAGTGCGACTGGGTGATGCGCAGCGACGGCACCTCGCCGTGGAAGAGCCTCGCCGACCTCAAGGGCAAGGTCGTGGTGCTCGACTTCTGGGCCACCTGGTGCGGCCCGTGCGTCGGCAGCTTCCCCAAGGTCGCCGAGATGCGCGCCCACTACCCGGCCGACCAGGTCGAGATCGTCGGCATCACCAGCCTGCAGGGCATGGTCGCCCACCAGAAGAAGCAGCCCGTGCAGTGCGAGGGCGACGCCGAGAAGGAGAAGTCCGAGCTCATGGTCTTCATGAAGGACATGGGCGTCACCTGGACCGTCGCGCTCACCAAGGAGGATGTCTTCAACCCCGACTTCGGCATCCGCGGCATCCCGTTCGTCGCGATCCTCGACCAGGAGGGCAAGGTCTACAAGGCCGGCATGCATCCGTCGGACGAGGCCAAGATCCGCGCGGCCGTCGATGAGCTGCTCGCGAAGAGCCCGGCGAAGAAGGGCTGAACCGCGCGGCGCGCGCCCTGAGCCCGTCGCGGCCAGGGAGCGCCGCGAACAGACCACGAATCAAGCGAACGCCCGCAGGTGCAGACCCGCGGGCGTTCGTGTTTTTCGGCTGCATGCGGCGCGGTTTCCGCGCCGTCGGAGCATCGCGTGCGCTGCACGCCCCGCGCCTCTCAGACGTCGAGGTTCTTGACCTCGAGCGCGTGCTTCTCGATGTAGGCGCGGCGGCGCTCGACGTCCTCGCCCATGAGGAGGGTGAACAGCGCGTCGGCCTCGCTCGCGCTCTCGAGCGTCACGCGCACGAGGGTGCGCCGCGACTGGTCCATGGTGGTCTCCCAGAGCTGCTCGGCCTCCATCTCGCCGAGACCCTTGAAGCGCTTGACCTCGATGCCGCGACGGCCGACCTCGAGCAGGGCCCGCACGATGCCGGGCACGCTCGCGGCCTCGACGATGCCGGAGTCCTTCTTCTTGGCGGACTTCTCGTCGTCGGCGCCGCCGCCGCCGTCCTGGCCGGGCTCGGCCGCCTCGCCGGCCTTCGGCGTCCTGCCCGAGTCGACCAGCCATGCGTAGCGGGTCGGCTCCTTCTCGCCGGTGACGGTCTCGACCTGCACGCGGTCCCAGTCGGCGATGTCGATGTGCCACTGGCCGAGCTGGCCGATGATGCGCTCGATCTCGCGGTTCTCGTGCAGCTCGCGCAGGCCGGCGATGCGGCGGCGGTCGAGCTTCATGTCGGGCGTGACCACGTCGTCGAGCACGAGCTCGTGCTTGACGACCGCGGCGCGGGCGTCGGCCTCGCTGTGGAAGAGCAGGTCGCCCTCGGCCCACGCGAGGTGCCACGAGGGCAGGCGGCGCTGGCCGCTCGGATCGGCGGCCCGCATCGACACCAGCTTGGGGAAGGGGATGCCGCGCCGCTGCGACACGGTGACCAGCTCCTCGAGCCGCTCGAGCGCGCGCACCAGGCGGCGGATCTCGTCGCCCTGCACGCGGTGGAGCACCTCGCCCGTCCTGGCATCGCGCACGGCGAAGGTCGCGTGCGCGAGCGCGAGGTCGACGAGGTTCTCGTTCATGCGCTTGTCGTTGAGCACGTAGGTCGCCTGCTTGCCGCGCACGATCTGGTAGAGCGGCGGCTGCGCGATGAAGACCTTGCCCTGGCGCACCAGCTCCGGCATCTGCCGGAACAGGAAGGTGAGCAGCAGCGTGCGGATGTGCGAGCCGTCGACATCGGCGTCGGTCATGATGATGACGCGGCCGTAGCGCAGCTTGGAGATGTCGAAGTCCTCGCCGATGCCGCACTGCAGCGCCTGGATGAGGATGCGGATCTCCTCGAAGCCGAGCACCTTGTCGAGCCGCGCCTTCTCGACGTTGAGCAGCTTGCCGCGCAGCGGCAGGATCGCCTGGTGCACGTGGTCGCGGCCGCCCTTGGCGGATCCGCCTGCCGAATCACCCTCGACGATGAAGAGCTCGGTGCGGTCGACGTCGTCCGACGAGCAGTCGCTGAGCTTGTGCGGCATGCCGCCCGAGTCGAGCGCGCCCTTGCGCTTGATGAGCTCGCGCGCCTTGCGGGCGGCCTCGCGGGCCTGCGCCGCGAGCACGGCGCGCAGGCAGATGTCGCGCGCGTCCTTCGGGTGCTCCTCGAGCCACGCGGTGAGCTTCTCGCCGAGCGCGTTGGAGACGAAGCCCTCGACCTCGGGGTTGAGGAGCTTCTCCTTGGTCTGGTTGTTGAACTGCGGGTTGGGCAGCTTGACGCTGACGACCGTGACGAGACCTTCGCGCAGGTCGTCGCCCGAGGGGACGAGGTCCTTGAGCAGGTTGTTCTTGCGGGCGTAGCCGTTCACCACGCGGGTGAGCGCGCTCTTGAAGCCCTGCACGTGCGTGCCGCCGTCGCGGTTGGGGATGTTGTTGCCGAACGCGAGCGTGAGCTCGGAGTTCGAGTCGACGTACTGCATCGCGAAGTCGACGTGGAGCGACTGCGCGGCGTCGTCGGCCGAGAAGGAGATCACCGGGCTCTGGATCGTCTTCTGCTCGTTGCGCCACGCCACGTAGCCGCCGATGCCGTCGGGGCTGTGGAAGGTGAAGTCGCGGCGCTGGCCGTTCGCGTCGACGCGCTCGTCGATCAGGCGGATCTTGACGCCGGGGTTGAGGAACCCGAGCTCGCGCAGGCGGTTCTCCAGCGTCTCGTAGCGGAACTCGGTGTCGGGGAAGATCTGCGGGTCGGGCAGGAACGAGATGCGCGTGCCGTTGCGCTTCTCGGTGGCGGCCGACTTCTCGAGGGTCTCGACGAGCTCGAGCGGCTTCACGACCTCGCCGCGGGAGAAGCCGATGTGGTAGGTGCGCTCGTTCTTGAAGACCTCGACCTCGGTCCACTCGCTGAGCGCGTTGACGCACTTCACGCCGACGCCGTGCAGGCCGCCCGAGACCTTGTAGGCGTTGTCGCCGAACTTGCCGCCCGCGTGCACCTCGGTGAGGATGACCTCGACCGCGGGCCGGCCGTTGATCGCCGGGTTGTCGTGCTTCATCGGGTCGACGGGCATGCCGCGGCCGTCGTCGATCACGGTGCAGGATCCGTCGACGCCGATGCGGACGGTGACGGTCGTCGCGTAGCCGGCCATGACCTCGTCGATCGCGTTGTCGACGCACTCGTACACGAGGTGGTGCAGCGCGTTGAGGCCGGTGCCGCCCACGTACATGCCGGGGCGCTTGCGGATCGCCTCGAGGCCCTCGAGCACCTGGATCGACTCGGAGGTGTAGTTCGCCGCATCGGCGGGGCCGTCGGCGTTGGGGATCGATCGCCCGTTGGCGGTCTCGCTCATGGTCACTCTCGAAGCCTCTCTCGGGTTCGTGCTCGGCGCTGGCTTGGCGAGGCCTGACGGGGGGTCAGGCGCGCGTCGCGCAGCCCCG
>JBMOGJ010000116.1:0-8142 GCA_049318425.1 Phycisphaerales bacterium | reverse complement strand
TTCGCGTCGCGCGACGCGGTCAACCTGCGCAATGCGTCGGGGCTCTACAACTCGATGGCGTCGACATACGCCGCGATTCCCGCGGGCAAGCTCGCGATCGCGCAGATGAGCGACCACGACTCCGACCGCCTCGCGTCGATCTTCGCCAACAACAACGCGCGGCACAAGGTCGCCGCGGCGATCCAGTTCACGCAGCCGTTCCCGCCCAACATCTACTACGGCGACGAGATCGGCATGCGCGGCACCAAGGCGGCCACCGGGACCGACGCCGACGACATCCCGATGCGCGAGCCGTTCAAGTGGAACGCGGTCGCGGGCGCGCCGATGTCGAACTACGCGGCGATCACCTCGGGCACGGCGCCGCCGGCCTTCTCGGCCAACAACGACGGTCGCAGCGTGCAGGAGCAGCGGGGCGTCGCCGGCTCGCTGCTCGAGACCTACCGCGCGCTGATCGCGGTGCGCCGCAATTCGGTCGCGCTGCGCCGCGGTTCGTACCTGCCGGTTCCCGCGGCGAATGCGGGCATCTACGCCTTCGTGCGCCACCACGCCGACGAGACGGTGCTGGTCGCGATCAACCTGAACTCGGCGAGCACGAGCAGCACGATCGACCTCGGCTCCTTCGGCGTGGCCAAGGCGGGCGTGGTTCCCGTGAGCCTCGAGAACGGCGCGAGCCTGCCCGCGATCACGCCGGGAAACCGCGCTGCGTACCCGATCATCCTCGGCGCCCGCGGATGGTTCATCGCGCGCGCCGCGCTCACGCCGCCGGTCGACACCTCGCATGCCGACGTCGACGGCCGCAACCTCGCGTTCGACGCGGGCAGCGGCGCGCTCGTCGCCACCCAGACCGCGACCTCGAGCTTCGGCGACAACGCGGGCGAGCTCAACCAGCTGTTCGTGCGCACGGATGGCGACGCGCTCCGCATCTCGGTGAGCGGAAACCTCCCCGCGGATGGCACGGCGCTCAACCTCTTCATCGATGTCGGCCCCGGCGCGACCGCGGGCCAGAACCGCCTCGTGACCGCGCACCTGCCCTCGCCGCCCGCGGGGCTCGCGCTGCTCGACGGCACGCAGTTCGACGCGGGTTTCGCGCCCGACACGATGCTGTACATCAACACCGTCGGCGGCGTCGTGTACGTCGACCAGGTCTCGCTGCCGGGCGCGCCCGCGCTCGCGACGAAGACCTATCGCGGCAACACCGGACTCAACTCCGGCCGCGGCGTGCTCGCGGGCGGCGTCAATCCGAACGGCATCGAGGTCGCCCTCGACAACACCAACACCGCGGGGATCACCGCGGGCGGCGTCGCGGGCGCGGCGACGGCGACGACCGGCGTCGAGCTGCGCATCCCGCTCGCGGACCTCGGTCTGCCTGCGGGTTTCAAGGGGTTTGTCTCGGTCGCGGCCTGCATCGAGCGCACCGATGGCGTGCTGTCCAACCAGTTCCTGCCCGGGCTGGCGGCGGGCAGCGCGAATCCCGGACTCGCGCCCAACCTCGGGCTCGTCGCAGGCCTGCAGCACGCGACGCTGCACATCGGCCTCGCCGGCGACGTGAATCGCGACGGCACCGTGGGCGGCGGCGACCTCGCCGTGCTGCTGGCCGCGTGGGGGCAGACGGGCGCCGACGGACACCAGGTCGCCGATCTCAACGGCGACGGTCGCGTGGATGCGGCGGATCTCTCGATCATGCTCGCGCAGTGGGGGCAGTCGTGAGGGAAGCGTCCGGCGTCTGAGCGCGTGGTGCGCCGTCGCGCGGGGTCGCACGGCGGCGTCGCCTCGAGTTCCGTCGCGGTGCCGGAGGGGGCTTGCCGCGGCGGCAAGGCGTCGCCTACATTTGCACCATGGCGCAAATGAGAACCTCGAGTGTCTCCCGCAAGGGGAAGGCCCGTTCGTCGCGCGGCGGGGCGCGTGCGTCGCAGCCGATGACGCCGAAGCAGGCCGCCGCGTGCTGCGGTCCCGTCGACGATCTCCTGGATCCCGTGCTGTTCAAGGCGCTGTGCGACCCCACGCGGCTGCGGCTGCTGGGCTGCATGATCAAGTGCGGCCGCGCGTGCACCGTCGGCGAGGTCGGCGAGTGCTGCGCGGTGGACCTCTCCGTCGTCTCGCGCCATCTCCAGGCGCTCGCGCGCGCCGGCCTCGTGACCCCGAGCAGGTCGGGGCGCATGGTCTCGTACGCAGTGCGCACCGATCACCTGTGCGCCTCGCTGCGCGCGCTCGCCGACGCGGTCGAGGACTGCGCACCACGTGGGGGCGCCGCGCGCGCCGGCGCCTGCTGTGGGTCCGGCTGCGGCGCGTGTCCGCCACGCTGACCGGCGCGCACCGACCGACCGCTCCTTTCTCCCGACCACGACCACCCGCGAGTTCACCATGAGCAACGACACCAACGACAACTGCTGCTGCGGCCCCAACGGCTGCGAACCCACCACGCCCGGGACAGGCCGTTCCGCCGCCGAGGCGCACGACTCCGTGCGCGGACAGGTCCGCGAGGGCTACGCGCGGATCGCGCAGACGGGATCCTGGTCGGCGCTGCAGCAGTCCGCGTCGAACGCCGCGGTCGCGGACGCTGCGCAGGGTTCCGCGTGCTGCACGCCCGGCGGAGGCTGCTGCGGCCCTGCGACCTTCACGCCCGAGCCGCTCGCGAGCGCGATCGGCTATTCGCAGGCCGAGCTCGCCGTGGCGCCCGACGGCGCGAACATGGGACTTTCCTGCGGGAATCCGACGGCGGTCGCGTCGCTCAAGCCCGGCGAGACGGTGCTCGACCTCGGCGCCGGCGGTGGCTTCGACTGCTTCATCGCGGGCGCGAAGGTCGGCGCCCGCGGCCGCGTGATCGGCGTCGACATGACGCCCGAGATGGTCAGCAAGGCGCGACGGAACGCGGCTGCCTACGTCACCCAGACCGGCCACGACAACGTCGAGTTCCGCCTCGGCGAGATCGAGAATCTGCCCGTCGCCGACGCCTGCGTCGATGTGGTCATCTCGAACTGCGTGCTCAACCTCTCGCCCGACAAGCCGCGCGTGTGGCGCGAGATCGCGCGCGTGCTCAGGCGCGGCGGGCGGGTCGCCGTCTCCGACCTCGCGTTGCTCCGACCGCTGCCGGAGGCGGTGCGCGCCGACCTCGAGGCGCTGGTGGGCTGCGTGGCCGGCGCCGTGCTGGTGGAGGAATCGCGCGCGCAGGCGCTCTCCGCCGGGCTCTGCAACGTCGTGCTCCGTTCGAAGCCGGAGTACATCGACGCGATGACGAACTGGGAGGATCCGCTCTACCGCAAGATCGTCGCCGCACTGCCCGCGGGCAGCAGGCCGAGCGACTACATCACGAGCCTCGACATCACGGCGGAGCGCGCCTGAAGTCGGGTACGCTTTCGCGCGGCGCCGCACGGAACCCCGCCTCTGCGGCACGAATCCCCGCCTCTGCGGCATGAATCCATGGATGACTCCGCCTTCCAACTCGAACTGACGCGCCTGCTCGACCGCGGCGAGCGCATCGCCGCCATCAAGCTCGTGCGCGCGCATCGCGGCGTCGGTCTGCGCGAGGCGAAGCAGGAGATCGACCGGCTCTCGCCGCCGCCCGCGGGTGGCTGCCTCGCGGTGCTGCTCGCCAGCGCCGCGGTCGGGCTGCTCGTCCTGCTTCCGCTGCTGCGGGGTTACGCGTGAGCGCCGGCGCGCCCGACAGCGGGGGAGGTGCGCCCGCCGCTCCCGAATGTGGCTGGCAGCTCGACCACTCCTACGCGCGGCTTCCCGAGGCGCTCTGCCGACCCGCCGCCGTGGCGCGATTCCCCTCGCCGGCGATCGTCGAGGTGAACCACGCGCTCGCCGCGGAGCTCGGCCTCGATCTCCGCGCCTCGAGCCCCGACGCGCTCGCGGCGCTCTTCGCGGGACAGTCGCTTCCGCCCGGCGCGCAGCCGATCGCGCAGGCCTACGCGGGCCACCAGTTCGGGCACTTCGCGATGCTCGGCGACGGGCGCGCGATCCTTCTCGGCGAACAGCTCGCGCCGGGCGGTCGGCGCGTCGACGTGCAGTTCAAGGGTTCGGGCGAGACGCACTACTCCCGCCGCGGCGACGGGCGTGCCGCGCTCGGCCCCATGCTGCGCGAGTACCTCGTGAGCGAGGCGATGCACGCACTCGGGATCCCCACCACGCGCAGCCTCGCGGTCGCCACGACGGGCGAGACCATCGTGCGTGCCGGCCCGAAGCCGGGCGCCCTGCTCACACGCGTGGCGGCGAGCCACATCCGCGTGGGCACGTTCCAGTACGCCGCCGCGACCGGCGACGCCGCGGTGCTGCGCGCGCTCGCCGACCACGCGATCGCGCGCCACGAGCCGCAACTCACCGACTCCCCCGAGAAGTACGTCGAGTTCCTGCGCGCCGTGATCGCGCGGCAGGCCGATCTGGTCGCGCAGTGGCAGTGCGTCGGCTTCGTGCACGGCGTGCTCAACACCGACAACACCGCGGTCTCGGGCGAGACCATCGACTACGGTCCGTGCGCGTTCCTCGACGGCTACCACGCCGACACCGTCTTCAGCTCGATCGACCACCACGGGCGATACCGGTTCGCACATCAGCCCGCGATCATCCAGTGGAACCTCGCGCGCTTCGCCGAGGCGATGGTGCCGCTCCTGTCGCCGGACGACGAGCCGACGGCGATCGCGCACGCGAACGACGCGCTCGGCGACTTCGCCACGCGCTTCCGCGCGCGCTGGCTCGACGGCATGCGCGCCAAGCTCGGCCTCGCGACCGCCGAGCCCGACGACCTCGCGCTCGCCAACGACCTGCTCGCGGCGATGCAGGAGCAGCGCGCGGACTTCACCGCGACGTTCCGCGCGCTGTCCGACGGCCTCTCGCCGCGCGGTCTCGAACGCTGGATGCCGCGCTGGCACGCACGCCTCGCACGCGAGCCGCGGCCAGCCGCCGACGCACTGCGCTCGATGCGCACCGCGAACCCCGCCGTGATTCCGCGCAACCACCGCGTCGAGGCGGCGCTCTCCGCCGCCGAGGACCACGGCGACCTCGCGCCCTTCCGCGCACTGCTCGCCGCGCTCGCGCGCCCGTTCGATCCAGCGCCGCAGCACGCGGAGTACGCCGATCCGCCGCCGCCGGAGTTCGAGGGCTACCGCACCTTCTGCGGCACGTGATCCGGCGGCGCGCGATCCCCTCGCACCCGGCTACCGCGCTCGGAGCCGCGCGAACAGCACGTCGTCGATGAAGCGCCCGTCCTTGTAGAAGTGCCGCCGGCGCACGCCCTCGCGCACGAAGCCCGACTTCTCGAGCACGCGCTGCGACGCGCGGTTCTCGAGAAACGTCCCGGCCTCCAGCCGCTCCAGATCGGTGTGCGCGAACAGCGCGGCGCACAGCGCATCCACGGCCGCCGTGCCGATGCCGCGGCCCCAGTGCCGCTCCCCGAGCCAATAGCCGATCTCGGCCGTGAAGCGCGTGTTCTCCGCGCCGCGCATCGCGCTGATGCCGCCCGCAGCCTCGCCATCGACCTCGATCGCGAGGTGGACGATGTCGTGACCCTCGGCCGCCGCGATGTCGAGCCAGCGATCGGCGTCGGCCTCGGTGTACGGGCTCGGAAATCGGTCGAGCAGCTGGCGCGACACGTTCGGGTTGTCGGCGTGGCGGACGAGCGACGACCGATCGCCCGCGCGCCAGCGGCGCAGCCTGCAACCAGCCACCGAGGTCATGATCTCGTTCGGAACCATCGCGCAGCCCCTCATGCGGGCCAGAGCCACGCGAAGACCGCGCCGGTCAGCAGGCCGAACACGATCCCGTCGATCAGGCACATGACGATCTCCCGCGCCGAGCGCTGGAACCAGATGTCGTTCGGCAGCCCCGCGACGCAGTACGCCAGCACGCCCGCCGTGCCGAGCACCTGCATCACCTTCGCGAATCCCGGCCGCGCTTCGCCGAGCGCCGTGCCGTGCGGCAGCGCGTTCCAGCCCAGGTACGCGATGAGGACGCTCGTGATGAAGAGCACCAGCAGCGTGAGCAGCATGTTGCGTCCCATGCTCACCGGCCCCCAGACGCGCAGGATCCCCACGGGACTCCGCTGCATCTCCTCCCACTTGGCGCGCTTCTCCTCCTTCGGCATGCCCTCGAGCCGGCGGAACTCGGGAAAGCCGTAGCTGCCCGGCGCGACTCCCAGCCGCTTCACGGTCGCGATGAACTCGTCCTCCTGCGGCACCGCCCGCCAGTCACCCTTGTGGTGGCCGATGAGCATCCACGCGAGTGCGCTCGCGATCCACACGGCTGCGGTCGAAGCGAGGATCGGGAGCCAGAGATGGTGGATGAAGTCCATGTGGGTTGGCCTCGTGATGGCGTTGTCTTGGCGAAACGGTCGCTCAGTCCATCGGCGCCTGCGCGCGTTCCCGTCGAGGAATCGCAAGGGGGATGTCGCCACGGGCGTACGCGCGCGGCTGCGTTCAGTCAGCCTCGCGCCGGTAGTCGAGCCGCCGCGGAGTCCCGCCCTTCAGGTAGCCCGTGGCGGTGCTCAGGACGCCGTCGGCGGAGAGTTCGTACACGATGCGCTTCGGATAGTCGTGCCGCGGATTGTCGAAGACCGCGCGCGTGCTCGTCAGCTCGGTCAGCACGAACTCGGTCGCCGTCTTGCCCGCAGGCTGCGCGACGTACACCAGCCCGTCCTCACGCTCGACGATGCGGAGGTACTCGAACGCGACCATCTTGCCGCTGGTGTTGACCGTGCGCGCAACGGCAAGCATCGCGCCGCCGAGCGGCGGGCTCCAGCGCTCCTCGATCGAGGATCCCGAGCTGCGCGTACCGACCCAGTCGCCCGCGAGCCACGCGAGATCGGCTGCCGTGGCCTTCGCCATCGGCGGCATGGGGATGTCCTCTGCGTGTCGGTAGAGCCCGATCGAGACGGATCCATCGGGCGGGTTCACCGCGACGGTCACCAGCAGGCCCTCGTCCGTGTGGCGGAAGGATCTGCGGATCAACTGGATCCCCGAGCCGATCGCGCCATCCGGACGCTCGAACGCGACTTCGTACTCGAAGGTGCCGCCTGCGGTGCCTTCCTGCTTCCACGCCCCGCGGTAGCGCGCCACCTTGTCCGAGTCCGGGCGCTCGGTCACCGAGCCATCGAGTGCGACGCGCACATCCTTGTGCCCCGATCCGTGTCCGTTCAGGATCACCGCGCCGTCCTCGACGCGCATGGAGAACTTCGACGCCATCGGCGCGCTGAGTTGCTCCAGCGTGCGCCCCTCGGTGCGGTCCTCGATGAAGATCCACTCGCCGTCGAGCGCGCGGAGACCGTCGGGGTTCGCCTGGGGTCCAGCCAAGGCCATCGCCGACGAGAGCGCACAGATGGTTGCGAGCACCGTTGCCAGCCAGGTCCGAGCGAGCATCATGGATCTCCTCACATGCGGTGAACGTGTGCCAGGCACCGCCTCGGTCGGCGGATCCGCCTGGCGAGAACCCCATCATCCTAGTGGGTGCCGATCGTCGCGTGTGCTGCGGAGTTCCACAGGAACGCCCGCGCAGCAGCCCGACCCATGCTGACAACTATTCCGTCCGCCTCGCTTCGCCCGCCTTCGCCCGCGCCCGCAGCCCGGCTCCTACCAGGATCGCGCCGAACAAGGCCAAGATCGGGATGACCACTCGCCCCATGCGACGGTTTCCCACGATCCAACGGTTCGACGCATCGAGCGTGAGGACAGGCGCACCATCCACCGAGAGCGAGGCGATCTCGCGCCACGAGAATCCCTCCGATCGGTTGCGTCGGGGCGACTCCAGTTCGGACTTCTCGAAGGTGATCGTCGCCATGGCTCCCACCCGAAGGAGATCGAGGCCTTCGGGTGGGAACTCAAAGGGATAGGGACCCGTCGAGCAGAAGGGTTCCTCGCCGTCCTCGAGCCAGATTCGCAGCTGCGTATTTCGCTCCCGCACGGCCAGTTGGGTGATGCGCCCGGATACCTCGTTGAGGTCGGTCACCGCCAGCGTCGGTGGCGGGGTGAGCCAGAGGTAGAACGAACATGCGCTCCCCAGCGCGACCCCGAGCGATCCGATCACGATGAGTTTGAGTGGGGAGTGCGTGATCATGGGAAGCGTCCGAAACGGTAGACCCATTGGCTGAGGATCGAATCGTGGCCACACCGCGCACCATCTGATCGTGGGTTCGTGGGTGTCCTGTCGAGATCG
>JBMOGJ010000115.1:0-8173 GCA_049318425.1 Phycisphaerales bacterium | reverse complement strand
AACAAGAAGGGCGAGTCGAAGATCATCCCGCAGTGCACGCTGCCCCTCACGGGCCGCCGCTGCATCGACATGATCATCACCGAGCTCGGCGTGCTCGAGATGGACGCGTCGAACCCGGCGCGCCGCCGCTTCGTGCTGCGCGAGACGGCGCCGGGCGTGAGCGTCGAGGAAGTGCTGGCGAAGACGACGGCCGAGATCCTCGTCCCCGCGTCGGTCGGGACGGTTTCGTGACTCCCGACCAGGCGATCAGTTCTGTCTGAGCCACGGCTGCGGCGATCAGTGATTCGCCTTCAAGCTTCGTGGATCATTGATCGCCCGGCGACTGGTTACTTGCAAACCCCCCAGTTCGCGAGGAGGAGCGCGACATCGACTCCGTCGGTCTCGCCGTCACCCGAGAGGTCGGCGCCGTTGTAGCCCGGTCCGCGCTGCCAACCGTAAAGCACGAAGGTGAGATCAGATGCGCCGACTTCGCCGTTTCCATCGATGTCACCAAAGCACGAACACCCGGCGTTGAAGTCGTTGCCACCGAGATCCACCCACGGACCCTGGAAAAGCGGCGTGGAAGACGAGCAGATGCTCGAGTTTCCGATCGCGTAGCTCCCGCTGTAGATCACTCCGAAAAGGTATCCAGATACCTGGCACCGTTCGAAGAGGCAAGAATCGATCAGATTCTGTCCGTACCGCATCTCCATCACCCGATCGCCCGTGATATTGCGGAACTGGCAACGACGGACGGTGTACGGCGCCCAACCGAACAGCGTGGTGCCATGGAGCGAGTCGAAGACCGAGTCTTCGATGGTGACGGTCGAGAATGCGTTGTAAAACCAGGTCGCGTAGATCCCTTCGACTCCGCTGAAGGCGCACTTGCGGAGCACGCTGGCGCCACCGCCCTCCTGCATCATGATCGCGCCTTGGCCGCCGTATGTCTGAAGGACGGAGCATCGATCGATCGTGAGTGATGCGCCGATCGCCCGAATCGCGCCGCCGCCGCCATAGAGGCCGCCACCTGCACCGTCGACGAAGCACGATGTGAAGTCGCACGCGATCAACGACGCGGCCCCGCCGGACGCGAGCACGCCGCCACCCGTGTGGTTCCTGCAGTCATCAAATCTGCAGCTGTCGAACACCGGCGACGAATTGACGATGAGCACGCCGCCTCCCCAATCCGCCTGCCGGGTGAGCCGAAAGCCGATCACGCGCGTAGAGGATGTTTCGCCGGACCCAGCGACGAAGGAGCGCGAGTCGAGTGGAGCGCGGACCGTCGCACCGCCGGGAACATCGCTCTTGATCACGATCGCCTTTCCGCGGATGTCGACCGACTCGTCGTAGGTTCCCGGAGCCACCAGCACCGTGTCGCCAGGGGTGGCGGCGTCGACTGCGGACTGAATGGTCGGGTGCTCCAACGGCACATGCAGCACGTTCGGCTGCGCGCTCATGGCGAGTTCCCAGGTTTCGGGGACGTATGCACGCCCCGCAGCGGTCGGACCCATGCCGCCGGGCAACACGATCACATCGCGGACGCGGTCGTACGCGATGTTCATGTAGCCGCGGGCGGGGCCCTGCATCTCGCAGAGTGTCCAGGCCGCGCCGTTCCAGATCCAGGTCTGCGGGTACTCCACTTCCCCGCAGCACGTCGTTCCGCCGTGCAGGACGATCTGGCTGCGGGCGCTGTCATAGGTCATCCCGAAGACATATCGCGCAGGACCGGACGTGCTCGCGAGTGTCCACTCGGCGCCGTTCCAGCGCCAGGTGTCGTTCTTGTTGGTGAAGTAGTAGCCGCCGTGGAGGATGACCTCGCGGCGTGCCTCGTCGTACGCCATTCGATGTGCATACCGATTGCCGATGGGGCTCGTCGCCCACCGCTGCCACGTGCCGTTCTCGGGGTTCCACTCGAGGGTGTCGGTCAGCAGGAGGCCGCTGCCGGGCCATCCCCCGTGGATCACCAGTCGGTTGCGCCCACGGTCGAAGGTCATGGCGAAGTCGCCTCGTCCGGCGGCCTCCGCCGGCGCGCTACCAAGTTCGCTCCAGGCCTTTCCGTCCCACGACCAAAGATCCTTCCGAGGTCCGGCGCTTGAGTAGCCGCCGAACAGGAGGCATCGCTGCCCGATCGGGTCATAGACCATGGCCCCGGCGCCGCGCTCCGGCGGACCCGAGACCGCGACCGTCGTCCAGGAGACCCCGTCCCACTCGTATGTGGCGGTGCCACCGAACAGCACCGTCTTGCCGCGTGCCTCGTCGTAGCAAATCTCGTACGACCCGGGTCCATCGCCCGCACCGAGCGTCCAGCCGAGCCCGCACTGCGCGACCGCAGCCGAGATCGCCAGTAGCCACGAGGCGACCAGGGCAACAAACAAGGTCGAAGTGCGCACGACGCTCCTGAACCCAACGAACTGCAACATCGATGAACTCCTTCGCGGTTGAATATCCCGCCCCTTCATACGGCATCCGGCTGCGGACTCGCACGGCGCGCTCCCACACGCGCAACGATTGATCGCTACCCTTGTCCGCCCATGCTGTTAACCGCCACCGGCCTCTCGAAGTCCCACGGCCTCCGCGAGCTCTTCCGCGGCGTCTGCGTCTCGATCGACGAGGGCGAGCGCATCGGCATGATCGGCCCGAACGGCGCCGGCAAGTCGACGCTGCTGCGCATGCTCGCCTACGGCGCCGCGGGCGCGTCGGCGCGCCACGCGATCCGCGAGGAGCCCGACGACGGCACCATCCGCACCCCGCGCGGCACGGTGGCGGTCTATGTCCCGCAGCGCGACGAGTTCGCGGCGGGCGCGACGCCGCTCTCCGCCTGCACCGCCTCGGCCATGCAGTGCGCCGACACCCACGGCGACCAGCACGAGGCCGAGGTGCTCGCGCAGGTCATCCTCGGCAAGATCGGGTTCGACGACGCGCGCATGGAGGTTCCGGCCGACACGCTCTCCGGCGGCTGGAAGAAGCGCCTCTCGGTCGCGTGCGCGCTCGCGAGCGCGGGCGGCACCCCGGACATCCTCTTCCTCGACGAGCCCACCAACCACCTCGATGTCGAGGGCCTGCAGTGGATGGAGGAGTTCCTCCTGCGCGGCAGCCACGACCTGCGGGCGCGCGCGGTGATCTTCGTGACCCACGACCGCGTGTTCCTCGAGAACTGCGCGACACGCATCATCGAGCTCTCGCGCGCGTACCCCGAGGGCACGCTCTCGGTCGACGGCAACTACTCCGAGTTCCGCCGGCGCAAGACCGAGTTCCTCGAGATGCAGGCGAAGGCGGAGCAGAGCCTCGCCAACACCGTCCGCGAGGACGACCGCTGGCTCGGACGGCGCGCGAAGGCGCGACGCACCAAGTCGCAGGCGCGCATCGAGGACAGCGCCGAGCGCCGCGCCGAGCTCGCAGACCTCGCCGAGCGCAACCAGGCCGCCGCGGGCGGCAGCGCCGGCATCGACTTCACCGCGAGCGGCCGCCGCACGCGCAAGCTCATCTCGGCCGAGGGCGTGTCGAAGTCGCTCGGCGGCCGGCTGCTGTTCCGCAACCTCGACCTCGAGGTCGTGCCCGGCGAGTGCATCGGACTCATGGGCCCGAACGGCTCGGGAAAGACCACGCTGCTGCGCATCCTGACCGGCGAGCTCGCGCCCGACGCGGGCACGGTGCGCGTGGCCGACCCGACGCCGCGCGTGGTCACCATGTCGCAGACGCGCGCCGAGTTCCCCAAGGGCGCGCTCCTCCAGGACGCGATCTCGCCGCTCGGCGAGAAGGTGCGCTTCCGCGACAGCGAGATGCACGTGAAGAGCTGGTCGCGGCGGTTCCTGTTCCGCGACGAGCAGCTCCTGCAGAGCGTGTCGATGCTCTCGGGCGGCGAGCTCGCGCGCGCGCACGTCGCGCGCATGATGCTCGAGACCGCCGACGTGCTCGTGCTCGACGAGCCGACCAACGACCTCGACATCCCCACGCTCGAGGTGCTCGAGGATGCGATCGAGACCTTCCCCGGCGGCACGCTGCTCGTCACGCACGACCGCGCCATGCTCGACGCGCTCGCGTCGCGGATCGTGGTGCTCGGCTCGCCCGACGGCGTGCCGCGCGTGGTCGCGAGCCTCGACCAGGCGTTGCGCGCGCTCTCGGAGTTCGAGCAGGCTTCCTCGCGGAACGAATCCGCCGCCAACGCGCCCGCCGCGGCCAAGAACACGAGCGCGGCGGCCAAGAGCGCCCCTGCGGCGGCCAAGAGCGCTCCAGCGGCGGCTTCGGCGCCCGCTTCGCCGGCGAAGCGGAAACTCTCCTACAACGAGCAGCGCGAGTACGACTCTATAGAAGCGGGCATCGCAGCCGCCGAGAAGAAGGCGGGCGACCTCGAGGCGAAGCTCAACGACCCGAAGTTGATCTCCGACCACCAGGCGTATGCGAAGGCCTGCGACGCCGCCGGGGCGGCCCAGGCCGAGGTCCAGCGGCTGTACGCCCGCTGGGAGGAACTCGAGGCCAAGCGGAACTAGCGCCGTCCCCCGCCGGCGCGCAGCCAGCGAGGGATTGCCATGCACGGACGGACGCGAACGGAACCGAACGCCACGCGGGAATGGGCACGCACGCTCGCGGTGGTGTTCACACGCCGCGCCTGGGACCTGATCGAGCGCCCGCAGCGCACGGCCGCGGAGACCACCGAGATGCTCGACTCCGCGCAGGCCGCGCGCGCGCTCTGGCGACTCGCCACCGGCAGCCCCGCGAACCTCGAGGCGCTGCGCGCGCACCACGCGGTCGCCTGCGCGTGCTACCGCGCCGAGGACGCGCGCGGAACCCGCGCGGCCGCCAACCTCGCGGGCAGCTGCGCCTGGGTCGACGGTCGCGACGCCACCACCTTCGACCACGCGATGACCATGACGGCGAACTACCTCGCCCGCGTGCTGCAGAACGGCTTCACCGATCCTGAACCGTTGATGGAGGTGATCGCGGCGCTGTCGCCCGAGGAGCGGGCGGTGTTCTCGCGCATCCTGCCGTGGCCGAAGGAGCGGTTCGAACCGGGACCGAACGCTCGGCCAGACTCCGGGAGATTCGGACGCATGGACGCCGCGCCGACGGAGCGGTTCGGCACCGGACCACGAGCGCGCGTCGAACCACGAGCGCGCGTCGAACCACGGGCACGCGTCGAACCGCCACCGAGCCCGCGACGCGTGCCCGAGTCGACGACATCCCCCGCCGCGCCGCACGTGCCGATCGCCCAGGGCGCCGACTGAACCGTTACACTTGCATGACCGTGCAAGTGATTCCCCACGACTCCACCACGCCGCCGTCGCGGCGCCCGCGCGTGCTCTTCCTCTGCACCGGCAACTCGTGCCGGAGCCAGATGGCCGAGGGCTGGGCGCGGGCGCTGCACCCGCAAGCGATCGAGGCGCACTCCGCCGGCATCTCGCCGCACGGGCTCAACCCGCTCGCGGTGCGCGCGATGCGCGAGGCGGGCGTCGACATCTCGACGCATGCCTCGAAGCGACCCGATGAGATCGCCGGCGCGCCCGACACCCCGTTCGATCTCGTGGTCACCGTGTGCGGCCACGCCGACGAACACTGCCCTGCCTTTCCCGGCGCGCGCGTCGTGCATGTCGGCTTCGACGATCCGCCCAGGCTCGCGGCCGAGGCGCGCTCCGACGAAGAGGCCATGCCCCACTACCGCCGCGTGCGCGACGAGATCCGCGCCTTCATCGAGCGCCTCGGCGACCTCCTGCCCGCCGCGCGCACGCCGCCGGAGCGCCGACCATGACCGATCCCCGCCCGCACGCGCCGTCGTCGGCCGCGCCGTGCACGCCCTCCGCGCCCTGCACGCCGAAGCGGCTCTCGCTCCTCGACCGCGGCCTCACGCTCTGGATATTCCTCGCGATGGCCGCGGGCGTCGCGATCGGACGGTTCCTTCCCGGGGTCCGCGACGCGATCGACGCCGCGAGCGTCGGCACCACCAACATCCCGCTCGCCATCGGACTGGTGCTCATGATGTACCCGCCGCTCGCGAAGGTCCGCTACGAGGAGCTGCCGCGCGTCTTCGCCGACCGCCGCCTGCTCATCCTCTCGCTGGTGCAGAACTGGCTGATCGGCCCCGTGCTCATGTTCGCGCTCGCCGCGCTGTTCCTGCACGACCGGCCGGAGTTCATGATGGGGCTGGTGATGGTCGGCCTCGCGCGCTGCATCGCGATGGTGCTGGTCCGGAACGACCTCGCGGGCGGCAGCGCCGAGTACGCCGCGGGGCTGGTCGCCTTCAACAGCATCTTCCAGGTGCTGTTCTTCGGCCTGTACGCGTGGGTGTTCATGACCGCGCTGCCGCCGCTGCTCGGGCTGCAGGGCATGGAGGTCCCCGTCGGCATCGGAGGGATCTTCGCCAGCGTGATGATCTACCTCGGCATCCCCTTCTTCGGCGGCATGGCGACACGCTTCGCGCTGCGGCGGCTGAAGGGCGACGGGTGGTACGCCGCGCGCTTCCTGCCGCGCATCGCGCCGATCACGCTGGTCGCGCTGCTCCTCACCATCGTCGTGATGTTCAGCCTCAAGGGCGACCGCATCACCGAGGCGCCGCTCGACATCGTGCGGATCGCGATCCCGCTCGTCCTCTACTTCGCGATCATGTTCTTCGCGTCGTTCTGGATGGCGCGCCGCGCGGGGGCCGACGACGCCCGCGCGACGACCCTCGCCTTCACCGCGAGCGGCAACAACTTCGAGCTGGCGATCGCGGTGGCGATCTCGGTGTTCGGCATCACCTCGGGCGTGGCGTTCGCGACCGTCATCGGCCCGCTGGTGGAGGTGCCGGCGCTGGTGCTGCTCGTGGGCGTCGCGCGGCGCCTGCAGCGCGCGCGGCCCGCGGCGGGCGCACCACCGACCGGCGCCTGAGCCGGGCTCCGACGCAGCCCACCTCAACCGGCCGCGACCCACATCGCGCCCTGTGCGGCGGCGAGCCACACGCGGCGCCGCGCGAGCCACGACAGGCCGATGATGCCGTCGACCCGTGCCGGCTGCAGGACCCGCGCCGAGAGCGGCGCGTGGTGCCCGAAGCGCTCGCGGAATCGCACCGCGCCGAGCTCGACCGGCGCCTTCATCGCCCGCGAGCGGAATCCGCCGAGCACCGGATGGAAGTCGTCGAACTCGGCGTCGGCTTCGCCGAGCGAGAGATCGCCTTCCTCGGTCACGAACCCGTACTGCGCGCCGGTGTCGAAGATCCAGCGCGTCTCGCGGCCACCGACGGTCGCCTCGACGATCGGCACCGTGCGGAAGTCCTGCAACGCGATCCGCTCCGCATCGGCGGGCGGCGCGGGCGGACGCACGATCGCGCGTCCGCGCGGGCCGTCCCACAGCACGGTCTCGGCGCGCATGAAGTCCATCCCGAGCACCCCGCGCAGGCGTGTGCCGATGCGCGCGTCGAGATCGAGACCACCCAGCGACTGCACCGTCAGCGGACCGATGTGCCGCGGGATCTCGCGCGTGGTCCCGCCGTACGAGGCGGTCCCCGTCTCACCGAAGGTGAAGGGGCTGCCGGTGTCGACCAGGAATCGCCCCTCGGGGAGGTCGATGAACATGTGATTCGCGAGATAGACAAGCCGATGCGTGTGCTGCATGTGGATCCTTTGCGCCCATGATTGTGCCTTCGATCGCGGACATCCGCTGCCTGCGCAGCGGAGTCCGACGGGAGAACCATGTTCTATCCACCCGTACCGAAGGAAGTCAAGCCGACGGAAGCCACGCCGACCAAGGCCACGCCTCGCCCCGTGCGCGCGCGCGCGCCGCGCCACGCCCGCAGGCGAATCCGCTAGTGTGCGCGCATGACCATCTCCCCGATCCACGGTGCCGTCTCGGCCGCGCTCCTGAGCGTGGCCATGCTCCCGCTCGCCTCGTGCCAGTCGCTCGCGGGCGGCGCCACCGCGTCCGAGACCGCAGCGCCCGCCGTCGCCGAGCTCTTCAACGGCCGCGACCTCGCGGGCTGGGTCAATGTGAACACCTCGCCGACCACCTGGACCGTCGCGCAGGACGAGGCGGGCGCGCCCGTCATCAAGTGCACCGGCCAGCCGACCGGCATCCTCCGCACCGAGAAGGCCTACGAGAACTTCGTCCTCGAATTCGACTGGAAGCACCTCTCGTACCCGGGCAACGCGGGCCTCTTCGTCTGGTCCGACCCGGTGTGCGCGAAGGGCGTGCCCTTCTCGCGCTCGATCGAGGTGCAGATCATGCTCAC
>JBMOGJ010000114.1:0-8191 GCA_049318425.1 Phycisphaerales bacterium | reverse complement strand
GTGGCCACACCGCGCACCATCTGATCGTGGGTTCGTGGGTGTCCTGTCGAGATCGCGCCGGAGCCACCCCGGGCTCGCACCATTGGCGGCCGGCGCATGCGAGGCAATGTACCGCGATCGCAGGAACCGAATGACGAAGTCCGTGGCGCGGCGCCCCGAGCGACACGCGCGTGCCCGCCGTTCAGCGACGCGCGGCGCTCCGCCCAGTCGTCGTACGCTCCGCTCCGCGCCCTCACTGCCCCGCAGGCGGTTGCCAGAGCTCGATGCGGTTCCCCTCGGGATCCATCACCCATCCGAACACGCCGTACTCCGACTCGCTGACCTTCTCATCGACCTCGCAGCCCTTCGCGCGCAGCTGCTCGACCATCGTGCGCACATCGGCCACGCGGAAATTGACCATGAAGCTCGACGTGCTCGGCTTGAAGTAGTCGCTGTCCGCGGGAAACGGGCTCCACACCGTGCTGCCCGCGCCCGACGGATTCTGCGGCCCCGACCAGCGGAAGATCGCGCCGCCCCACGACTCCACCTCGACGCCGAGATTGTCGCGATACCACGCGCCCAGCGCCGCGGGATCACGCGCCTTGAAGAAGATGCCGCCGATGCCGAGGACGCGTTGCGTGGTTGGTGTGCTCATGGATGGTGTGCTCATGGGTGTGCTGCTCGCGGTTGAGGTGCTGACACGTGATGTGCCGACGGTTGACGAGCTGATGGTTGATGCGCTGATGGGGTCGATGGGCTCGCCGATTCAGTCCTGTGCGCGCAGCAGCGCATCGAGATCGAGCGCGCGCGTGTACATCGCGAGCGACCCATCGGCCTCCCGCGGCCACGCCGACTCGGGCCGGTCCCAGTAGAGCTCGACGCCGTTGCCATCCGGATCGTCCAGGTACAGCGCCTCGCTCACGCCGTGGTCCGCAGCGCCGGTGAGCCGGACGCCCGCCTTCGCGATCCTCCGCAGCGCATCGCCGAGCGCCGCACGCGTCGGATACAGGATCGCCACGTGAAAGAGTCCAGTCGTGCCCGGCGGCGGGGGGCTTCCGCCCTTGCTCTCCCAGGTGTTCAGCCCGATGTGGTGGTGGTATCCACCCGCCGACAGGAACACCGCATCGCGGCCGTACCGCTGCGTGACGGCGAATCCGAGCACATCGCGGTAGAACCCGAGCGCGCGCTCGATGTCGGACACGCGCAGATGGACATGCCCGATGCGGACGCGGGGGTCGAGTGGCGCAGGCTCAAGCGGCGGCATCCGCGCATGGTACGAACGCGCGATCACCGACCGGCAGGCGGCTGCGCTCCGGATCCCTCCGCGCCGTGCCTTCCGCGGATGCGCGCCAATCGATACTGCAGCTGCTCGCGACTGGTCACATCCAGCTTCTGATACGCACGACGCACGAGCGTGGAGACGGTGTTGACCGACACCCCCAGCCGCTCCGCGATCCGCGGGCGCGTCATCCCCGATGCGATGAACGCCACCACCTGCCGCTCGCGCTCGGAGAGGTCGTCGTACTGCCGCATGCTGCCCGAATCGGCCTCGCCCGCAGCGCGGATCTGCTCGCGGCTCGCATGCCGGATGGTGGGCGCGGGCAGCATCGGCGCGCGGGTCGGCATGATCCGGATCGCCAGGACGTGATCGCACCCCGCGACCCGATCGCCCGCGCGCTGGTTGCGCGACTCCGAGACGACCTGCGCGTAGTCGTAGACCGCGCGAATCCGCCGCATGAACTCGGTCCATTCCTCGGGACTGAAGTCGAGCTTCAGCCGGATGTCGATCAGCCGCTCGGCGCCGCCGAGCTTCCCGTCATGTCCCTCCGCGTCCTGGAGCGCCTGCGCGATGTCCCTGGTGGCATCCTTGAAGGCCGAGCGCACCGCGACCACATGCTCGGGGCGCGCGGGATTCGCGACGATCGTGATCCGCTGGCACGTCGCCTGGTAGCGCGTCGCGCTGCCGCGGCGCGCACGCAGCCGCTTGACCAGTCCCACCGCCGTGAGGTCATCGATGCACGCCGTGAGCTGCCGCGAGCCGAGGCCCGTCGCCGCGAGATCGGCCAACGACGCTCCGCCGCGATGCCGCCGGATGACCTCGAAGAGGCCCGAGCGCATGGGATCGCGAACAACCGCCATCCCGCGTTCATCCTCGATGTCAATGAATCCAGCGTCGGAGTCGTCCATGGAGCCATCGATGCTATCGAAGATCATGCAGTCGCGGTGAGACGATCGCGCGTTGGCAAACGATCCGAGTTCGCAGTGCTGTCACCTGCTTCTGTCACCTGCCGCTGTCGCCAACGTTGTCACCATGCGAGGCCGATCGACGCAAACGCCACGGCATTGCGCGCTGCACTCGCACAGCAAGCGGCCTCGCCATCGCCGCAGCGGTGACGCCGATAGGTGACGCATCCCGCGAATCCAATCCGCACGCTGTCAGACCGCGAAACCCCGCGAATCCACGCATCGAATCATGATCCGTGCGGCGATCGACATCGCCCGCATGGCATACGCTCCGGGACCAAAGACCTCCCTGGTTGAAGAACCCGCTCGACAAAGGAACACGATGAACGCCAAGCTCCCCGCATTTCTGACTTCCTTGGCTGCACTCATGGTGACCACGGCATCCCTCGCCGATGTTCCGTTCACCCCGATCACCGACTTCGGCTTCGGTGGATCGGTCTACGACATCAACTCGTCGGGCGCCATCGTCGGCGTGCTGCGCACGGGTGCCGGACTCAGCGTGCCCACGGTGTGGACGAGCGCGTCCGCTGTGCCGTCCGCACTCCCGACCGAGGGACGCGGCGGATTCGCCTCCGCCATCAACTCGAGCGGCGAGGTGGTCGGGCGTACCTTCGCGGCATTCGGTTCGGGCGGCACGGCCACCGTCTGGCGCAACGGCGTGCGCTTCGATCTCCCCGACCTCGGCGGCGGCGGCGACGCCCGCGACATCAACGAGGCGGGCGTGATCGTGGGCTATGTGTACGGCGACGGCGGCCTGCTCCCCGCGCGCTGGGTCGACGATGTGCTCGAGGTGCTGCCGATGCCCGCGTTCGGCGAGCCGGGCGACTCCGTCTGGGGCATCGCCGAGAGCATCAACTCCTCGGGCGTCATCACCGGCAACGTGCGGGTCGCGTGGGACAGCACGGGACAGGCCGGCTCCGACTCCCTGGCGCTCCGCTGGGACAACGGCGTCGTGAGCGCCGCCGTGAACCAGGGTCTCGAGACCAAGGGCGTCAGCGTCGACAACACGGGAAACGTCCTGCTGAACGGGTACTTCGGCACCTCGTCGGCGCCGGCGGTCGCCCGCGCGAACGGCACGTTCGTGCAGCTGCCGGGCCTGGATGGCGTCTGGACCCTGCGCGCAACCGCGATGAGCCGCACCGGCGTCGTCTGCGGCTACTTCCTCACGTCCGACCCCAAGTCGGGCCTGCCGCGCTGGAAGGGTGTCGCGTGGGCCAACGGCGCCGACTCGACCTCGGCCACCACGCTCGAACTCCCGGCCGGCATGGCGTGGGCGTTCCCCTGGGGCGCAGGCAGCAACGGCATCGTGATCGGTGAGGTGTCCGATGGTCAGTCGGGTATCGCCATCCCCGGCTACTGGGCGGTCCCGATCGTGCCGACCACGCTGCAGTCGAATGCGGTCAACGGTTCGGCCGGCCAGTCGGTCGTCCTCGAGGCCTTCAGCACCCGCCAGTCCGCTCCGAACGTCGGTTCCAGCGTCTCGGTGAGCATCAACGGCGTCCAGGTCGGGCAGGCGGTGACCAACTCCGCGGGCATCGCGCGCATCACCTACACCGTCCCCGGCTCCGTCCAGGGTTCGCAGCTGAGCGTCCGCTACACCGACGAGTCGGGCGTGTCGACCACCAGCGTCATCAACGTCACCCCGAGCTGCGCGCCCGCCGATCTCAACTGCGATGGCCGCGTGAACAGCGCGGACCTCAGCATCCTGCTCAGCCAGTGGGGCGGCAGCGGCGCGGGCGACATCAACCAGGACGGCGTGGTGAACGCGCTGGACATCGCCCAGCTCATGGGGAGCTGGAATCCCTGAGTCACGCAGCGGCACTGCATGACAGAGACGAGGCGCCCCGATCTCCGCGATCGGGGCGCCTCTTCGTTTGTGAGCTGGGGCGCGCCCGGACAGCCCCGCCTCGGACCCAAGCACCGCCGGCAAGACACTTGCAAAGTGCAAGCAACACGTTAGCCTGCGCTCCATGACGCCTCAGCCAGCCGCCGCATCTCCCATCAAGTCCTCGAACGTCGGTCCACAGTCGGAGCCAAGTCTCGCGCCGCCCGGCGCAGGAGTTCCGCGCATCGAACGCATGGTGGGGTGGCTTCGCCTCGCGATCGCGACGCGGCAGGGGGCCGCGGCGGCCTCGGAGCTCATGCGGCGCGAGCAGGCGGCGATCCGCCGGGTCGTCCAGCCGCTCTCGCCCGCCGAGGCCAGCGCGCGCGTCCTCGTCCCGCGTCTCCGCGGCCTCGAGGACAGCAGCCGATGGTGGTCGGCATGGATGACGCTCGACCACCTGCGCATCGTCAATGGGTCGATCGCCGGGATCATCTCGGCGCTCGGGACCGAGCGCGCGCCCGCCGGCGAGGCCAGCACCGCCGCGGTGAAGCCGTCGCCCGATGTGGGGCCCGACGTGCTCGCGGCATTCGACGCCTCGTGCGACGCCCTCGAGCGCGCGGTCGCCGAGCTCCCTCGGCCGAGGTCGACGACGCGCTTCGTGCACCCGTGGTTCGGCCCGCTCGACACCGCCGGCTGGCACGCGATGGCCGCGATGCACATGGGTATCCATCGCGCCCAGCTGCATGCGATCGTGCGCGGGTTGGACTCGAGCAGGGCGGAGTCACGGTGAGCCGCGCCCGCCGTTCGATCTGCCCGGTCGCGTGCTCGCTCGACCTGCTCGGCGACCGATGGACGCTTCTCGTCATCCGCGACCTCTTCGCAGGCAAGTCGCGGTTCGGTGACTTCCTCGCATCGCCCGAGGGCATCGCCACCAACATCCTCGCCGCGCGACTGCAGGGCCTGCAATCGGGCGGACTGGTCGCCACCGAACCGTGCACCGAACGCGCAGGGGCGCTGCGGTACCGGTTGACCCCGCGCGGAACGGCGCTGCTCCCGGTGCTCGCCGCCCTCAAGGACTGGGGGCTCGCACACATCCCCGGAACCGAGGCGCGGATTCGTGTCCCCGCTCCGTCCAAGAAGACGACGAAGGGCCGGTGACTGCTACCGTGACCGCGAGCCAGCCCCGATGCCCTCGGGTCGCCGTGCTTCCCGCTCGACGAGCAACGAGGTGACCCGTGAACGATTCAAGCGATGCACGTCCGCAGCCATCCATCCCGCCGCTCACGCCGCCCACCCGCCCGGCGCTCGACGCTCCCGCCGGCCCGCCTGCGCCGTCGATGGTCGGGACCCCGCTCCGCCTGCTCGCGCTCTGCCTCGGCTCGCTCGTCGCGATGGCGCCGTGGCCGCTGCTCGGCATCCTGCTCACCCAGTCGTTGTTTGACCGCGACTCCGAGGCGTTCATGCTCTTCGGCGGCATCACGCTCTTTCCCCTCATGCTGCTCGCGCTGTTCGGGTCGCCCTCGGAGGAAGTACTCATCACGGTGCTCATGCTCGTGTGGATCGCGGTCGCGTTGCTTCCCGGCGCGTTGTTCCGCCGCCGCCTCCGCTCGCGGACGGCCATCGGCGTGCTGCTCGGTGCGCAATCCGTCTTCGCGCTCCTCCAGGCCGCGATGGGCGCGCTGTTGGTCGTCGGCAAGAGCGTCTAATGAATTGCGCGGCGCCCTGCCCCGGAGCCGGGCAGGCTCGTGCGAGATTCTTCGGCCCTGATGTCACATCCGTCCGCCTCGAGCGGTGATAGGGGTAGGACGGTGCGGCGTGAGGGTGATCGCGCGTTGGTCATCCCGTTCGCGCGCGGATCCGGTGCGCCCGACGTGGGGCGGATGGCGGTCGTGCGGTCCGAGGCCTTCGCGGATGTTGCCTCGTTCGAACGGGCTGTGCAGGAGTGGTCGTCTCGCGCGCGGGGTTGATCAATCGGATGACAGAGCGAAGGACAGACCGCATTCCGGGCAACGCGAGGCGCGGAGACCTCGGTGTCGTACCCGCATTGCTCACAGGCGTGCCGCACGCTTGCCCGGCCGAGACCGATCACGGCCGCGACGACATTGAGCAGCGAGGGAAGCCCGAGCAGCACCGGCGCCGCCATGACCATTGGCCCGCGCAACGTCCCGTCGAGAACGAGCATCGCGATCCGGACCGCGAGCACGCTGTTCACCGTGATCGACGTCAGCCGGAGGAAGACACGGAACCAGGCCCGCCCCTTGGTCAGTTGGTGCACGACTCCCAGTACTCCGCCCGCGACCGGCGGGGCCGGGTGAGTTCCGTTTCCGGTGGGGCACCGAGGGTGTCGTGGAAGCGGCGGAGGCCGCTACGCGGGCACGACGCGGCTCGTGCTCTGAGTCTGGGGGAACGCCTGGACCAGCAGGACGACCGGCGAGAAGACCAACCACATCACGCCGGCCGGCAACCAGAGGAGGCCGTTGGCGACGGATGACCGGATCCGGCGCGCCTTGATCGCGCCCGGGTAACGCCGCTTGCGGAAGTCGGGAACCCTGCGGTGTACCGCCAGCATCTGGGCGACGGAGGAGTACGGCGTCAATCTGACGAAGTCGTCGTCTGGGTCGGGCTCTGCCTCCTCCGTAGGCCAGCGCGACAGCAACATCGAAACCACGCCGAGCGGGATCGTGATCAACAGGAGCTGCAGACCAAACCCGATCAAGAAGATGCCGCAGATGAACGCGACAATGGCCGCAAGCGCGATCGGCTGACGCCACGTCCATCGCCGGTGTCGGTCCGTCGTGAGTGACGCATCGGATCGCAGCAAGAGCAGCAGCCGTTGGAAGTAGTCCCACTCGACCTGCGACAGTGCCGCCTTGTGATCCTTGATGTCGTCATAGTGAAACCAGAGGAGAAGTGCGACCTCCTGCACGGTCTCATCGTCCGTCTCGTCCGCCAGAGCGAAGATGCGGTCGTCAAACTGGAACGCGCCGATGTCCTCCGAGAGGAACTCCTCGATCGCGGCGGCG
Source organism: Phycisphaerales bacterium (assembly GCA_049318425.1). Lineage (GTDB taxonomy): Bacteria > Planctomycetota > Phycisphaerae > Phycisphaerales > SM1A02 > QWPT01. The sequence continues at coordinate 1,120 of JBMOGJ010000114.1, read as the reverse complement.
AGTCGGTCGCGTGCGGACCGGTCCATCATGACCGCATTTTACCTCAAGCTGGGCGACAACCGCACGTCATTTCGATCGCTGCCTTGACCCTGCGTCGCCCCGAGGATCAGTGGCGTAGACGCAGAGCATCAGGCGGGCGTCGGCTTCGTCGATGCGCCCCAGGAGGGCTGGCTCGACTGCCTGCTCGACTGCCTGCTCGACGAGCTCGCCATCCGCCGCTGGCCGACCGAGCGCATCGCCGGCCTGGCCGACGCCATTGACGGCCGGCGCAACGAGCGCATCCGCCGCGTGCTCACGTCCTACGTGGACGAGATCGTCATCTGGTATTCAACGAAGACCGGCCTGCTGCGCGTGAACGCCTTCGCGGCGGGCCTCCAAAACGACACCGACCGGCCCGCGAGGGACCGGTCGTGTGTTGATGAAGTAGTCCTCGACCGACGCCGTTCGGACCCCCGGAATCCGTCGGTGAGAGGCCGTTGTCCGTCGTCCCGTGGACATCACTCGCCATCACGCCGCAGACGCATGGAACCGCACGCCGACTGCGCGCGCGACGCGCAAGATCGTGTCGAGGCTCGGATTCCCGTCTTCACTGAGCGCCTTGTAGAGGCTCTCGCGGCTCAGGCCCGATTGCTTCGCCACCTTGCTCATGCCGACGGCGCGTGCGATGTCACCGAGCGCGCGCGCGATGCCGACGGCATCGTCGGGCGCCTCGACGAGCCACGCCTCGAGGTAGGCCGCCATCTCCTTCGGTGTGCGCAGTTGCTTGGCAACGTCGTACGCAACGGTGCGCGTGCGGCCTGCGGGACGCGCCTTCGTGCTGCTTCGGGTCGTGTTCGTTCGGGTGGTGCGTGGCATGGTGGTGCTCGATTGGCGGCTAGGGCAGGTTCCGGGCAAGCTCGATCGCGTGCTCGATGTCGCGTCGCTGGGTGGCCTTGTCGCCGCCCGCCAGGAGGATGATCAGCTCTCCGCCCCGCTCCGTGAAGTACACGCGGTAGCCGGGGCCGACATCGATCTTGAGTTCGGACACGCCCTCGCGAAGGACGCGATGCGCGCCGGGATTGCCGTGGACGAGCCGATCCACGCGAACCTGGATCCGGGCGCGGGCGACATGGTCCCGCAG
>JBMOGJ010000113.1:0-8241 GCA_049318425.1 Phycisphaerales bacterium | reverse complement strand
CGCCGAGTCGCGCGGTGAACCCGCGGGAACCTGCAGCGAATGCGGACTCGCCTTCGAGTGGTCCACGCTGCGCGACGAAGGCTCCGACCCGCGCTGGTTCGTCGAGTCGCGCCCCGGTGCGGCAAGGCTCCGGCCGAGGATCCTGCGCGCCGTCTCCACGCTCGCCTGCTGCGTGCGACCGTTCCGCTTCTGGTCGCGCGTGCACATGGCGATTCCCATCGATCTCCTCGGCATCGCGGCGTTCATCGTGATCCTCGCGCTCGCGGGACATCTCCTGCTCGCGCTGCGCAACGTGCGCACGCTGGCGACCGAGGGCGGCGGATGGGCCCCCGTGCCCGGCCCCGCACGCTGGGTGCGCACGGGTTCGCACAATCCCCTCGACTACATCGGCGTCGCGATCCTGCCGACCAGCAGCGTCTCGGTGTCGGATGTCTCCAGGTGGATGACCGACCGCGGCGCGGGGCCGGCCGACCTCGGCGAGGCGGAGCACGCGCGGCGCGTGGCCGTCGCCATGATCGACGACTCAGGCCTGCTGCCGCGCGCGTGGCGTGGCGGACGCACGGCCAATCCCGACATCACGGCGCACTCGACGATGCTGCGCGAGCGGAACTTCAACGTGACCAACCGCACGGCGCTCCGCCGCGTCGGCTGCGTCGCGCTCCTCCCGCTATCCGCGCCGGTCGCGGTCCTCCTGCTGCCGATGTCGATACGCCGTGCGCGCATCCGCGCGAGGCATCTCGCGCGCCACCTCGTGCGCTGCATCGTGTACTCGCTCGCGCTGCTGGTGCCGCTCGCCGCGCTCTTCCTCCTCACGCGCAGCGGCTTCGGCGCGTCCGGTGGCCTGCCCGCCTCGGAGACGCTCCGCGTGCACGCGCTGCTCCTCTGCGCCGTTCCGCTCACGCTGCTGTGGAACTGGGCCTTCGTGCGCAACTACCTGCGGCTCGAGCATGCGGGCGCCGTGGCCGTGTCGAACACGGTCCTCGGGCTGCTCGTCGCGCTGCTCGCGACCTACTCCGCGTTCGGCTGGCTCTGAGCGGCGGCCGCTCCAGCGCCGCCATGCTCGCGCGCGAGGTGCGCGCGCAGCGCGTCGCCGCCGAAGTTGCGCGCGGGATCGCTCCACACGCAGTGGACATGCGACGCATCGGCGTTCGTCGAGTCGTACTCGATGGTGAAGCACGGACTCGCGATGCGGTAGTAGTGCGGCTTGGCGAGATCGGTCTCGCCGACGAACGCGAAGGTGAGCTCACCCGCGTGCCTCGCGCGCCACTCGCGCAGCTGCGCATCGGCGACGCCCTCGGCCAGCAGGCCCGCGTGCACCGCGAGCAGCCGGTCGAGCAGCGCGCGCTGCGGCGGGGTCATCGCGGCGCGCGCGACGCCGCGCATCTCGGGCGGCTTCGCGTCGGCGCCGACCGCCCAGAGCACGTCGGCGGGCGTGGCGTCCATGATGCGCGCCGTCTTCCGCTGCGCGTCGTCGAGCGCGCGCGCCAGCTCGAAGGCCACCTCGACCGCGGCGCCGAGCGGACGCTTGCCCGCATCGGGACCCTCCGCGACCTGCGCCGGAAACGAGCCCGTGAAGACCGGCGTCACCGTCGCGACCCCGTCAACCACCGCGGCGTGCAGCACGAAGTGATGCCCCTCGATCTCGAACGCCCACGCGGGATCGGCGGGCGATCCGAAGAAGTGCACCGCGTAGAGGTCGTCGCCGTAGGTCGGCGGCTTCACGCCCGCCTCGCGCTCGTGGACGGCGTTGATCGCCTCAACCACGCGGATGAGCCGCCACTGCTCGCGGCCCGCCGCGGAGAGGAACGCATCGACGAGCGCCAGCGTCGCGCGGCGCGTGTCGTCGTCCATGTCGCGTAGGAACAGTCCCGCGCGGTCGCCGCGCGCGAAGTACCAGTGGGTGCGCTGCCCGTCTCCGAGCGGGCGCACGGCCTTCGCGCGCTCGGCGTCGGAGAGCGAGCGCATGAACGCGTCCGCCGCCGCCGCCGCGGTGCTCGCCGTCCGCCCGTCGTCCGCGGGCGGCGCGAGGAAGGCGAGTCCCGAAACGAGCGAAAGTCCGACGGCGAAGGCGGTTCCCGTGCGCATGCCGCCAATCGTCGCAGGAACTCTGTCACAATGGAAGCCGTGACGCGTCCCGCCGCCCAACTCGCCTACTGCACGAATGTCCACGCGGGCGAGACCCTCGCGCGCACCAAGTCGATGCTCGACCAGCACGCGGTGCGCGTCCGCACGCTCTTCGCGCCCGACGGCGAGCTCGGGATCGGCCTCTGGCTCTCCGCGCAGAGCGCGCGCGAGCTGCTCGCAGAGGCCGACGGCGTCGTCCGCTTCCGCGACTGGCTGCGCGAGCGCCACCTCGCGGTCCGCACCGTCAACGGCTTCCCCTACGGCGATTTCCACGGCGAGACCGTCAAGACCCGCGTCTACCACCCGCACTGGGCCGACCCCAACCGCTCGATGTTCACGCTCGACCTCGCGCGGATCCTCGCGCAGCTCGTCGAGCCCGGCACCCGCACCGCGTCGATCTCGACCGTGCCCATCGGCTGGCGCAGCGACTTCTCCAACGAGGGCTGCGGCGCCAGCGTCGGCCTCGCGGCCGCGCAGCTCGAGTGGATCGCCGGCAAGCTCGCCGAGCTCGAGGACACCTGCGGCGTGCGCGTGACCGTCGACCTCGAGCCCGAGCCCGGCTGCCTCCTCGACCGCGCCGAGCATGTCGTCTCGCTCTTCGACCAGTGCTTCACCACCGAGGAGACGCGCACCCACCTCGGCGTCTGCCACGACATCTGCCACAGCGCGGTGATGTTCGAGGAGCAGGACGACGCGCTCGAGCTCTACGCGCGCGCGGCCATCCGCGTGGGCAAGATCCAGGTCAGCGCCGCGCTCGCCTGCTCCGGCGCGCCCAAGGAGCTCGCGGAGCTCGCCGAGTTCAGCGAGCCGCGCTACCTGCACCAGACCTGCGTCCTCGCCGGCGACGGCGAGGTGCGCTTCTTCGAGGACCTCGACCTCGCGCTCGACGCGATGCCCGACGGCCCCTACCGCACGCACTTCCATGTGCCCGTGCACCTCGACGAGATCGGGCGGCTGCACACCACGGCCCGCCAGATCCCACTCGCGCTCGCGGCCGCGTCGAAGGTCGACCCGCCGTGCTTCGAGGTCGAGACCTACGCGTGGACCGTGCTGCCTCCGCATCTCCGCGAGCGCGACCTCGCCGCGGGCATCGCGAAGGAACTCGCGTGGACCCACGCCGCGCTCGCGCGCGCCGGCTACGAGGTGCGTGCGTGAACGCGGACGGCGGACCCGCGCGCCCCGACCGCACACGCTCCGATCGCGCGCGCGCGTGGCTCGAGATCATGCGCATCTCGAACCTGCCGACGGTCGTGTCGAACGCGATCGCAGGCGCGGCGGTCGGCACCGTCGCGCATGTCGTCGAGGATCCACCCGGCTTCGTTACGTGGATCGGGCAGATCGTGTACCGGTTCGACGCGGCGGCGCCGTCCATCGGCCTGGTCCTCGCGCTGCTCGCCGCGCCGCCGCTCGCCTACCTCGGCGGCATGGTGCTCAACGACGCGTTCGATGCCTCGGTCGACGCGCGCGAGCGCCCCGCGCGCCCGATCCCGAGCGGGCGCATCGCACGCATGCATGCGTTCGCCGTCGGGTTCCTGCTGCTCGGCGCGGCGATCGCCGCATCGGCCGCCGCCGACGTGGTGCCGTTCCTCGCGACGCTCCTGCTCTGCGCGGCGATCGTCGTCTACGACCGATTCCACACGAAGTCCGTCGCCAGCACGCTGCTCCTCGCGCTCTGCCGCGCGCTCGCGTCGCTGATCCCGATGCTCGGATGCGCCGACGGCGACCTCATGATGCTCGCGCGGCGCGGCGCGCTCGTGCTCCCGCTCGCGCTCGCGGCGTGGACGCTCGGACTCTCGCTCGTCGCGCGATCGGAGATGTGGTTCATCGCGCGGCGTGCGCACGCGCGCACTGCGCCGACACCCTGCCCGAAATGCGGCCAGCTCATGCACCGCGACGCGGCGACCTGCGCCGAGTGCGGTCGCGCGAGCGAACACGAATGGCGTCGCGAGTCCGCTGAACTCCGCTGGCACGGCGTCGTCGGGATGCTCGCCGGCATCCCCGCCGCGGGCGCGCTCCTCGTCTTCCTCTCGCTGCTCCACGGCTTCACGACCGTCATGCGCGACGGCCGGCCGGCGACCAATCCGATCGAGACGCTTCCCGTGCTCGGCGCGGGCCTCGCCGCGGTCTGCATCGTCGTCGCCACGCGCGCGCACTCCCGCATGCGCCGCGACCCGACGCGGATCCCCTCCACCATCGGCACCTGGATCGCCTGCCTCGCGCTCATCGACGCGATGGCGGTCGCGATCGCGGGATCGTGGGCCATCGCCGCGTGCTGCACGGTGCTCTTCGCGCTCACGCTGCGGCTCCAGCGCCGCATCGCCGGCAGTTGACGCGCGATTTTTCCATCCGCGCGATCTGCGAAAATCCGTGGTGCGAAATCGCGGTGCGCTTCTCCGTCGCGTCATGATGCGCACTCGCCGCAGCGCACGCCGCGCGCGGTCCATCGAACTCCCGGTCCTCCGGGGAAAGGAAACGACCATGGCCCAGCCAAGCCCTGTCGTCGGTCTGTCGCGTTCGCTCCTCTCCCGCGCCTCGCGCCGAAGCGCCGTGCTCGGCGCGGTCGCCGCCACGCTCGGCGCCGCATCGCTGCCCGCGCTCACGGGCTGCCAGACGCTGCCCTATGTCGCCAACGCGGTGGTGTCGCTCTGCGCGCCGCTGCTCACGGCGATCCTCGACCATCCGGTCGACACGCTCCCGCCCACCTACTCGCTCTGCGAGCAGCATGTCTGGCGTGCGCGCGGCGAGGAGATCCGCTTCTGCCTCCACTGCTCGACCGTCCCGACCGATCCGCTCTACGTGCAGCTCAACTGCGAGGGCATGTTCTATCCCCTCAAGCTGCGGCCGCCGACCGAGCGCGCGCCACGCGACCGCGCGCGCACGAGCACGAGCGACGGCATCCACCTCTCGAAGATGGACTGCGACGAGTACCTCCTCGCGATCGCCGAGGCGCGCTACGACGCGGTCACCGGCGCCGGCGAGGCCACCATGGTCCTGCCCAACGCCCGCGTGCTGCCCGGCACCGGCGGCTATCCGACGCTCGAGATCCGGGTCGACGGCGTGCCCACCGACCCCGATGGCCGCACCGGCGTCGACGCCGGAACCGCGGTGCACCTCGCCGGCGACTTCGACGAGGTCGCGCACTACGCGGCCGAGCTCGGCGTCCGCAGCGTCGAGTTCCGCGACGGCAAGGACGCCTGGACCGTCGACGTGAACCACGAGTTCTCCGCCATCGCGATCTTCAGGAACGGGCGCTTCGTCGAGGCCCGCTTCCTCTTCGCGCCCGGAACCGGCATCTCCGGCGCCTGAGTCCCACGATGGCCTCGTCCTGCTCCCGCTCCGACGCTCCGCGACTTGCGTCCCCGCGCGCGCGACCCCACGCGCGCGGGGCGCTCCATTCCGTACCATTGCCGCGTGGCCCAACGCGTCTGCGTCCTCAATGTCGTCGCGCTCTCGCCGAACCTGATCGGCGACGCGACGCCGCGCATCAAGGAGTTCGCGCGGCGCTCGGGCGGCGTGCGCAGGCTCCGCCCGCCGCTGCCGGCGGTCACCTGCACGGCGCAGTCGTCGATGCTGACCGGCCTCCCGGCCGACGGACACGGCATCGTGGGCAACGGATGGCACGACCGGTCGCTCGGCGAGGTCCAGTTCTGGAAGCAGTCGAACCGCCTGGTCGCGGGCGAGAAGGTCTGGGAGACCGCGCGCCGCATCGAGCCCGGCTACCGCGCCGCGAACATCTGCTGGTGGTACGCGATGCACGCGTCGACCGACCGCATGGTCACGCCCCGCCCGCTCTACAAGGCCGACGGACGCAAGGTCCCCGACTGCCTCACCCGCCCCGCCGCGCTGCGCGACGACCTGCAGGCGCGTTTCGGGCGCTTCCCGCTGTTCAAGTTCTGGGGTCCGACGGCCGGCATCGAGTCGACCGACTGGATCGCGCTCGCGGCGAACCAGCTCCTCTCCAGCGCCGACGCAGCCGCCGACCTCGCGCTCGTCTACCTGCCGCACCTCGACTACGCGCTGCAGAAGGTGGGCCCCGGACATCCGTCCATCCGCCAGGAACTGCGCGAGATCGACCGCGTCGTCGGCGGTCTCCTCGACGCCTGCACGGCGCGCGGATACCACCCGCTCATCGTGAGCGAGTACGGCATCGTCCCCGTGCGCGACGCGGTGTGGCTCAACCGCGTCCTCCGTGACGCGGGCTTCGTCGCGATCCGCCACGAGGACGGCCTCGAGCACCTCGACCTCGAGAACAGCCGCGCATTCGCCGTCGCCGACCACCAGGTCGCGCATGTCTCCGTGCGCGACCCTGCCGACATCGCGGCGGTCGAGGCGATCCTCGCCCGCGTCGACGGCGTCGAGCGCACGCTCTCCGGCCCCGCGCGCGCCGCCGCCGGGCTCGACCACCCGCGCGCGGGCGACATCGTCTGCGTGAGCGCGACCGACCGCTGGTTCGCCTACGGCTGGTGGCTCGACGACCGGCTCGCCCCCGACTACGCGCGCACCGTCGACATCCACCGCAAGCCGGGGTACGACCCCTGCGAGCTGTTCTACGACCCGAAGCTGCCCTGGCCCAAGGGCCGCGCGCTGCGGAAGCTGCTCCTCCGCAAGCTCGGCTTCCGCGCGCTGCTCGATGTGATCCCCCTCGACGCCTCGCTCGTGCGCGGCTCGCACGGCCGCGTCGAGCAGCCGAGCGGCCACGACCCCGTCCTCCTGGGCGAGCTCCCCGACCCGTTCCTCGAGCCGTCGCTGCCGATGGAGTCGGTGCGCGACGCCATCCTCGCCGTCGCGCTCGGTGCGCAACACGCGAAGGCCGTCGAGGCGGAGTTCACCCCCGCGACGCGCGCACGGATGGGCGGAGCCCGCCGCTGATGCGCTGGTTCTGGACGGTCATCGCGCTGCTCGCCGCCGCAGGGGTGTGGTTCGTCGTCGCGCCGCGCGCAGTCACCCCGCCGAGCGCCGCGATCGACGCGACCGCCGAGTCCACTCAGGAACCCACGCAAGCACCGACGTCGAAAGCCACACCGAAACCCACGCCGGAACCCACTCCGACACCCGCGCCCGCATCGGCGACCGCGCCCACACCCGACATCGACCTCCTCGGCGAAAGCGGCATCCGCATCCCCGCCGCGCCGCCGATCCCGACCGACACTCGCTCGCCGAACGACGTCGTCCGCCGCATCGACGAACGCACGCTCGAACTCGACGGCCGCTTCCGTGTCACCGGCAACGGCCGCCCCGACGACCCCTACCGCATCAGCTGGGAACTCCTCACCTCCGCCTCGTCGTCCATCGACCCCGCGCGGAAGGCCCTCACGCCTCCACCGTGGGTCCGCCTCGTCGACGGCACCTCGATCGAGATCAGCGGCTACTACTCGACCGCCGTCCGCGTCGCCGTGGCGAAGAACCTGCTCCTCACCCTGAACCGCTGGGACGGCTGCTGCATCGGACTCCCCCCGACCCCGTTCGACGCGATCGACATGACGATGCGCACCCCGGTGCCGATGCAGGGGCTGCACCTCTTCCGCTTCGGCACCTTCCGCGGCCGCCTCGTCGTCGAGCCCTTCGAGACCGGCGGCTTTCTCCTCGGTCTCTACCGGCTCGAGGATGTGACCTTCGAGTCGGCGAAGTAGCGCCGCGCTTCCAGCCGCGACGACGCGTTGACGACGCACCGCCCCATCGTCCGCGGCCGCGCGAGAGACCCAGCTCCGCGCGGACAGCGTCGAACCCGGGCACTGACCCGCTACGCTCCCCCCGTGCTCCGCCTCGGCCCCGTCCAACTCGACTCCCCCCTCCTCCTCGCGCCGATCGCCGGGCACACCGACCTCGCGTTCCGCATCGTCTGCCGCGAGCAGGGCGGCGTCGGCTGCGCGTACACCGACCTCCTCAACTCGCGCGCGATCCTCAAGGAGACCTCGCGCACCCTCGACCTCGCGCGCACCAACGAGCACGACCAGCCGGCGGGCATGCAGCTCTACGGCAACTCCGAGGACCCGCTGCCCGACGCCGCGATCTGGGCCGTCGACCACGGCGCGCGCGTCATCGACATCAACATGGGCTGCCCCGTCGACAAGGTCGCGAAGCAGAACGGCGGCAGCCTGCTGCTCCGCGACTGCGGCA
>JBMOGJ010000112.1:0-8536 GCA_049318425.1 Phycisphaerales bacterium | reverse complement strand
CCCGAGGCGTGGCGCTACCGCGACTGGGTGATCGACGCCTTCAACCGCGACCTGCCGCCGGCGCGCTTCGTCGCCGAGCAGATCGCGGGCGACCTGCTCGAGCCGCGTGCCGCGCTCGGGCTCGCGAACGCCGCGCCGCTCGGCACGACGTACTGGTTCCTCGGTCCGGCCACCCACGCGCCCGTCGATGTCCGCGTCGACGAGGCCGACCGGATCGCGGGCAAGGTCGACGTCGCGGGGCGATCGCTGCTCGGGCTCACGCTCGCCTGCGCGCGCTGCCACGATCACAAGTTCGATCCGATTCCCGCGCGCGACTTCTTCGCGGTGGCGGGCGCGCTGCGCAACACGCGGCGCGTGGAGGCGTTCATCGACACCGACCCGAACGCCGCGCGGCACGCAGCGTCGGCGCGCGCGGCGCTCGACGAGGCGGTGCGCGCCGCGGGCGTCATGCCCTCGGCGACCGGACTCGCGCCGTCCTCCTCCTCCTCCTCCTCCTCCACTTTCACGCGGATCGACGACGCAACCGACGGTGGCGCCGCCTGGTCGCGCTCCGGCCATGCGTTCGCGTGCTCTGCGTCGCTCCTCGCCTGCGCCGCCGACGGCTCGCTGCGCGCCGCCGAGTGCGGCACGATCGACAGCGCGCGGCTCGACGCGCAGCTCGTGGGCAGCGCGCGCTCGCCCGCGTTCGGCATCGGTGCGCGCTACCTCCATGTGCGCGTGCGCGGCGCGTCGAGCTGGCTGCGCGTGCTCATCGACAACTACTGGCTCGACGCCAACAACGGCCTGCTCTTCGAGGGCATGCGGCGCCGCCTCGCCGACGCCGACGCCGCGGCCGCCGCGCGCGATCCGCGCGCGTGGGAGTGGCGCGTCGAGACCTTCGACCTCGCGCGCTTCGCCGGCGAGCGCGCCTACATCGAGCTCACCGACGATGGCGGCGGCTGGATCGAGGTCGACGCGGTGATCGCGAGCGACGACGCGCAGCCGCCCGAGGCCGGCGCGTGGGACATCGATGGACCCGCGTTGGCGCGCGATGGCGCCGCACCGGCCGCCGACGCGCTCCGGAGCCGCGTGCTCGCCGCGCGCGACGCGCTGCGCGCCTGCACGCCGCCGGTCCGCGCGCTCGTGGCCGAGGATTCGGGCGGGTTCGACGAGCCCATCCATGTGCGCGGCTCGCCGCGGAACTACGGCGAACCCGCGCCGCGCGGCGTGCTCTCGTTCCTGTCGATGCAGTCGCGCCCCGGTGCCGTGTCGAGCGGGCGCCTCGAGCTGGCGCAGGCGATCACGAGCGAGTCGAACCCGTACCTCTGGCGCACGCTCGCGAACCGCGTCTGGCTCAAGCTCTTCGGCCGCGGCATCGTCGAGACGCCCGACGACTTCGGCCAGCTCGGCGCAGCGCCGTGGAGCGCGGAGCTCCTCGAATTCCTCGCGCAGAAGCTCGCGCGAGGTGCCACCTTCAAGGAGCTCATCCGCGAGGTCGTGCTCTCGCGCGCCTACCGCGCGGCCGCCGACGACGACACGCTCCCGCCCACCGCGTGGGGGCCGCTCGCGGTGCGCCGCCTCGACGCCGAGGCGATCCGCGACGCGATGCTCGCGGCCAGCGGCCGGTTCGACGCGACGGTCGGCGGTCCGAGCGTGCCCGCGCGCCTGACCGAGCACATGCAGGGACGCGGCCGCCCCGGTGCGAGCGGTCCCGTCGACGGCGCCGGCCGCCGCAGCGTGTACATCGCGGTGCGGCGCAACTTCCTCGATCCCTTCATGCAGGCGTTCGACCAGCCGGTGCCGGCGACGACCTGCGGAAAGCGGCATGCGTCGAATGTGCCTGCGCAGGCGCTCGCGCTCCTCAACAGCGATCTCGCGCACGAGCTCGCGCGCGTGTGGGGCGAGCGGCTCGCCGCGACTTCCGCAAGCGCAGCGGCCTCCACCGCGGGCGCATCGAGCGAGAGCAACGACGCCGACGACGCCCGCTTCGACGCGATGTGGCACGCCGCCTTCGCCCGCGCGCCCCGCGCCGACGAACGCGCCGCCGCGCGCGGCTTCATCGCCGACGAACGCGCCGCCGCGACCGCCGCCGGTGCCGCCGATGCGCGCGCACGCGACGCCGCCGCCTTCACCGCGCTCGCCCACGCGCTCTTCTCCGCCAAGGAATTCGTGTTCCTCCGATGACCAGCAGCCACCCACGACATCATTGCGGCCGCTTCCACGCGCCGCCGTTCACCCGCCGCGAGGCGCTCCGCTCGCTCGGCGGCGGCTTCGGACTGCTCGCGTTCGCGGGGCTCGCGGGCCGCACGGCGCTCGCCTCCGACGCGGCCGACCTGCTCGCCGAACGCGCGCTCGCGGCGACCCATCTCCCCGCGCGCGCGCGCAGCGTGATCTTCCTCTACATGGACGGCGGTCCGTCGCAGGTCGACACCTTCGACCCCAAGCCGCGGCTCGTCGACCTGAACGGCAAGCCGTTCCCGATGAAGACGGCGCCCACGCAGTTCAACAACAACGGCAACACGCTCGCGTCGCCGTGGAAGTTCCGGCGCTACGGCGAGTCGGGACTGCCGGTGAGCGACCTGTTCCCGCACATCGGGAGCGTCGCCGACGAGCTCTGCGTGATCCGCTCGATGACGAGCGAGTTCAGCGAGCACACCAACGCCAACTACCTGCTGCACACGGGCGCGGGCATCCCCGGCCGCCCCGGCATGGGTGCGTGGTGCGCGTACGGCCTCGGCGACGAGAACGCGAACCTCCCCGGCTTCGTCGTCATCGAGGGCGGACTCATCCCGCCCGGCGGACTCGACTGCTTCACCGCGGGATTCCTGCCCGCGCGGCACCAGGGCTCGATCATGCGGCCGGTGGGCGAGGCGATCGCCGACGCGACCCCGCGCGAGCAGCTCGACGCGCAGGCGCGCAAGCGGCAGTTGATCGCGCGGCTCGACAGCGCCTTCGCGCACGACACCGAGGCCGAGGCCGTCGAGAGCGCGATCAAGAACCACGAGCTCGCCTACCGCATGCAGGCCGCGGTGCCCGAGCTCGCCTCGCTCGACGGCGAGAGCAAGGAGACGCAGGAGCTCTACGGCTTCGACTCGCCCGACCCGAACACGCGCCACTACGCGCGCGAGTGCTGCCTCGCGCGGCGCCTCGTCGAGCGCGGCGTGCGCTTCGTCGAGGTCACCTGCCCGCGCACGATCGGCGACCGCTGGGACCAGCACAACGACCTGAAGGCGGGGCACGAGGCGAACGCGCACGCGGTGGACCAGCCGGTCGCGGCGCTCATCCTCGACCTCAAGCGGCGCGGGCTGCTCGAGTCGACCCTGGTGGTGTGGGCCGCGGAGTTCGGCCGCACGCCGTTCGCGCAGGGCTCGAACGGCCGCGATCACAATCCGTTCGGCTTCACCGTGTGGATGGCCGGCGGCGGCGTGAAGGGCGGCACCGTGATCGGCGCCACCGACGAGTTCGGCTACCGCGCGGTCGAGCAGCCGTACCAGGTGCACGATCTGCACGCGACGATGCTCCACCTGATGGGCGTCGACCACCGTCGGCTGACCTTCCGTTTCGGCGGTCGCGACATGCGGCTCACCGACGTCCACGGCCATGTGATCGAGGGTGCGGTCGGATAACCGCGCGCGGGGCGCGTCGGGCGCGGGACTTCCCACTGGGGAGCATGCCTCACCCAAGCCTCTGCAAGCGCGGAAGATGCGATTCCTTGGATTTCGCGTGCCGTGTCGTATCAGCGCGCGGGACGGTCGCTCCCCTGTGCCGTCCGCAGGGCGAGTCGTTCAGCCCTCGGGACGCCGGCGGATGCCGAGTGGGCCGCCGCAATCAACCATTCCCGCCCCGGGACCCAAGCCTCAGGAGTCAAGATATGTCTCTCAGGACGTTCGCTGTCACTTCGTCGTTCGTCGCCACCGCGGTTGCCGCCGGTGTCGCCGCCACCGCCTCCGCCGACATCGGCTTCTCGGCCGCCGTCGACGGCGCCCGCGCCGCCGCGCCGCTGGGCACGCTCTTCGGCATCCAGCAGCGCCAGCGCAACGGCGCCATGGTCTACGAGGGCGAGCTCTACAACGCCGCGCTCACGACCCGCTACGAGCCGCGCCTCAACCTCGAGACCGGCGCGCTGATCCGCCTCAACATCAACACCGTGTCCGCCGCGAACCGCGCCGCGCTGCAGCCGATCGCCGACCGCCTCGACGAGGTCCAGATCGACTTCGCCGCCGCGATCGACGCCGCCAACACCGCCAGCTCGCGCAGCGACGTGCAGAAGGTCGCCTACGACATCGAGGCCGGCATCCTGGCCTACCAGGTCGAGTACTTCGACGGCGACACCAAGATGTACATCGACAGCGTCACCGGTGGCGTGATCCCGCACCACGGCGCCGACGACGACATGGACCCGACCAACCCCTCGACCTCGGTCATCGCGGCCATCGGCCTCGCCGAGTCGCACAAGAACTCGGGCAAGGGCGCCAGCTGGGTCACCATCGGCCTCGAGAACGAGTCTGAGAAGGGCGGCAACATCGTCGAAGTCCTCCTCATGGACCTCGACAGCAGCATGCTCTCGGTCGTCCGCGTCGCGGGTGACGCCGTGCTCTCGGCCAGCGACTTCGTGCCCGCGGGCAACCAGGCCTCGCGCGTCGCCGCGATCCGCGCCAACTGGGACATGGTCGTGACCGGCCTCTCAGCCGCCATCGGCGCCGCCGAGGCCGCCTACCCGGGCGCCGGCATCGCTGAAGTCGAGTTCGAGGTGGAGACCGAGAAGACCGGCACCACGATCAACTGGAAGATCAACCTGATCACCGCCGAGATGATCGAGATCGACTACATCGTCGACGCCTCGCAGGCGATCGGCAACGGCTTCCGCTTCGCGACCGCGCCGGTCACCGCTCGCCAGGGCGACTACAACCGCGACGGCATCGTCGACGCGCTCGACATCACCGAGGTGTTCAACGCCTGGGGTTCGGTCAACCCGATCATGGACGTCAATGGCGACGACATGGTCGGCGCCCAGGAGGTCACCGCGGTGATCTCGAACTGGGGCTGATCGATCCAATCGCTCACGGAGCGCCCGCTGACAGGCGGGCGCTCCAGGACATTGCACTGCCTGCGCTGGGACGGCCCAATACTCCCAGCGCAGGCTGCATTTTTGCCCCGCGGGCTGGGAAGGGGCGCTCGCGTGCGGGACGGTCCGCGCGTGGGCGCGCCGCCCGCGACCCGTGTGATTCCCCTTGGTTCGCTCCACGCGCTTTGCTACGCTCGTCGCTCGACTCAGAAGGACGACTGAGCTGTGTGGACGACCTCGACTGTCAACTTCCCCGGCACCCTTGCCCCCGGCACCCTTGCCCCCGGCAGCCTTGCCCTCGCCACCCTTGCCACCGCCGCCGTCGCCCTCGCGGGCACCGCGCGCGAGGCGCGTGCCGACATCGGGTTCCCAGCCGCCGCCGCTGCGAGTCGCGCCGCCGTGCCGGGGCAGAAGCTGCTCGCGCTCCGCCTGCGCACCCGCAACGACGTGTGGGTCTACGAGGGCGATCTCGTCGACACGCCGCCCACCACCTTCACCACCGCGACCATCGACCGCGACACCGGCGCGCTGCTCGATGTCGCGTCGATCCCGGTCCCGCCCGACGAGTTCGCGGCGACGCAGCAGGCGGTGCAGCGGCTGAACTACGCCGCGACCGACTTCGCGCAGGCGCAGTCGGCCGCCAACGCCGCCGCGCGCCGCAGCGACACCGAGCGTGTCGAGCTGCTCTACGAGGGCGGCATCCTCGCGTACCGCGTGAGTTACTTCGATGCGCCCGTCCTGGTCGAGGTCGACTCGATCACGGGTGGCGTGATCCCCGCGCTGCTGCCCGGCCTCGGCATCGAGCCGACGGTGAGCGTCGCCGAGATGGCGGGCGCGATCGCGCACGCGCAGTGGCTCACCGGCGGTGGCTGGACCGTGATCGAGGCCACGGCGCTGCAGCGTTTCGACGGCATCACCGTGCGGGTGCTGCTGGTCAACCGGATCTCCGGCAACATGGTGCGGCACGAGGTGGTGCAGGGCTTCCTGATCCCGGGTGCGGTGTTCCAGCCGCTCGGCGGGCAGATCGCGCGCGCGGCGATGGTCGCGCCGGGGTCGCCCGTCACCTGCGCGCCGATCGTGGCGCTCGCGGCGGTGCAGTCGGCGTCGCCCGGGCCCGGCATCAACGGGATCTCGCTCGAGCAGGTCGGCTCGCCCGGCGCGCCGGCCTATGCGTGGGTCGCGCGGCTCGTCGACGCCGCGGAGGTCGAGCGCGACGCGCGGGTCAGCGCCACCGTCGCGGCGCCGCGGAAGTCGCCCGAGTTCGTGGGCCCCGTCGACTTCGCGGCGGGCGACTTCACCCGCGACGGCGTGGTCGACGCGCGCGACCTCACGGAGCTGCTCGCCTCCTGGGGCGTGTTCAACCCGATCCTCGATGTGAACAACACGGGCATCGTCGACGCCGGCGACCTCGCGGTCGCGCTGAGCGACTGGTCGTTCTAGCGCGCGCTCAGCGCTCACGCCGTTGCCGGCGCGTTTATCCCTTGCGTCCGCGCCGTCCCTGCTTGAAGCCCGACTTGTGGCCGAACTTGTCGCGGCCGGTGCGGCCCGTCTTGCCGCCCTCGCGCGGGCGGGGCTCGAAGTACTCGCGCTGTCCGCCCACGAGCCGCGCGCCCGCGTCGCCCGAGGCCGGGAGCTCCGACTCGACCTCGATGGCCGCGCGGCCGAACTTCGAGATCTCGAGGTTCAGCTGGCGACCGCGCAGGTCGACCGTCGCGATGCGCACCTTGATCCGGTCGCCGAGACCGATCGACGCGCCGCTGCGCTGCGCGATCAGTCGGCCGCTGCGGGGATCGCGGTTGAAGCGGTCGAGGCGGCCGTCGCCGCCCTTCATGTCGCGGCTCGGGATGGCGCCGTCGATGAGGTAGCGGTCGATCGACACGAACACGGTGCCGTTGGGCATGATGCCGGTGACGGTGCCGTCGAACTCCTCGCCGAGGTGCTTCTCGTGCAGGAGCTGCAGCACGAGGAAGGTGCGGAGGTCCTTCTCCGCGGCGTCGGCCGCGACCTCGCGGTCGCTCGCGTGGCGGCCGAGGTCGATGAGCTGCGCCTCGTCGCGCACGCGCGGGTCGTCGGCGAGCTGGCGCGCGAGCTGGCGCCTGCGCTTGCCGCCACCCGACTCTGTGCCGTTGTCGGTGATGTCGAGGTACGAGTGCACCACGCGGTGGACGAGCAGGTCGGGGTACCGCCGGATCGGGCTGGTGAAGTGCGCGTAGTGCTCGCTCGCGAGCGCGTAGTGGCCGATGAGGGCCGGTGAGTAGACCGCCTTCGACATGCAGCGCAGCACCGAGAAGTGGATCGCGCGCGCGGCGGGGGAGTTGCGGGTCGCCTCGAGCAGCGCCTGCAGGTCCTTGCGGGTCGGCTCGTCGGGCAGGCGCCACTTGGCGAGGCGGGCGAACTGGCGCACCTCCTCGATGTCGCCGAAGGTCGGGTCGGGGTGGATGCGGCGCAGCAGCGGCGTGTCGAGCCCCGCGAAGGTGCGGGCGACCGCCTCGTTGGCCTCGACCATGAACATCTCGATCAGCGTGTGGGTGAAGGAGTCGTCCTCCTTCACCGCGTCGACGACATGGCCGGCGTCGTCGAACACGAGGTCGACCTCGGGCAGGTCGAGGTGGATCATGCCGCCCTTCTCGCGGCGCGCGCGGATGAGCCGCGCGAGGCGGTCGCTCATCTTGAGCTTCTCGATGAGCTCGAGCGTGTAGGCCGTGTCGGTCCGCGCGTGCTGGCGCGCGGTGTCGAGCTTGCCGTCGATCAGCGACTGCGCCTCGATGTAGGTGAGCCGCTTGGCGCTCCGGATCACGGTGCGCGCGAGGCGCTGGCCGACGACCTTCGCCTCGTCGTCGAGGGTGATGAACGCGCTCAGCGTGAAGCGCGCCACGCCCTCCTGCAGCGAGCAGACGCCGTTCGACAGCGTCTCCGGCAGCATCGGCACGGTGTGGCGGGGGAGGTACACGCTGGTCGCGCGCGCCTTCGCCTCCTCGTCGAGCGCCGAGTCCTGGGTGACGAAGTGGGCGACGTCGGCGATGTGCACGCCGAGCTCCCAGTGCCCCGTGGTCTCGTTGTGCTCGATCGAGATCGCGTCGTCGAAGTCCTTCGCGTCCGGCGGATCGATGGTGAAGATGAACCGGCCGGTGAGGTCCTCGCGGTCGGCCCAGTTGCCCGTCTGGGTCGCGTCGTGCGTCGCGCGCTCGAACGCCACCGCCGACTCGCGCGCCTGGTCGAGCGCCTCGGGCGGGAAGACCTCGCGGATCATGTAGGTCGCGATCACCGCCTGCGTCTCGACGTCGGGACGGCCCGCGGCGCCGAGCACCTCGAGGATCACGCCCTCGGCGAGCGCGCCCTCCTCGGGCCAGAGCAGGATGTCGACGACGACCTTGTCGCCTTCCTTCGCGTTCTTCGCGCCCGGGTCGCGCACGACGATCGGCTCGCGGATCGAGCGGCCATCGGGCTCGACGAGCCACTCGCGGCCGCGCTTGACCAGCGTGCCCGCGTAGC
>JBMOGJ010000111.1:0-8647 GCA_049318425.1 Phycisphaerales bacterium | reverse complement strand
TCGGCGCAACCACCGTCACGACCCCGTCCGCATCGCGCACCGCCCACTCGGGATACCCCGAGGCCGGTCCGATGAACCAGACCGACACGTCGCGTCGAAGCACCGTGCGGTCGCCGACATCGACGTGATAGTGCTCGCGCAGCACCTCGACATCCTGCGCGGTCGCCTCGCGCCATGGTCCGCGGTGCTTGCCGAAACACCCCATCTGCGCGAAGGGCGTCACGACCATCCACGCGATCGCGACGACCCGCCCGACACGCGGGAAGCCGCCATCGATCAATGCGCGCGTCGACCGCATACAGCCCTCCTCAATCAGCGATCAGCGGAACGAAGTCGGCAAAATCGGTCTCGCCGAGGGGATCCAGCAGGATCGGCAGCCCCGTCTCGGCGCGAAACGCGCCGATCGCAGCGCGCGCCGGTTCCTTCCCCGCCGCGCGCAGGAGCGCCTCCCGCACGCGCGCCTGCAGCGCCTGGCTGGCGAGCTCGAACCCATCGGGATCCTCGTCCGGCGCCGGCAGTTCCCACGCGGCCGCCTCGAGCTGCGCCAGCGAGATCATCGCGAGCGCGCCGGACCTCGCGGGCCGGTCCGACGCATCGACGAGAAACGCCCCGATGCTCCCCGATTCCTGCGCGACGGTGAGCAGCATGGCCGACCACGGCCCGCCCGATACGGCGCACATCCGAAGCTCGCGGGCGCAAACCTCTAGGAACTCGACGAGGTCCGGCACCGCGACCTCGGAGATGTCCGCGTCGCTCTGCGCCGTCCACTGGATGCGGTTCACGCGCGCGCCAGCGACGTCCACTCCGCCGAGTCTCGTGGCATCCGTCACGATGCCGGGCAACGCATGCTCCCGGCCGCCGCTGAAGAAGTGCGTGGTCCATTCCATGCGGTCGACGGTAGCACGCACGGCGGACCACGCGGGCTCAGGCGTGCGCCCGACAACGCAATCTTCGCGGTTCTCGAGCGTCGGCGCTCCACGGCTCCCCGAGAGGCGCCCGCCCGCAACGCGATCCCCCCTCACGGGCAAGAAGCGCAGCTCGTCCGGCCGGTCCTCGGGGGCTCAGGTCTGGGCTATCGTGCCCCCATGCCTCGCCGCCTCATCTCCTCGGGTTCCTCGTTCGAACGCGACATCGGCTACTCGCGCGCCGTCGCCTGCGGGAACCAGGTGTTCGTCTCGGGCACCACGGGATTCGACTACGCAACCATGACGATCAGCGACTCCGTCGCCACGCAGACCGAGCGGTGCCTCCGCAACATCGAGGCGGCGCTGCGCGACGCGGGCGCGTCGATGCGCGATGTCGTGCGCGTCCGCTACATCCTTCCAAACGCCGCCGATTTCCCTGCGACATGGCCAGCGCTGCGCGCTGCCTTTGGCGACATCCGTCCTGCGGCGACCATGATCGAAGCAGGTCTCGCCGACCCACGCATGAAGATCGAGATCGAGGTCGACGCGCTCATCGGCTCGGCGTGAGGCGGCCTGCGCGAGGAGCGAACGACATGCCCATCACCATCTCATCCGAGCCCGCGCACCACGACCTCGAAGCGATCCACCGCATCGTCGCAGGCACCTACTGGTCACCCAGCATCCGCCGCGAGGTCGTCGCCGAGGCGCTGCGCAACAGCATCACCGCCGTGGCGATCGACGAGTCGACGGGAGCGACCATCGGCATCGCACGCGTCGTCACCGACCGCGCGACCTTTGCGTGGCTCTGCGATGTCGTCGTCCTCGAGCCTTGGCGCGGACAGGGCCTCTCGCGCCGCTTGATCGAGGAACTCGAACGGCATCCGTCGCTGCAGACCGTGCGCCGCTGGTGCCTCGCCACGCGCGACGCGGAGGGCCTCTACGAGAAGTTCGGCTACCGGCGCATTCCGCCCGAGCGCACGTGGATGGAGAAGCAGGGGCCGAAGGAGCGGTGGCAGGCGAGCGGGGTCTAGGCAGACCGCGGCAGCATCAGCCTGGAAACGAAACGATCGGCCCCGTTTGAGGCCGACCGTTGAAGCCCCCGGATCGCACCGGCTTCAACCCCCGGCACCGCTACCCCCGCCCCTCGTCCGCCGTCAGCGCCTGCAGGTATGCCTGGTACGCGTAGACGCGGTCGCGCTGCTTCCCGCTGGTCTCGCACAGGACGCCGATGCGCTCCAGCACCTCGATCGCCTTGCGCGCGGTGGGCGCAGTGGTACCCAGCAGTTTCGTCGCATTCGGCACCGTGACGATCGGATTTGACGGCAGCAGGTCGAGCAGATGGATCGCCGCCACGGTGGCGCCCGCGTGCGACATGAGCCGGCCGCGGTCCTTGCCCGTGAGCGCGAAGATGCGCTGAGCGACCGCGACGCCGTCCTGGGCGGACTCCTCGACGCACGCCAGGTAGAACTGGGTCCAGCCCTCCCAGTCGCCGTTGGTGCGCACGGTCTCGCCGGTGACGGTGGAACTGCGGTAGTTGCCGGTCGTGCGGGGCATGGGAAGCGCTCCTTTCTCAGGGCGTCTTGCTCGGAAACGATCGCTTCCTAGTCAACGGTGCAGGGAACGGACCGTTTGCTTGGTGCCTTGGCGCAATAGGAAAGCTCGCCCCGACTTTCTTACGGCGGGTTGCCCCTCGCTGAACCGCTGTCCCGTTGCCCCCGACGGTTCGCGGCCGAGTCTGCCATCACTCGCAGCGGGCGTGGCCCAGGAATCACGGGGAAGACCGCGAGCCTCTCGGCCTCTCGGCCGGTTCAGATGGAAGCGAGTGCGTGGTCGGTCAGCGCCATCTCTCGACGACCGCATCCAGCTTGGCTCGGGCGCCCTCGATCGACTCCGTCATCGCGGGATCGCCACTCCGGATCCACAGGAATCCATCGCGTTCGCCCGTCATGTCGAGCTCCTCGATGACACGCCGAAAGGCGGCGAGCAACTCCTCTCGCGGCACGCCCGCATCGGCACCGGGAGCGTCCTTCGAAATGCGCCTTCCGCCGCGCTGCAGCAGTCCTTCGATCTCCTCAAGCGCCGGAGCGAACTCGGGGTAGGCCACGCGCGCCGCGAGAAGTTGCAGGTGCTCGCCACCCTCGCCGTCAAGCGTCTCGGCGATGTTGCGAATCGCCGTGCGCGTTTCCTGTCTGATCCGCCGCTCGAGCGCCTCGACGCGGCGCCATGCGCTGCGGCGGACGGCATCCTCGGAGCCGAGCGCCCGCCACTCGGCCTGGTACCGAGCGAGCAGCAGCGAAGTCCTCGACGCCTCGAAGGCCGAGAGCAGATCCTCAACCACGTTCCGCTCGGCAGGGGCGGCCTCGATCATGGCCAACGCGTTGCGCGGATCGACGGCCAGCCAGCGCGGAGGTCTTCCAAGGATGGACGAGTCGGTGTTCCGGAGCTTCGCCCGCTGCACGAGCGGTTCGAGGAGCTTCGCAGGCCCGACCTGTAGGGGGTCCTCGGCTGCTTCTGGAGTCTCGGGAGCATCGGACGGCTGCGACGCGAGTCTCGCGCAAGCGCAGTCCACGAGCTCCGCGAGGAACCGAACCTCAGCCGCAGCGCGCTCCGACTGGATGCGCACAACGTTCCGCGAGTGCTTCGCCATCAGCTTCGGATCCGGGGAGTTTCCCGCATCGAATTGCAGACCCCATTCGCGTGACGAATCGAGGATCGCGTCACGAAGGGCGCGGCGGCGGGCTGAGAGCGCGTCCACGAACCCCGGCCAGCGCTGCACCGCGCATTCCCAGATCGCGCGTCGCACTTCGGGCGACGCGCGGCCTTCCGAGAGAAACGCCGCGAGTTCCTCGCGACGAAGCACGTCGCGGAACTCAACGAGGTTCACGAGCCCTGTGCCGGAACGGAGTTCGTTGTCTTCCTCGATGGTGTCATCGAGTACCGCCGCGGGGTCGGATGCACCGAGCGCGGTTGCGGTGAACTCAGTTTGAAGATCGTTCTCGCCACGCGCGGGGCCGCACGGACATGCGAAGGCGAGCGCGGCAGTGGCGATCCAGAGCCGAAGCGGATCGCCGAATCGGATACGGGCGAAGCGTGGGCATCGAGAGTGGGATCGGGTCAAGGAGCACTCCAGCGGAAATGCGGTGGAAGCAGGCCAGTTTCCTTGAGCCAATGCTACGGGAGAGCAGTCGGCTCGGGAGTCACTTCACGGGCAGGGCGTACAGCGAAGGACTTCATGCCTCCACAGGCGCTCGCCCCGCCCCGATGTGACCGATCCATCCGCCAGATTTGCGACATTTCTCCCAACTCCCCCGATCACGCTCTCCGGTTCACGGCAATTCGAGCGTCCGAGCGTTTCCATGGCAGGGAGCCACGTCCGGCGCTGTCCGACCCGCTCCCCCGATCCGCCGTCACAAACGCGAGAGCGCGAAACGCCCGCCACGACGCCCCACGCGGGCCGATTCGACCACTCCGCCGGTCGACGAAAAGGCCCGCCTCGACTTCGAGGCGGGCCTTCTTTCGTTTCCGAACTCCCCGAACTGGACTCGAACCAGTGACATGCGAGTTAACAGCTCGCCGCTCTACCAACTGAGCTATCGGGGAATGGGTTGTGGGACGGAGAGAATACCGTCCGCCACGCCATCGTCAAGCCGCTGGGGCGACTTGAGTTCCGAAGTCGCGAAATCGCCCCCGCGGGCGGGAAATGTCGCGGTTTCCCCTCCGTGGCAGGGGCGCAGATCGGACCTGGCGGTGCAGATGGCCGCCCTCCCGGCGGCTTGGCCGACTTGGCGGGCCGCGTCCGCGTCCGTAGTCTGCCGCCATGGTCCACCCGCAGCATGATCCGTCGCGCCGCTCCTTCGCAACGCTCTCCGGCCTCGCCGCGCTCGGAGGCGCCCTCGGGATCGCTCCCCGGATCGCGCATGCGGAAACCCTCCGCGGTGCACCGGAGCGCGCCCTCCGCTTCGCGCACTTCACCGACCTGCACATCACGCCCGACCGCGACAGCGAGGCGGGCATGATCAAGGCCTTCGATGCGGCGCGCGCCGAGCGGATCGAGATGATCCTCACCGGCGGCGACCTCATCATGGATTCGTACGCGACGAAGCGCGCGCAGGTCGACCGCGAGTGGGCGCTGCTGCACAAGCTCTTCGCCGAGCACTGCCAGGTACCCGTCGAGCACTGCCTCGGCAACCACGATGTGTTCGGGTTCTGCCGCTCCAAGGCCGAGCTCAAGGGCGACGAGCCCGACTACGGATACGCGCGGCCGCTCGCCGAGCTCAAGCTCGAGTCGCGCTGGCGCAGCTTCGATCGCAACGGCTGGCACTTCATCGTGCTGTCGTCGGTCGAGGCCGATCCCGACGACGAGTGCTCGTACCTCGCCAAGCTCAACCCCGAGCAGCGCGCGTGGCTCGAGGCCGATCTCGCGAAGAACACGCTTCCGACCGTCGTCGTCTCGCACATCCCGATCGTGACCGTCACGCCGCACATCCGCGGCGAAACCGAGGTGAAGGCGAAGGAGACCACGATCTCCGGTGGCTTCGTGCACCTCGATGCGGCGCCCATCCATGGGCTCTTCCGCAAGGCGGGAAACGTGAAGCTCGTCCTCTCGGGCCACACGCACCTGATCGACCGCTGCGAGGTCGACGGCGTGACCTACTGCTGCAGCGGCGCCGTCTGCGGCGGCTGGTGGAAGCCGCACAAGACCTACTGCGAGCCGACCTGGGCGCTCATCGACCTGATGGCCGACGGGTCGTTCCGCTACGAGATCAAGCCCACGGGCTGGACGAACCGCTGAGCGCCGCGCGCGGCTACTTGCGTGCGCGCACCACCTCGACCGCGAGCACGCCCGCAATGCGCGAGAGCCGGTCGATGAGCGCGTCGGCCGCCTGTTCGCCCGCGAGCTCGACCTCGTAGCTGCGCTCGATGGCGGTGCCTGCACGCGCGCTCTCGATGCCCACGAGGTTCGGCTTCGGTTCGCAGCGCGCGAGCTCGCGCTGGAGTTCGTCGCGCCCCGCGAAGTCGGGCGCGACCTTCACATGCAGCGTGAACGGGCTCGGATCGATGCCGTCGAGCACGTTCGGGTCGCCGCTGAAGAACTTCGCGGCGATCGCGATGAAGGGGAGCGCCATCGCCGGCACCGCGAGGTAGCCGGCGCCCACCGCAAGGCCGAGCGCAACCGCGCAGATCACGAACGCGGTGTCGCGCGTGTCCTCGACGACCGTGCGGAAGCGGACGATCGAGAGCGCGCCCACGATACTGAACGCGCGCGCGACGTTGTCGCCGATCACGATCGTCGTCACGCTCAGGAGCAGCGTGAGCAGCACCAGCGTCGCTACGAACCGGCGGTCGGCCGAGCGGCCGCGCGTCCAGCGGTAGACGAAGGCGATGGCCGCGCCGAACGCGACCGCCGCCACGAGGCGGAGCGCGGCGTCGGCGTAGTGCACGTCATTGTCGCTCGAGAACGCGCTCTGCAGGAACTCTGGCATCGTCAGTCCTTCTTCGCCGGGGCGACGCCCTTCGGCTGGTACTCGAGCAGGTACTTCGAGCGCTTCTCGAAGAACTGTCGCAGCGTACCCGTCGGCTCGGGCGAGGTGTCGCGCTCGAACGCGTCGGTGGTGAACGCCTTGCGGGTGTCCTGCGCGACGAGCGTCTCGACGAGCGCGCGCTGCGACGCGACGAGCGGGCCGGTCTTCTCCCAGGCCATCTCGGCGGCAAGCTGCTTGACGAACCCGAGGTACTTCGCGCGGAGCGCCGGCACCTGCAGCAGCCTGCTTCGCAGCGGCTTGGTCGGGTCGTCGAGGCCGCTCAGCGGATCGAGCTCGACCATGCTCCCGCCGCGTGCGCCGCGTTGCGGAGCGGGGCCCTCCGCTGGGCGCGCGTCCTGGCCGCGAACGGCGCCGGGCGCCGACTGCGGCGGGGGAGCGTCGGCGTCGGCAGGGCGCGGCCGCATGCCGCGGCCCGGTCTTCCAGCAGGCGCGCCGCCGCCACCGGGACCGCCGCGACCACCTGGTCCACCCGGTCCGCCATGCGCGAGCTTGAACGCCTCGTTCATGTCGTGCGGCACGATGTGGAACACGCCCTTCGGATCGCGGTAGAGCGAGTAATCGCTTGCGCGCGTCCAGTAGCCGTCCGAGTTCGCGGTCACGATGTCGAGCGCGAGGAACCAGAGCGCCCCGTCGAGATCGAGCATCGGCGTGAGCGCCGCCTCGAGCTCGTCGATCGGCGTCTTGCTGAGCGTCCTGCACAGCGTGACCAAGGCCTTCCAGTCCTTCTCGCTGTCCTTGGTCTTGATCTCGTAGCGCTGGCGGTAGGCGGCGAGCTCCTCGCCGCGGTGGTCGAGGCCGCCCGTCGCGTTGGGCGAGCCCTTCACCTTCCAGCGCGCGCCGTCGCCCTTGAAGTCGGGCCAGTGCTCGCGCAGGAACGCCTTGTTGAACTGCTCGACGTTCGCGAAGAGGCCCCACGACTCGCCGTTCACGACCACATGCACGAAGTTCGCGCGCGGCGCGGCGATGTGCGGCCGCGCGAGGTGCGCGTACAGCACCGCCGACATGAACGACGCGTCGCCGTTGCAGTTGAGGAAGTTGAGCGTGTTCTGCCCGTACAGCGCGGCCTTCCCGTCGGTGTGGTCGACGGCGATGTTGAACGAGCGCTTCGTGCCGCGCGGAACCATCATGTAGCTCGACGCGCCGCGGAAGTGGACGCCCACGCCCTCGATCGAGCGCCCGTCGACGGTCATGCGCGCTGGCACGTCGGCGTCGGTGTTGTGGAAGAGCTCGAGCTCCTCCTCCCAGTTCGCGACGTCGAAGTCGAGGAATACGGTGCGCACGACCTCGGGCGCGAAGAGCGGGGCATCGGGATACGCCTTCACATCCGCGGGCGCGACCTTCGGGCCGGGCTTGGTCTCGGCGCGCGTGCCGCCGGGGCCGCCGCCCGGGCCGCCGCCCGGACCTCCTCCGGGACCACGCATGCCCCCGCGTCCGCCCGGTCCACGCTGCGGCGACTTCCGCAGCTCCTCGCGGGCTGCATCGCGCTCCGCGCCCTCGAGTCGGCCGTTGCCGTCCTTGTCGAAGCGCTTGAGGATCTCACGCGTTTCCGCCATCGGGCCGCCGGGCCCCATTCCGCCGGGCCCCATTCCACCGGGCTCCATTCCTCCAGGCCCCATGCCGCCGCCACCAGGTCGACCTCCCCCGGGAGGACCGAAGCCCGGACCCTCGCCAGGATCGAAGGGCGGCGGACCGAACGGCGGGGGGCCATCGGGGAAGTCGCCATCAGGCGGCGGCGCCTGGCCCACCGACAGCGATGCCGCCGAGAGCGCGAGCGAGAGAGCGACGAGGCGAAGCGTGTTCGTGAGGTCCATGGCGGTGCTCCGGGAGCGGGCGTTGCCATCCCGAACGCCGCAAGGGACGCCCTATGACGCTGGAATCAGCCGATCTTCCCAATGCCGCCCATGTACGGGCGCAGCACCTCGGGAACGAGCACGCTGCCATCGGCCTGCTGGTGCATCTCGAGCAGCGGGATCAGGATGCGCGGGCTCGCCGCCACCGTGTTGTTCAGCGCGTACGCGAAGCGCATCTTGCCCGTCTCGTCCTTGTAGCGCAGGTTGAGCCGGCGACACTGGAAGTCGTTCAGGCGGCTCGCGGAATGCGTCTCGCCGAACTCGCCGGTCGGCGCCCCGTCGGGGCCGTTCTGCCCGCGGCCGGGCATCCAGCTCTCGATGTCGATCATGTCCTCGTTCTTCACGCCGA